>JAZSEM010000078.1:0-16106 GCA_045531695.1 Akkermansia sp.
TGAGCGAAATGGGCAAGTTCATTGCTTTCCAGGCAGCCATTACCCTGCTGAAGAAGCGCGGCATGTACACGCACATCATCGATGTGTACGAGGAATGCAAGCGACAGCTCACTCTGCCGCCCGCCGAGCGCAGCAACCCGGTCAAGAAGATATACGAACCCTTCACGGAAGATGAAATCACGGCCGAGGTTTCGCGCATGGTGACGCCGGACAACTGCCCCTGCACCATTCAGGTTATCTACCAGACTCTGGATGGCTTGCACAGCGCCATCGAAGGTCCCTGCGGCGATTGGTACTTCAGCGGTGATTACCCGACCCCCGGCGGTTTCACTGTAGTAAACAAAGCCTTCATAGACTGGTTTGAAAGTCGCGATAAGCGCGACTACCAGCTCTGATTCGGCTCCTCCCTTCAGCCACCCTCTGCCTGCCCTCCGGGCAGAGGGTGGCAGACACAACCACCCAACCCCACCCATCTGAACACATGAGCGAAAAACTGAAACTCGCGCAGCTTAGCGAACTCGAAGACGAGAGCCTGATACAAATGACTCTCGCCGGTGTGCAACGCGCATACGACGAACTGGTGAAACGACATAGCCGCCGGCTGCACTCCATGCTCATGCAGATGCTTAATTCCGAAACCGATGCCTACGACATCGCGCAGGAAGCCTTTGTAAAAGCCTACCGTTCTCTGCGCTCGTTTAACGGTAACAGCGCATTCTACACTTGGCTCTACACCATTGCACTCAACGAAGCCCGCAACTTCATACGCAGGGAAAATAAACGCCGTAAGAGCAATATCAGCATCGATAATGATGTCAACGGTGACCCCAAGGAAAAAAACATCGATTTAGCAGACGGCTGCCGCGAGTCTGACCCGCTCAGAAACGCTAACGTAGGCGACCTGAAAACTCGCCTGAAATACGCGCTCAGTCAGCTCTCCCCTGAGCACAGAGAAGTAGTGCAACTCTGTGATATAGCGGGCATGAACTACTCGGAAGTAGCAGCCATGCTGAAAATCCCCGAAGGCACGCTCCGCTCCCGCCTGCACTATGCTCACCGCTATATGCAAAGTCTGTTGAAGGATGAGCTCTGATTCCGCCTCAACTCCCGAGCAACAGGGCTCGCTCCCCTACTTCGAAGAGGGAGTAATGGCCGGATTCCCCTCTCCCGTGATGGGAGAACTCAACGGCACACTCAATCTCAATACCCTGTGCATACGCCACCCTGCTACAACCTATTATGTACGAGCCAGGGGCGACAGTATGATAGGTGCCGGTATATGCGATGGCGACATCTTGGTAGTTGACCGCAGCATAGAAGCTCAGCACGGAGATATCGTCATTGCAGCCATTGATGGAGAGTTTACCGTCAAACGCTTGCTCAAAAAAGGAAACAGCGTTTTTCTCGCCCCGGAAAATCCGTCCTACGCGTCACGACTTCTGACCGCGGAGGAAATGTCAGAGTTCTTCGGAGTTGTCACGTGGATTTTAAAAGCGGCCCACAGACGCAACTCCAAAATGAATTACTGAATTACCTCCCCCTTACAAACCGGCTCGCTCCCTGGCCTCGCGCACCTGCGCCAGCCCCGCAGCCAGCAAAAGAAGGATAAGAGCCCAACTGACTATACCACAAAGAGCAAGTTTGAGCAGCGGGAACGTATCGAGCAACGAACTGTTCCAGAACATGTGCACGATAACCGGCACGCTGGCCAATTTCAGGAAACGCCAGTCCTGCAGGACGTTAAAATTGACAATGGAGGTTGCGTGTCCCAGCGTTCCCTCACTTCGCAGACGGCTCCATACCAGCCAATAAGCACCGGCTACAGCTGCGGTCCACTGGGTATGCCCGGCTATACTGGTAAGGACAGCACGGTATCGCATAACAATATCGGGGCTCATGCTACGCTCAGCAAGCTGCTGAACAACCTGCCCCACACGAGGATCAGCCTGTGCCAGAATATCTGCCGCTGTGTGGTACGCTACCAGATTTCTAAGGTGCATGAACGTATACCCCGCACTTTCAAACGCAGCAAAACCGGCACCTACAGCTGCGCCTAACAGCAAACCGGTCAATATACGACCATTACACTTGCTGTGCGCCACCAACAAGACAGCCAGCAATTTTGCACTTTCCTCAATAGGTCCGGCCCAAAGCACCCCCTTCCCTCGCCAGAAAGCAAATAATATCAGAGAAAAAATCAGCGACAACATGCTGCCGGTCATCATCATCACCCCGGCAGAATAGATGCTCACGTCTCGTCTCACGTTCATCTCATAAAACAACACAAACAGACAAAAAGGAATACCGAAATTACCGATGAAAATCAGAGCCGGTATCAATAACGGGTTCTGAAATTGAGTGGAAGCCCAGTTAAACCCGAAATAAAGTACCAAACAAACCAGAATCAGACGGGAAAATATCCAAGGAGCCGGCCACACCGTGCTCACCTCATGAAGAGGCGGAGTAGTTCTGGAGGTACCCGAGCCAAAGCAATCCTCAATATCCGCAGAGGTATGACGACGGAAAATCTCTGAAAAGAACGAGATGAATGAAAACCCCTTCAACTCAGCCCAAAAACCATCTGAGTGAGGCTCAATCCCCGGCAGAGAGCCAAGCGCCATCCTCCCCCGCATACCCTCTCGCCATATACTATCCTCGCGCTTAAGCTCACCACTTGTCAACATATCACGCAACTGCGGTACCGTATACGGGCCGTAGCTTTCTCCATCGCGAAGCAGGTAATATTGTTCTATGTTACTCATGTAGGCGGAGTAGATTATACCCCATCAATCGGCGCATGCAAGCAAAATCAGATATAAAAATTGCCGCAGATTGCTCGAATAATAAGCATCTGCGGCAATTAAAGATTCTGTTAAGAAATTATTCGTCGTCAGAGGCGTCGAACTCTTCAGACTCTGCATCAAAGTCGGCCTCCTCGTACTTCTTGAACTTCTTCACCCGCTGCGCTGCCGGCAGGGGGGTAAGTACCATGGTGACAGTATTGCCTGCAAGTTTTGCAGCCTGGTCAACCTTACCCATGGTCTTCATATCTTCAACAACCTTAGCCATCACCTCAAGACCAAGCTGCTGGTGAGCATTCTCACGTCCGCGGAAACGAAGCTGGAAGCGTACTTTGTGGCCATGGTCGAGGAACTGCTCCGTGCGAGCCATTTTCACATTGTAGTCATTCACATCGGTACCGATACGCAGCTTAATTTCTTTCATGCGCACGGTCTTGGCCTTGTTATTCTTCTGCATCTTAGCCTGCATGTACTTAAACTTACCATAGTCGATAAGACGGCATACAGGAGGATCTGCATTAGGAGCAACCTCTACGAGGTCAAGTCCGATTTCCTTGGCACGAGCGAGAGCATCTCTCGTAGCCATCACGCCGAGCTGGTCACCGTTGGCGGTTACCACTCGCACTCTGGGAGCGCGGATTCGGTCATTGACGCGAATCTGCGGGGTCTTACTGCTCTGCTCACGGCGATTGCCTTTATTAGCAGGGATATTGTTTTTTTGTGGGGTTGGCACTTGTGTTTGTACTTGGTTGTGGTCGATGTATTTCAGGATGATTCCGATGTGTAGCGCGGCGGTTTTGATTTACACCGCGCTACGCACCGAAAAGGGGTAGCAGCGTTCGTTTACTGTTCAGTGGTCTCCTTCTGTTGAGGGGTGAACGCAGGTTTGATGAGACGCTGATTAATCTCATCAGTCAGAGAGGTTACAAACTCATCGAGCTCCATGGTGCCGACAACATCAAGCTCGCGGTGGCGAACATTGACCTTGCCTTCTTCTGCCTCACGCTGGCCTACAACAATCATATAGGGCACGCGGTCAAGGCGGGCATTGCGAATCTTGGCACCAATCTTATCGGGAGCGTCATCCAGCTTCACACGCACACTCTTGGCGGCCAGAGTGGCACGAACCTTCTCGGCAAAGTCGGCAACCTTGTCGGAAATCGGCAGCACGCGCACCTGCTCCGGAGCAAGCCAAGTGGGGAACTTACCGGCGAAGTGCTCGATGAGCAAACCGGTGAAGCGCTCCATGGAACCGAAGGGGGCGCGGTGAATCATGACGGGGCGGTGCGGCTTGTTGTCAGCACCGGTGTAGGAGAGGTCAAAGCGCTCAGGCAGGTTGTAGTCCACCTGCACGGTGCCCAGCTGCCAGTCACGACCAATCACGTCGCGCACAATGAAGTCAATCTTAGGACCGTAGAAAGCGGCCTCATTCTCAGCCTCGATATAGTCGAAACCATTCTCGGTCAGCACCTCGCGCAGTGCCTGCTCGGCGAGTTTCCAATTTTCAACGGAACCCACATACTTGGGATCGTTGTAATCCTTGTCACGCAGGGAAAGACGCACGCGGTAATCGGTCATCTGCAGAGTGCCCAGAATGTGCTTCACAATACCGATACACTGCTGCACCTCTTCCTTAATCTGGTCGGGACGGCAGAAGATGTGGGCGTCGTCCTGAGTGAAACCACGTACGCGGGTCATGCCACCCAGCTCACCACTCTGCTCCCAGCGATATACGGTACCGAACTCAGCCAAACGTACAGGCAGGTCACGGTAGGAATGGGGGTCGCTGGAGTAGATGCGGATGTGGTGCGGGCAGTTCATGGGCTTAAGCATAAAGCCCATGATGGTGCGTGTATCCATCGCATTGAAGAGGTCGGCGCAGCTGGCATTCTCATCGCGCAGCTTCTTGAAGTCATCCGGATCGGGGATGGGCGGGAACTGGCTTTCCTTGTAGTGCTCCCAGTGACCGGATGTCATGTAAAGGTCAAGCTTACCTATATTGGGGGTAAACACCTGTGAGTAGCCGATGCGGTCAAGCTCCTCTGTAATGAAATCCTGCAATTCACGGCGAATGATGGCACCCTTGGGCTTCCACAGTATAAGCCCCTGCCCCACCATTTCATCGATGGTGAAGAGCCCCATCTCACGGCCAAGCTTGCGGTGGTCGCGCTTGCGAGCCTCCTCCAGACGAGCGAGGTGCTCATCCAACTGAGTACGGTTGGGGAAACAGGTGCCGTACACACGCTGCAGGCGGGGACCGCTGGCATCGCCCTGATAGTAGGCGGAAGCCACGCTCATAACCTTGAATGCCTTACAGTTACCGGTACGCCCCACGTGAGGTCCGGCGCACAGGTCGGTAAAGTCGCCGTTGCGGTAAATGGAAATCTCCTCGTCCTCAGGAATACGGTTCAGCAGGTCTACCTTAAACTTGGAAGGAACGGCGCGAGGGCCGACAGAGCCCAGTTCACCGCTCTCGGCCATGGCCATAGCCTCGGCACGAGTAACTGTAGTTCGCTCAAATGTCTGGTTCTCCTTGACAATCTTCTTCATCTCTGCCTCAATCAGCTCAAATTCAGCGGTAGAGATATTGTGGTCAAGTTCGATATCATAATAGAAGCCGTTCTCAATGGCGGGGCCGGCAGCAAGCTGAGCCTGGGGCCAGATTCGGCAGATGGCAGCAGCCAGAACGTGCGCGCAGGAGTGGCGCAGGCGCTCCAGGTCACTGGCCTGATTACGTTGCTCGAGTGTCTTTCGTTCTTTCTGTTCAGACATAAGTATTTCAGTGAGCCCTTACTATGCGCCTAAAACGTGCGGATTGCAAGCACAATCCGCGCAGCAGGCACAAATTAAGGCATTTTTAGCCTGTTTTTTCTTCAAAAGTATTACTTTTTCTTCTTTTTACGGAAACCGGGCAAACCACCGTTCAAGGCTCGGCGATGTGTGCGGATAGAATTCAACTTCACTTTGAGACGTCTGAATGGCGCACTAATCATATGCAAAATGCCGGCAGGAGTCGCATAACTATGGGGTTTCAGCGTCTGGTCGTATTTGTCTGTATAGGTAATTGCAGAGCCACTCACATCAGACACCCCATCAATGTGCACCACCAAATCAGGCTGAATGGCGTATATTTTCACACCCGGCAAGCTGGCCGCAGTGTCCTTGTAAAAGGTATCGATAGCGCGGTGAATGGACATCCACTCCCATATATTTTCCTCGGTAGGCATGATTTCCAGCAGTCGGTCATACATGCTCTGAGGTACCAGATAGGCAAAGGTGGACAGCACACCCTCCACCTGCCAAAGAGCATGCTCGCCGGACTCGTATACCCTACTACCGTAGGGAGTCGGTCGACTATAGCCCAGATACAACATGTAATCACCCTTCAGGTTATCCAGAGCGTATTGCAAGGCAGCCAACGCATCAGGATGCTGCCCGGTTAAGACATCATCCTCCATAATGAGTACGTTGCGCCACCCCTTCTCCTTTGCCATTGCTATTGCCTTCGCATGAGACAAAGTGCAGCCACCGGCGCCGCCCCAGTAGGGAGTGCGGTCAGAGGTTCGCTCAGTAAACCATGGTTCCTTGCCATAACTCGACAATGCTCGCCCCAGCACGGCACTTAAGCGGTGAACCTTATTAAGTGGTAGGGTTTTCTCATTATCCTTCAGGAACTTATCCATCCGTTCCCTACTGGTATCCAGATTGATAACAAGTATCCCATCTATACCATCCCACACCTCGTGCAGCTGTACAACAGAATCTCCCATAAGTAGCACAAAATTATACTATTTATTCAGCCCGGCCATAGTCATCGCTGAAACGCTCGATGTCTTCCTCCGACAAAAAATCACCTATTTGAATTTCTATCACACACAAGGGCACTTCCCCCTCATTGCTCAAGCGGTGCAAACTTCCTTGGGGAATAATGACGGACTGTCCGACCTTCAGCCGAGTCACGACATCATCGCATCGCACAGTAGCTTCGCCCTCGGTTATAACCCAACGCTCGGTTCGGTGCTCATGACGTTGCAATGATATACGCCCACCGGGGAGCACGTGCAGCTTTTTCACCACTACACGAGATTGTAAATCCAACACCTGCCATTGCCCCCACGGGCAATCACCGGTTTCACCTACGTGATAGGTAGTATGCGCCTCTCTCATTTATTGATAGATTGTCGAATACTGGTTGTCGAGCGTTCCGGCAGATTACCGTGCGGAATACGGGAACTGGTAACGTAGCGAATTCCCTTCGATTCCACAAATGCCTTCTTCTCATCACTGGTGCCATCGCCATTCACAAAGAAAATATCGGGCTTCACTTCATCCAGAAGCGGAGCAAAATCCAAAATTTTGCCGGTATCCGGCCCAATATAAACCTTCTTCACAAACCTTATGGCTTCGAGCATATACTTACGCTCCTGCTCAGTATACATCGTTTTGCGATTTTTCAGCTGCCACACTGTTTCGTCCGAGCCGAGGGACACGTAGACATCCCCGTAACTGGCAGCTTCCTCAAGGAAAGCTATATGACCGCTGTGGAGCACATCAAAGCAGCCGGATACAAATACTTTAGGCATATATTCAGATGTTAAATCAGAAATTATCTTTTTTCACATTGTGACGTTTCAGGCGCTCCAGATACCGGGGCTCCCACGGTACCTGTTCGTCCTTACCAAAGGTTCGGCAGTAGGGCTCTATCGGGTAGAGATACTCACACTCTGCAAGAGCAGCAGCGCGAGCCTCGGGCGTTTCGTACAGGTAAAGAGCATAACCACCGTGACCGCCACCACAGTATTTGTGAGCCAGACAGTCACCGACCTCGGGCAGCGGATCCATACCCTCATCCAACTGAAGCTGGTAACTGAGCTGCACACCTACAGCCAGCACGTTGATATCCTTCTCCTGCACGCCAAGGCGAGCCACACGCCCGGCTTTTGCTATTTTTTCGAAATTACGCTTCAGTCCGGCCAGACCGGGGGTATCGTGCTTAATCCGGGTATCGTATACAGCCATACGCCCCCTCAGGAACTCACCGGTATTCTTAAAGTCGAGCACCGGCTTGGGCCCCGAGCACCACACACAGGCACCGGTTTCGGCAATCACTGCAGGGTCTTGCCAGCCCACACCAAGCCCCAGTTCAGAGTTAACAGGATCCCACCCGTTCAGTACGCTCCAGCCACCGCTGCCACCAAGTCCGGCACCCTGACGATAATTCCACTCTTTCAGTGAAACAGTCGGGGAAATAGAGCAATTCACTATATACTCCCCGGGTATGGCATTCTCGGGCACATCCAGCCAACCACCGGCAAAATCCACACGAAGAGGCACATGACGTGGAGCCTTTATTCGGCTGACCACCTCAGAACTACTGGTTGCCTTCCCCTCCGGCTGCGTCTTTTCCAGCACAACAAACTCTACGCCATGTTCGTCACACAGGCGTTTTTTAGCTTCCTTGTACAGGTCATCCGTCGTAACAGCCAGAATATCCGGCTTAGACTCCAGGAATGCAGAACGGAAAGAAAGCTCCACATCATCATCGGTGGATAAAATCACCTCATCCACCATCTGCAGGGAACGCAGCAATGCCAACTTATCTGCATCATCCAGCAACGACTTTTTATCGTACAGCTTCCAAAGCAAATCAGCCGGAGGGAAAGAAACTATCAGATAATCACCCAAAGCGCTCGCGTCCCGAAAAAAACGGATATGACCGGCATGCAGTACGTTAAATGAACCGGATACGAATACTTTCTTCATAACAAACTAACAATTCTCAAATAAACCAGAACAACCAAGGCGGCTTACTTTTCCAGCCCCAGCCAACGGAAGAATACGCGAGAAGGGCGCCAGTAATCCACCCGCTGCGGTACACGCACTCCCAGTGCCCATTCTTTCAGCCAGGGCAACAGAACAATAGTAAAAAGCTGCGCAGCAAAATACTTAAACAACCCACCCTTAGGGGCAGGTAGAGCAGGTTGCACAGGTTCATCAACAGGAACCGGCTTCTGCACGGGGGCCGGTTTACTACCTTTCAACACTCGGAAAATACGCCCGGCCAATTTCAACCCGGCATAACCGGCAATAGCCAGCATACCATATCGGGCAGTCTGGCGGGAGATATGCATGACATCCAGACACACCCCGGCACCGGACTGCGCTCTGGCGGCAGAGTCCAACACCTGCACTCGGGACTGCGCAACCCGGGTCAGGATTTGCTGTTTTCTTTGCTGAGCAGTAATCTGATGCATTGCCAATCATTCTTCAGCTCCTCGCGGGTAGCCGGGGCGACCGGACCGGCGGAGCTCTTAATACCAACCAACAGAACCACAAATCCGACAATCAGGTGCAACAGGCACACCAGCCCCGTAGCCAGGAGCCAGGAGCCCAGCCAAGCATGAGCCGCCACACAGGCAAAGGCACACAGTAAAAGGTAGCCCACCACAAGCAGGAAAGCCCCTGCCACGATGGCAATGACACGCTTGAGCTGATGAACACCATACTGCTGCAACTCCACAACCAGCAGTTGCAGCAAAGCACCTATGTGCGAAAAAGCATGCGTTGCCGCATCTTTCACACCACCAAGCAACTCACCGCCCTGCTGTTGCAGGGCAGCGAGACGTTGCGGCTTCTTGAAAGAAAATAGCGACATGGACTATCCCGGATTGCCGTCAGATGTCCTCGCTCAGCGGCGAGTCACACCAATGAGCAGACCAAGCACAAAACCAACGCCCAGAGCGCCGAGTACAGATGTGGTGGGATTAGCCTTCACATATTCCTCGCCGGCCTCGCGCAGATCCTTAGCCTTGGCACAGGTAGCGTCCCAGCCCTCATTGAGCTGCTCACGAGCCTCGTCTGTATAGCGGCGCACATCTACCATGCGCTCCGAGGTGTAGCGACGCACGTTATCCATCTGCTCTGCTGTAGCACGACGAAGCTTATCGTACTGAGCGCAGGCATAATCGCGAGCTGCCTTCAGGCGATCCTGAGTATCAGCGACAACTGCCTCTGCAGCCTTTTTAATATCGGAGGTTTCAGCGTTTTCCATGACGTTTGATATGTTGAAGATTTGAAGTGGAGCCACCACGAATCACCTTGCACACGTGTGCTCCATTGACTTATTATAACCACACTCTCGCTCATTTTGCAAGCAATCTTGTCTAAAATGACGAATTTTCTTCACTTTTACGTAATTTTTATGGCATAGACAATTATAGACTTGCTTTTTACCCGCGGAATTGGTAATATCGCACGGCTTAAAGAGAAAAAGCATGAAAGCGATTCTTGCACTAGAAGACGGAACCACATTCGAAGGTAGCGCCATCGGTGCTACCGGCACAGTAACCGGCGAGATGTGCTGCGACACATCCGTCATGGGCTATCAGGAAATTCTGACAGACCCTGCCTGCAGCGGCCGCATACTTGCCATGACCTACCCGCTCATCGGCAACTACGGCATCTGTGAGGAAGACAGCGAGAGCGCCGCACCTCAGGCTAATGGCTTGGTTGTGACCGAACTTGCCCGACTGCACAGCAACTGGCGCGCCGATGAGGACATGGGCACTTGGCTGAAGCGCCACAATATCGTCGCCATCGACGGCGTCGACACTCGTACGATTGCCACTCTGCAGCGCAACAACGGCACTATGCGCGCCTGCATTTCCACAGAACTGAGCGCAGACGAAGCCGTAGCAGCCGCTAAAGCCGCACCTTTCATTGAAGACACCACACCGGTATGCAAGGTAAGCTGCTCCGCACCCTATCACTGGGAAGGCGAGTCACGCGCATGGAAACTGCCGAACAAGACCCAGGGCGACCTGACCAATTACAAAGAGCTCCCCGGCATCAGCTACAAGGTAGTGGTATATGACCTCGGCGTGCGCCGCAGTGCTCTGCGCAGCCTTCGCCAGGTTGAGTGCGATGTAACCGTGGTACCCGCCTGCACCGCTGCAGCCGACGTACTGGCTCTGCGCCCCGATGCCGTTATCCTATCCGACGGCCCCGGAGCCCCCACAGCTCTCATCGGTATGACCGATGCCATTAAGACTCTGGCCGACAAGCTGCCGGTAGCCGGCATGGGCCTGGGCTGCCAGGTTCTCGTACAGGCACTGGGCGGCAGCGCACGCAAGCTGCGCGTGGGTCATCAGGGTGCCAACCAGCCGGTTAAATCCATGGCCACCGGACAGGTTGCCATCACCGCCCAGAACAGTATCTATGCCATCGACGCCGATAAACTGCCCGCAGAACTGAGCGTAACCGCCGTCAACCTCAACGACGACACCGTTGCCGCCCTGCGCAGCAACACCCGCCCCCTCTTCGGCGTACAGTACATCCCCACTGCCGACTTCTACAACGAACTCGTGCAGACCATTAAGGATGTGAAGGCCGGCAAATACAACGCATAATCGTACCATTTTATGAACACACTAGTCATTGGCTCCCAGTGGGGAGATGAAGGTAAGGGCAAAGTCATCGACTTCCTGACCGAAACCGCAGACGTCGTGGCCCGCAGCCAGGGCGGCAGCAACGCCGGCCACACCGTCATCGCCAAGGGGCAGAAATACGTGCTGCACCTCATTCCCTCCGGCATTCTGTGGGAGGGCAAGGTGAACGTCATCGGCAACGGTGTTGTCATCAACCCCACTTCTCTGGTAGAGGAAATCCGCTACCTGCAGGAGAAAGGCGTGACCATCACCCCGCAGAACCTGCTGATTTCTGACCGTGCACACGTGGTATTGCCTATTCACAAGGAGATTGATGCCGCTCAGGAGGAAGCCCTCGGCGACCAGAAAATCGGCACCACCAAGCAGGGTATCGGCCCGACCTACGCCGACAAGGCCCGTCGCGTCGGCATACGCATGATTGATCTGGCCGACCCCAATCGTCTGGAGAGCGTGCTTAAAGCCCGCATCAAGACCGCCAATGAAGAGCTCGTGCGCTTGGGCTGGCCCGCTGCCGACCCCAAGGTTACTCTGGATGCCGTGATGGCTGCCGCAGACGTGCTGCGCCCCCACATCACCAACACCATCCCCGTTATCAACAACGCCATCAAGGCCGGCAAGACCGTGCTCTTTGAGGGCGCTCAGGGCGCCATGCTCGACATCGATTTCGGCACATACCCCTTCGTTACCAGCTCCAACACCAGCGCCGGTGGCTGCTGCACCGGTTCCGGCGTAGCCCCCACCCGTATCGACAAGATTATCGGCGTGTGCAAGGCCTACACCACCCGCGTGGGCGAGGGGCCCTTCGTGACCGAAGATGCCGAAATCAGCGACTACCTGCACGGCCTGGGTCGCGAGTTCGGCGCCACCACCGGGCGTCCCCGCCGCTGTGGCTGGACCGACGGCGTAGTTCTGCGATTCTCTGCCATGTTCAACGGCTTCGACGAAATGGCCATGACCAACCTCGATGGTCTGGACGAGCTCGACAACATCAAAATCTGCACCGGATATCGCATGGGCGACGAAGTGCTTGAATACCCCCCTGCCCTCATGGAGGACTGGGCCAAGTGCGAGCCCATCTACGAGACCCTGCCCGGCTGGAAGCAGGACATCTCCAAGTGCACCTCCTGGGACGAACTGCCCGCCAACTGCCAGGCCTACGTCAAGCGCTTCGGCGAGGTGGTCGGCTGCCCCGTAGGCTCCGTGGGCGTAGGCCCCGACCGCGAGCAGACCATCAGCGTGCCGCTCTGATAGCTCGGCACAGCCCCGACATTTTTCACAGCCCACCCTAATCGGTGGGCTGTTTGCATCTAATGGTTGTGAACAAACAGCCGCGGCATGACTCTTACACTGCATGCCGGACCTCCCTCCCCCACCACCAGTCATCATCGCCCCAGCCATCACAGCCACCCCGGGGTACCACGAACTCACCCACACCAAACTCCAAACCTCAGGCAACTGTGCCGTACTGGCACACAGCCACGAGAGGGTCGGGCGACTGTCCGCCCCCATACTCATCCGCATGCACGACTGCCGTCTGCAGGCCGAAAACAGCCCCGTCTTCATCATCAGCAACGCACAGGCAGAAATCCGGCTCACCGATTGCCATGCGGGCCATAAGGGCAGTCTATTGCTTCACGCACAGGAATCCGTCTGGGGACAACCCGGCTTCAACTCCGCCAGCGTGCATATTTCCACCTCCAACTGCACCCTGACGGGGGATATTTACGTCGGCCCCAACTGCAAAGTCGAACTTACACTCGGCCCGTCCAGCGTATGGACCGGCACCTTCACCGGCCCCGGCTCAGCCTCCCTACACCGCCACGCAAGCGCCACCTGGAACACCCCGCGCCACACTTTTAGCGAGAAAATGTAAAAAAAAATGCACAAAAATGCTATTTTAGTCTTGCATTCACCCGAAAAACGTGTATAATGTCGCCACACACTACGTGACACGCACGAGTAGCTCAGTGGTAGAGCGGCTGTCTTACACACAGTTGGTCAGGAGTTCGAATCTCTTCTCGTGTATAAATCTCGCAACCCTCTAACGCTCAATGCGTTAGAGGGTTTTTAGCAATAATCAACGACTTAACCACCCTGTGCAGAATCGGTATACGCCCGTTTTTGACTATCGCCGCCTGTCTCGGCGTAGGCTTGCCGAAGCCGGAGGACTCCAAAGGACTAGGGGTGCGGCAGAGCTCTCACTTCCACAACAAACAACTTTCATAAAGTGCATTTTTTTCACTTTTTTGTTCTTTTTTGCACATGACAACAAAAAAGAGCAAAAAGACATATTGACAATTGTCAAAATGTCCGTATAATATCGCTTGTCATGAGCTCTGTTTTATTTCTATGCACGGGTAATTCCTGCCGCAGCCAGATGGCTGAGGCTTGGGGACGATGCCTATTCCCCGATGGTTGGAAGGTGTATTCTGCCGGGATAGAAAAACATGGCTTGAATGCACTCATGCTCACCGTTATGTCCGAGGTCGGGATGGACATGAGCAAGCATTTTTCTAAAACGGTTGACGAGTTGCCAACCGACATTCAATGGGACTTGGTCGTGACGGTCTGCGACCGCGCCGCTGCTGCTTGCCCCTATTACCCCGGGGGAAAACTCATTCACCTTCCTTTTGATGACCCTCCTGCATTGGCAATTGGTTTGCCTGAAGCGGAGGCTCTGACCATATACCGCCGCGTGCGCGATGAAATACGCGCAGAAATCGAGAATTTAGCAAAACACTTACAGTAATATACCCATGGATTGTAACTGCAACAACACAGAAAAAGTAAGTCTGTCGCACGAAGCTGCAGCGGCGGTTTTTAAGGCTCTCGGTCACCCGGTTCGCTTGCATATCGTCAGAATGCTGTTGGAGGGTGAGCGTTGTGTCTGCGAGTTACACAAGGGGACGGAGCGCGATTTATCCACAATTTCCAGCCATCTTAATATACTCAAGAATGCCGGGGTGGTCACAGCCGAACAAAGGGGAAAGAACATCTATTACCGGCTGGCTATTCCCTGTCTTTCTACTGTCTTAAATTGTCTTGTTGACTGATGAAAAATAACCCAATCAAGACTTTTTATGCTTTCGTTTTTAGATTTGCCCAAATATAAATACAATACAAACAATGAAAACAACACACATCACAATCTACGGTCCGGGGTGTACGCGCTGCACAACCTTAGTCAGTAATGCAGAAGAGGCTGTACGCACGCTGCCGGGAAGGTTCGAAATAGAGAAAATATCCAATCCGCTGGAGATAGCGGAAGTCGGTATATTCAACACCCCTGCGATTGCAGTCAACGGCACAGTTGTCCGGCAGGGAAAGGTGCTGTCTGTGGAACAACTGAGAGAGCTGATACAGGATTCTCTTGATATTGAGCCGGCAACTACCGTGACCCCCAAAAATGAGATCACCACATGTTCATGTGGTTGCGGATGCCAACGAGCAGATAACAACAGCAAATCCCCCACAAATCGAGAAAGTAAAACGGAAAGCACCCCGGGCAAAGGGTTGAAAACGGCTTTACTTCTCATCGGCTTCGGCGCGTTGGCTGTTGCTGCGCTCAAACAAATACAACCGGTAACCCCTGTTGAACCGGTAAGCACACCCGCACCGATTGTGGCAGATAATTCGGCAGAGCTTGTTTATTTCCCCTTTGGAAAACGCTGCCCGACATGTAGGCGCATGGAACAATGGGCCAGGGATGTTGCCATGGAGATGGGGATTGCATTTGTACAGAAAGAAGCGGATGCAGACCAAGTTAATCTCTATGGACTCACGACGAAAAGCCTCATATTGCGATATGGTCAGAATGGGAAAAAATGGGAGAAGTTGTCACGCATTTGGGAGTTGAACCGAGACGAAACAGCTTACAAGCAATACGTAAGAGAACAAATTAACGCTTATATAACGAGATGAGTATACTTTATCTGGTACTCGCCGGAATGGCTGCCGCTATTGCACCCTGTCCGTTAGCGTCGAATCTGGCAGCTATCGGCTATATGAGCCGGCACGTGGGCTCACATTATCGAGCCCTAATGGCGGCGGGGCTTTATACCATGGGGCGCATTTGCTCTTATGTTGCAGTAGGCCTGCTCATAAGCCGGGGATTGGCCGGAGCCCCTGCCGTATCACTCTGGCTCCAGGAAAGCCTGCCTTTGTACATGGGTCCCATACTCATCGTCTCCGGACTCGTTGTGCTGGAGTGCGTCCGTATCCCCTCCATTGGTCGCCATCCCGGCAAGAAAGTCACTCACAAACTCGCAAACAGTGGCTTATGGGGCAGCTTTATGCTGGGGCTGCTCTTTGCGTTGGCTTTGTGCCCTCCCAGCGCGGCACTCTTTTTTGGAACCGCTCTGCCGATTGCCATCCAAAGCGGCACATGGGCCTGGGTGGCTATAGCTCTGTTTGGAGCAGGAAGCTCGGTTCCGGTAGCGGTATTCGCGCTATTAGCTGATTACAGGAGCCGAAAAGGCAGCTGGAGTCCTGCGTTGCCTTCCGGCGATTCAGCGATGGGGGAAGCTTCTTGCCGGAAGCAGTCTTTTCCTTCTCGGAATGTGGATAACAATAACCGAACTCATCATTTGATACATGAAAAATAAATCAGAACTAAAATCCTTGTTGTGGATGGTTGTCATCTATACTGCCATCTTTTTTCTTCCCTTGAATCATCAGGCATTCCGAACATCGCTACTTGCTACACTGGATCTGGCGAAATGGTATGCGCAGGAGCATGTCATCCTGTGTCTGCTGCCAGCCTTTTTCATAGCCGGAATCATTGCAGTATTCATCAGTAAAGAGTCGGTACTGCGGTATCTGGGAGCCCATGCACCGCGATGGCTTTCATACAGCGTTG
>JAZSEM010000097.1:0-3563 GCA_045531695.1 Akkermansia sp.
CTACGCCGAGGCAGGTGCCTTCGTTCGCTAGGGATAAATATCTTTTTAACGGCCTGCGGCCGGGTGAAAAGCGGGCTGAAGCCCGCGGTGAAGAACCGGCTGCGCACGGTGGTGAAGAATGCGCTGCGCGCATGGTGAAGAGCAAGGCTGGCGCCTTGGGGATAGGTGGACAAGCTCCAATTTATCGAGCTAAGCTTCTCTATGGTAAACTCAAATCATTCACCGCTCGGGAGTCATCCAGCGGATTTGACCTGCGCCGCAGGTTGAATGAGGATGCTCCCTCCCTGCGGAAACGGCGACGCGCAAACGATAGCCTTGCCAAAAGAAAAAGTCAACCTCAAAAACAAGAAAATCATATGCAGAGATTGACATTCCCCCTCGTGGCTGCTTAAATATCCCTGCGGGTGGAGCCGGCGATCCTGGGAACAACCTTACAGCCTCGGCTGTCAGATCCCCCTGTCGGGCAACGGCGGCTTCACCCGCAAACCTATTGAATAAAGACTGCCCCGATGCCAAGCCGGACTGCCTGCCCGATGACGCCGACGATGAACTTCGCGCCACCTTTGCCGATGCCGACTCCATGGCTCACTCCGGCTACACCCGCGAGCAAATCTGGAGCTCCACCGGCATAGACTACGGCCCCACACCCAACGGCGACAGCCCCGCCGCTGCCGAATACATGACCCGCGAGATGATGGCTGGGCTCGGGGAGAGCGATGAGCTGGAGAACCGCGCCTACAAGCGCAGCAGTGATGGCCGCTTTGCCTCTACGGGGGCGGGGCAGAATAATCCGCGACACAAGCGCGCGAGCAGTGGTAACCCTCGCGCCAAGCGCAACAAGACAAACATTCCCGCCAACCTGCCGCCGAATGCAACGGATGGAGAGTTGGAGCGCCGCTTACGCAAAGATATGGACAATGCCTCAGCTCATAAGGGGAACCAAATTACTAAGCGGGGTAACAGGACTTACTCCACCACCCAGAAGAGAATGGATCATGTTCGTGAGCATGTGGACGAGTACCTCAAAACGCACCCGGAGAAGCGAGGCGGTTTCGATACGCAGAAAATGAACGCCCGCGCAGCTAAAGTCATGGCTCAGGCTGATTTTGACGCAGATGGCAAGGACGCTATAGCCTACGGTGACGGCCTGAAAGTAGTAAAAAGCAAAAACCCCAAAACAGGAGAAACGGAAATAACTACCATTTATCCCGAAGGTAAGTATAGAAAGCAAAACAAATAAAAAACCCCGGTCGGGAACCGAGGTCTACCGGCAGGTGATACAGGCGTCAGCCTCAATCTACTATCAGAGCTACGGGGGCAATGCGCATCAAGGTGCTGTCAGGACTTCCACGGTAACTCCGAAACGAAAAAAAGTCAACCACAAAAGCGAGAAAATCAAATGCATGGATTGACATCCCCCCTCAAAGCTGCTTAAATAACCCTGCGGGTGAAGTCGGCGACCTGGGGACAACCTGTCAGTGTTACTGAGAGATCCCACTGGTGGGCAACGGCGGCTTCACCCGTAACCTATTGAATAAAGAGTGCGCTCATCACTTACAAGAAAATGAACAGGTTATGCCTAGGGGTTGACAAGGAAGGCGCGCATTTCGGCGGCGTCGTTTTCGAGGGCTGCGCGGGTGGCAGAATCCAAGGCGAGCACATCAGCATGCTGATAAGTTACGAGGCAAGATAATTTTAATTTTTGAACAAAAAATATCAAAAACTGATGCGAATATAAGAATAGGGGCTGATACTACAGTGGCAGCCAATAAAATGCAAGGGCTTGGCAATATAGTGTACAAGGGGCTTGATGGTATCGGCAAGGCTTATATGGGCGCTATGGGCTACGTTGCCGCTGTGCGGGGGCGTGGCAAACGCCGTGGGGGCACTGACAGAGCCCTCCGAGAGTTGGAAAAGTTACCTATGAATTCTGGGTGGAAGAGATATAAATCAGCGCCAGTGCTTATCCAGATATTCTTCAAAAGTAAGCGGGCGGCGGTGAGCCGGCATTACAACGCTAAGACCTTTCTCAATTTTAACACGGTCTGCCTCCATCGTCTGCTGCCATTTTTCCGTAGCGTGAACACGCTTAGCCTTTGCAAACTCCGCCGGGGGCTGGTGGAGCGTTCGCTTTTTCGACTGGGCAGGGCGAGCCTTCATGCCCTGAGTGTAGCATAGTAAACACTTTTTGCAAGCACAATATGCTGAAAATCATCCTCCGCAGAGGCGACGACAACGGCACAAAATGCGCCACTATATGATGCCATTACGACAGAAACTTTAAGGTTGTCAGTGTGCAGCGCTATGATTTGCCGGGCGGTGGTAAACGCGATATTTACTACGTAGAGGAAGTATGATTACCCTTTCCATAGCGCTTGTACCACTTAGCGAGTCTTTTGCGGTAGGCTGTTTCGGACTCGTAAAGCCTTTCTGTCGCCATCGCTCTACCTACAATTTTGGGCGAGGGTGGTCTGTGTGCAGGCATTTTCATGTTGCGAATCTGCTCTCGGCGTTGCTCGCGCTCCCATTCATCCCACCAAGCATGTGGACCTTTTCTCGCTTCAATGGCGGCACGCACCTCCGCCGCCACGGCAAACTCTGCCGGGGTTTCGTGCAGCCGTTTCTTGCCTCGCCCTTTCATGCCCTGAGTGTAGCATAGCAACCACTTTTTGCAAGCACAATATGCTGAAAATCACCCTCCGCAGAGGCAACGACAACGGCACAAAATGCGCCACTATATGATGCCATTACGACAGAAACTTTAAGGTTGTCAGCGTGCAGCGCTATGATTTGCCCGATGGAGGAAAGCGAGATATTTACACCCTGAGAGAATTATGAAAACTTTATTTTGTAAATCCGTAGAGCTTCATCAATTCCGGGATATTCAAGCCCCGACTCTCCCAAAGCCGTATGAGCTTTTTTTTCTCGCGACCGTTAAAGCAGTAACAATCCCGCAGAGAATTCTCATTCATTCTGTACGGTTGCTTATAATCGGCCTGTCTTTCCTTAGCGTGCTTAGCTCGCTCTGCATCCATATCTGCCTGCCACCATTTAGTCGCATGGATTCGCTTCGCCCTCACCAACTCTGCCGGCGGCTGGTGGAGCTTTTTGGCTTTATTTTTGGCAGGGCGAGCCTTCATGCCGTGAGTGTAGCATAGTGAACACATAATACAAGTTTTTTATATTGGGGCTCTCCAAAAACTCAACTAGAGTATTAATTTTCCATCCTGCGTCGCGTAAAAATTGGAGCTTGGCGGGAAGGATAGACAAGGTACAAATGACGATGGACAAGTTGTAGAGCATGGCGACTGCGTCGCATACAGCGTGGCTGGAGCTACCGTTCACGCCCCCGTCTTCGCGTCTCGCAGCGCTCGCTTGCTTCCGGCTTCTCTTCGATACGCCGAGACGGGTCGCCGTGACAGGCCGCGCTTTCAGGCGCGGGCGGCAGCTTATGCTGAGCTTTGCTATCGTTGCGCCGTCAGGCGCGGAACTCATAAATTCGTCCCTCGGAATTCGCCTGCCACGGCGTAGCAAGCGAGCGCAGCGGAGTCGGGTCGTAGCCA
>JAZSEM010000012.1:0-20134 GCA_045531695.1 Akkermansia sp.
TACACTAATGTTGTACCGTAAGAGCAGGAGCCAATTATAAAAAAAAACGCGTGCGGTTGTAACCCGCTTTTCTGTCACCCCGCAAGTCTGCGGGGTTCTCTTTCTTTTTTTTACTCACCCCAGGGTTTCGCCTTCGGCTCCACCCTGGGCTAATTCTCCGCCGCCCGCACAAGTGCGGGCTTATTAAATTCCGCTCACCTTCGGTTCGCCATTCTGCTCGGCAAATTGCTCTTTGTCTCATTATTCCAACGCGTAATCCCCTGAAATAGGCAGCGAATTATGCCGGTGCGCCGACGGCCTGCAGCAGTTCCTGCGGGCTGAGGTGGAGCAGGAGTTTTTCCAAGCCGCCGGCCAGCAGATTATCGGCCA
This sequence comes from Akkermansia sp., assembly GCA_045531695.1. Classification (GTDB taxonomy): domain Bacteria; phylum Verrucomicrobiota; class Verrucomicrobiia; order Verrucomicrobiales; family Akkermansiaceae; genus Akkermansia. The sequence continues at coordinate 370 of JAZSEM010000012.1, forward strand.
TAGCGCTCTTGCGGGTAAGCATATTGTGAATATTCTCCTCAATCGTGCCACGGCAGATGAGGGGGTGAATGAGCACCGGGTTGCGCTGCCCCATGCGGTAGGCGCGATCACTGGCTTGGTTCTCCACAGCCGGGTTCCACCAGCGGTCAAAGTGAATGACGTGGCGGGCGCGGGTGAGGGTCAGGCCGGTGCCGGCGGCCTTCAGCGAAAGCACAAAGAAACGCGGCCCTCCCGGCTCTTGGAACGCGGCGACCAAACGCTGACGCTCGGCAATGGGTGTACCACCGTGGAGCGTAAGCCCCGGTGCGCCGAATATACCGGTCAGGAAATCGTGCAGCGGTTCGATCATGCTGCGGTACTGGGTAAACACCAGACAGCAGTCGCCCGCCGCAGCAATAGAGCGAGCCAATTGCCCCAGTCGCTCAAACTTACCGGCCTCAGCCGGCTCGAACCATGTTTCACCTCGGTACTGAGCGGGGTGATTGCAAATCTGCTTCAGGCGGCCGAGAATAGGCAGCACGAGCGTCAGGCGGGTTTGGGGGTCGGGCTCCGCTACGACCGCGCGCAGGGTTTCGACCTCGCGAGAGTACAGGCGGGTCTGCTCGGGGGTGAGGTGACACCAGGCGGGCACCTCGGTCTTGGGTGGCAATTCCGGCAGCAGAGCCGGGTCACTCTTCAGGCGTCGCAGCATGAAGGGGCGCACCAGTCGGCGCAGCGGGGTGTAGTCACTACCCATACTCTGAACCAGAGCATTGAACTCTTTTTCCGTCCCCAGCAAACCGGGATTGAGGAACTCAAACAGGCTGCGAAGCTCAGAGAGCGAGTTCTCAACCGGCGTACCGGTCAAAGCAACGCGTCGAGTGCTGCTCAGTCGGCAGATAGCACGGGTGCGCTGAGAGTCGGCATTTTTGATAGCCTGAGCCTCATCGAGTACCAGCGCGGGGTATGTCAGGCGAGCCAGCAGCTCATTGCGAGTGGCGATACCGTAGGTAGTAAGCGCCACATGAGCTCGGCGCATCAACCACTCGGGGTTCGTACGCAGGTAATCGGCCTGCTGTCGATTGAGAGCATAGGGGTGCAGCACCGCCACCTGTAACTGCGGCGCAAAACGGCGCAGCTCCTGCTGCCAGTTGGTGAGCAGAGATGCCGGGGCCACAATCAACGCGGCCCCCCTGCCTTCACCCAGCACACCGCTGCGGCTCAGGTGGGTGAGCCAGCTGATAACCTGCAGGGTTTTGCCCAAGCCCATATCATCCGCCAGGCAGGCGCCGAAACCGGCCTCGGTTACATTGAGCAGGAACCGCACGCCATCCTTCTGGTAGCTCCTCAGCAGGCCTGCCAGCTCGGGTGGCAAATCGGGTTCAGCCCGACCGAATTGCAGGTTTGAGAGAGCCAGCGACAATCGTGCCCCGGCCACAGCGCGCATACCGTCCTCCTGCGGGGGCAGTTGCGGCAGCGCCTCGCTGCGCTTACCCAGAAGGTAGCGCAACCCCACCAGCAGGGGTATACCACCGGCAGCCATGCGGGTTGCTTGCCGCCAACTGTCGAGCAGATTGCGCAGTTTCTCGCGGTCAAGGCGCACCCATTCCCCACGGAACCGCACCAGACCGTCTTCATCACCGGCCAGCAACTGCTCCAGCTCCTCGTCGGTCAGGTGATAGTCGCCCAGCACCACTCGGGGAAAAAAGCGTAAGAGCGAGTTCACATTGACCGAAGGCGCGGCATCGGGTTTACCGGCACCGGGTTCAGCCATATCGAGCCGCACCTCCAGCTCCACGCGCGGGGGCTGCGTTTTCCACAAGTTCACCATGCGGGTCTCTATACCGGCAGCCTCCAGCACCGGCAGAGTTTCCAGGAATTCGTGCGCCTGACGGGCAGTCCAGCCACAGGGCTTGTACACAGCCTGTGAATTAATAAGTTCCGCCAGAAAGGGGCTCTGCGCCGCCACCTGACGCAACGGTCGCAACAAATCGAGCAGCACGGCGGAGTCCGCAGCAGGCAGTCGGGCTGCCAATCCCAGCGGGGCATGGCGAGCTCGGCCATCCTGCCCGACTTTGTGCACGAAAGTAGCCAAAAAGGCAAAAGGGGCACTCTCTGCGGAATCCCCGGCATTCTCAGCCAGGTGAAAACAGAGCATTCCCAGCTGCTGCCAACCCTCACCCAGTCGGCAAAGCCACTGCTCGGGCGTGCAGCACTCACGCGCTGCCAGCCAATCAAGCGCCGGCCCCAGGCTTTCTATCCAGCTCGCCACATCGGCAGCACTCACAGCATCTCCCCCCAGTGGTGGCATACCCTCCAGCAGATCCACAGCCTGAGCCGGGGTAACACTGAACGCTGTGGCAGGGGCGTCCCCCCGTCGCATAGCTCGCAGGCACAGCATCATGCGCTCACGGGCACGCTCCCGCAGCCAGGCCAGCACCGGAGCAGCCCCGGCCGGCAAGCCATAGCGCAGCAAATCGAGCATACCTCGCCCGGCCGAAGCGGCAAATGCCCGCTCCAACCTCGGTTGGCAACCTACCGGGGTCAAAACCAATCGCCCCTCTGCCGAAAGTAGCCCAATTTCCATGCTTGCCCTATTGTAGCCTGCCAAAAATGTAATGACAAGCACGGAGCTTAAAAAATGACACGCATAAAAAAGCAGTGGCAGGAGCCCGTGACACATTTACGGCTTGCTTTGGCGAGCGAATAAGCTACCATAGTAAGACCTCCTTTTCATGTCAACGGTCACTACATATTCTCTTCTGGCGCTCAGCGGACTTTGTCTGTTGAGCAGCAACATATCATGGGCTCAGAGCACCTATTCAGGCCGACCGGGAGAGGTAGTTGAGGGGCCGAGAGCTCATGTCAAACGTGACCCGGCAGAGGACTTGCTCGTAGCCTACGGACTGCGTAACGACGCAGCCAAGGAAGCTGAGCGTGGCAACTACAATCAAGCCCTTAAGAAAGCCCGGCAGGCAGAGAAGATGATGGCCGTCATCGTACGTGACCACCCCGACTGGAAGCCCAAAATGATGAACTACCTGCGAGAGCAGCTCGCCACTCACATCGAACGCTACCAGAAGGAGGCGGCCAATGCCCCCATACCGACCGGCAGACAGCCCGGCCGACCTGTACCACAGGAAATAGGTATTAACCTGCCCGGCATACGTGAAAATCTGGAAGCCACCGAGGGCATATCACCGGATGGTATACCCGACGACTCAGCTACCGATCAGGAACTGCGCAATGAACTGGCACGCCTGCGCACCGAGTGCCGTGATATGGCTCGCAGCCTGCTGTCGTTGTCAGAAAAATATAACAAAACTCAGCAGGAACTCATCCTCGCCCGACAGGAACAGCAGGAGTACCGCGACCGATACGAAAAACTGCTCAAGGAGGTAAGCGAGGAACGCAAAATCAACAATGAGGTTGTACAAGCCCTGACCCAGCGCCTGGCAGAGGCCGAAGATAAGCTGCGTAACTCCGAGCGAGCCCGACAGGATGCCGAGGCTCGAGCCAACGAACTGGCCAGCCAGCTGGCACAAACCCAGGCTGAACTCGAACGCGTCACCCGCGAGCGTGATCAGCTGAAGGCCGAAAATGAACAACTGAGAGCAATTGTAGAACTCAATAGCCCCGAGAAAACCAAAGCACTGCTCGACCAGAACCTTACTCTGGCTGAACAGCTCAAAGCCGCTCGCGCCAGAGTGGAGGCACTCGAAGCACAGATGGGCAGCTCATCCGACGAGAAAGACGTACTTGCTCAGCAACTCAATGCCGCACGAGCAGAAGTTGACGAACTGCGTGAGCAGATGGGGTTGGTATATGATGAAAACCGCGGGTATCGCCGTCGCATTTCCGAGCTTACCGAGCGACTGAACAACCTCGAGGCTGAAATCGACGCCGAAGCGAACGCGCCGGATATAGACCCGGCGCTGGCAGAAGAAAACCGTGTACTCAAAGACGTTATTGCCAAGCAACGCCGCACCATCGAAATGCAAGAGAAAGGGCGCCAATTGCTCATCGAGACCTACAAGCAGATTAAGCAGGGCAACAGCGACATGGCTGCTGAACTTCAAAAGCTTGACGAAGAAAGTAAGCTCGACCTCACCGAAACAGAGCGTAACCTCGTAGAGTCTATTCGTAACAGCAGCAATGCAACAGACACCGATGGCACCAATGCCGTGCGCCGCAGCCTCGAAATCCAGACCCTGGCAAGCTTAGCTGATAAGGCATTCTCGAAAGCCCGTTACACCTCGGCAGAGCAGCTCTACCGCACCCTCTACGACTACCAGCCCGACCACGTCCCCGGCCTGGTCAACCTCGGCACCATACTGCTCTATCGCGGTAAATGCGACGAAGCTATCGAGTACCTCAACCGCTCAACCCGACTGGCACCGGAACTTCCCATCACATACTATCTGACAGGTATATGCCTGTACCGACAAGACCGTATGGATGAAGCTGAGCAGATGTTCACCCGCACCATTGAGCTCGACCCCGGCAATGCCGAAGCATTCTTCTACCTCGCCAACATCGAGGGTATCAGTGGCCGCACCGAAGAGGCACTTAAGCACTTTGCAGCGGCCGTTAAACTCAATCCCGCGCTGAATGATGCTCACTACAACATGGCTCGACTCTACGCGGAGATAGGTAGTATAGCCGATGCAGCCCGCGCGTACGACCGCGCCATACAGAGTGGCGCCGAACCGGACCCGGAGTTCGAGAACTACCTGCGCCACCACCCCGAAATCTCTAAGAAACCCGGTACAGATTTGGTAGCGGAGATTCGCCCGGAGGACGAAGCCGCCCGACTGCGTGCCAATGATGAAGAGGCAAACAGACTACTGGCAGAGAACGCAGATTCACCCTCACCCACTCCGGCTGAACCGGCTGCAGATTCCCGGCCTGCAGAACAGACACCGGCCGACGCCCCTCTCACCGAAGAACAAAAACTCGATGCCGAACTGGCACGCGTGCAGGCACTTGAAATTAAAGCCACCAGCCGCCCCTCCACCGCCGGCAAAAATCACAAATCAGCTCGCACTACATACTCAACCGTACGAGTTCGCACCAATGCAGGCGGCTATCGCCACCGCGTCAAGCTCCGCCTTAAACGCACCGGTGCCTCTGAGCTTCGCACACGTGACGGCAAAACTATAAAACCCGCCGAAAACACCAAGACAACCGGCAATAAAACCAGTAAGAAAAAGAAAAGCCGTCGCAAAAAAAGAAGCAAATAACACGCCATGTACATACAGGACCAACTGCAGGAAATACGAGCCAACATAGCGGCAGCAGAGGAGCGAGCAGGTCGCCCTGTCGGCAGCACTACACTGCTGGCAGTCAGCAAGACTTTCCCCGTCAGCGACATTATGCACGCCTATGCTGACGGTCAGCGCATATTCGGCGAGAACCGCCTGCAGGAAGCCATGGAGAAAATCCCCGCCATGCCTGCCGACTGTGTGTGGCACCTTATCGGCCCCCTGCAGCGCAACAAGGTACGCAAAGCACTCGAACAAGGTATAGCCCTCATCGAGGCAGTGGACAGCCGCAAACTGGCAGAAGCCATATCCCGTATTGCCGGCGAACTGGGCACCACAGCACGCATACTTCTCGAAGTAAATGTAGACGGTGAGGAAAGCAAACACGGTTTCACCCCCGAAGGGCTGATGGAGGAATGGGGCGCCCTTACAACCCTTCCCAACCTCGACATCCGCGGGCTCATGTGCATACCCGCCCCGACAGCAGACCCCGAGGGAGCCCGCCCCGCATTTGTCACCCTGCGTCGTCTGGCCGAGAAACTTCGCGACTGCGGCCCCCTGCCCCTACCCGAACTTTCGATGGGCATGAGCCATGATTACGCTATTGCCGTAGAAGAAGGAGCCACCATTGTGCGCGTGGGTTCTGCCATCTTCGGTAAGCGCGATTACCCGGCAAAATCATAACCGAATAGCACAAAAAGCTATCCGTGTATTAAAATATATCGAAACAGCAATTTGAAGTCCGCATTTTTTTGCTTGCGCTCGGGCAGATAAGATGGTAAATTTGACCAGTAAAAATCTGTCGAGCACAACAATGAAATACCAGACTCTTTCACTTGCACTGGCAGCGCTTCTTGCGCTTACCCCCGCATATGCCCAGTCCTCACGCGGCAATCGCGCCACTCGTGGAGCTGCAGCCGCTGCTGCCGAAGAAGCCGCACCCAAGTCCGGCGTACGTTTCGTCATCTGCGCCCCCAACGGTGGCAAGCTCCCCAGCCCCCTCTACTACCAGTCCGGCAAGGATGAATACAAGCAGGCCAGAATCTCCGGCCGCATTCCCACCCAGCGTATTAAACCTATCGCCGGAGTTATTGCCTTCTACGACCAGAACCCGGCACCTGCAGCCGACGGTGCAGACAAGAAAAAAGGCTCGGCAGCCAGCGCTAAAAAGCCTGATATTAAGCCTGTCATGACCATTAATGTACCCGCCAGCGCCGGCAGCAAATCCGTGTGCATTGTGGTACCCGGCGATACTCCGGCCAAGGCTCAGACCTTCTTCCTCAACGAGGCCGACTTCCCCTCCAAGGGCGTGCACCTTATTAACCTTTCTCCCCGACCGGTAACAGTGAGCACCTCTGACAAGGGTGACTTTACCGATGTGCGCGAGAAGAAAGTGGCCCCTTTCCGTCGCGATGAGGGAGTGAACGACAAGAACAGCTGGCACTTTACCGGTGGCTCCCACGGTGATCAGGTAGCATTCCGCATCACCCACCGCCAGAGCAAGAAAGTTGGTGGCAAGGAAGTCGTGAAGGAGGTTCCGCTGAAGATGGGCAAGTTCCTGGTATCGGATCGCCAGTCGCAGATTAATGTTGTTGTAAAAGCCGGCGAGAACAACCTGAAGCTCATGAGCATACAGGTCGCCAACGACTGATTAGGTTCCTACCCTCTCTCCACCATTCCCTACTTACACACCATGCCCCAGAAAGTCACTGAAGGTCCGTTGGCCGAGCGCATAGCCCGCATTGGCGATCAATTCGCCATCAGCGGTGAGTTCCTGTACGGCGAAGAACTCTGCAATGGTCACATTAACACCACCTACCGTGCCTGCTACCGCACGGAAGACGGTGCTGAAGACCGCTATATTCTGCAGCGTATCAACGACTACGTTTTCAAAGACCCTGTTATGGTCATGAAAAATGTAGAAAAGGTAACCCGCCACATCAGGTGGAAAACCATGCGCCGTCGCAAGAACACAGCCGGTCAGCCACTCACACTCTATCCGGCGCGCGGTGGCCGTAACTACATCAATTTGCCCGAGGAAGGTGGCATGTGGCGCTGCTACAACAACATCGAGGGCACCCATACCTACGACGTTGTAGAGAACACCCGTCAGGCCTATCAGGCAGGCTTTGCCTTCGGTTCATTTCAGGAGCTCATCTCCGACATGAACCCGGAAGATCTGAAGGAGTCCATCCCCGACTTCCACAATACCCCCCGTCGCTTTGAAGCACTGCAGCGCAGTGCCCAGGCCGATGTTGCAGGCCGTGCAGCCAATTGTGAGGCTGAGCTTGCCATGTTCAGGGCTTGGGCTCCACAGTACTGCAGACTTACCGAGCTGCAAGCTGCCGGTAAACTCCCCACCCGAATCACCCACAACGACACCAAAATCAACAACGTCATGCTCGACGAGGATACCGACGAGGCAGTGTGCGTGATTGATTTGGACACAGTGATGCCCGGGCTCTCCCTCTATGACTTCGGCGACATGGTGCGCACAGCCACCTGCACCGCCGAAGAGGACGAGGAGGATTTGAGCAAGGTTGTTATGCAGCTGCCGTTCTTTGAATCACTGGCAGAGGGGTATCTGGATGCCGCTCATGAGTTCCTGACCGACGGAGAAATCGAACAGTTAGCTTTCGCCGGCTGGCTCATTACAGCAGAAATCGGCATGCGATTCCTGACCGACTATCTCGATGGTGATAAGTACTTCCGCACCGAAAAGCCCGAGCACAACCTCATACGCGCCCGCAACCAGCTGGCTCTGGCACGCAGCATTGAGAGCAACATACCCCGTATGGAGCGCTACATCCGTCGCCTGATAAAGTCGTACAAGAACAAACGATAAAAACACATGCGCAAGCTGTGGCATTCAGCCTTTATATTGATGGGGCAGACCATCCTGATGGTCTGCCCTGCGCAGCTGCATGCTATTACCACACTGACGGAGCTGGAACAACAGCTCCAATCAACTCAACGCTCCGGGCGCGATGCCCTCACCTTCCACACCGGCGAAAGCCGCATGCTCGCGCTGGGTGACAGCCGAGGCAACATCGGCGCCGTGCTGGTACACAGCAAAACGCGAGCCAGCAACACCGTTTCAACGGTTGAAGAGCTTACCCGCCGTATCACCCATACTGAACAGGCAGACGTACGGTATTCTGCGGATAAACACTCAGCAATCATACTTTACCCCGAAATCTGCAAGGCAGCCGGTCATGGCTCCACCGGCCTGACAAACTGCCCGCGACTGGTTGCTCTGTACAATGCCGGCAACCGTAACAACAGTCGCCAGACTCCTCACTACTGGCACGATAGCGGCGTATCCGTGCGACATTACGACAACAATAAGCTCAGTTTCGAGATTACTGTCGATATGAGCCGCGAGAGGGTGGAATACGCAGAAATACGTCTGGCAAAAAAGACCTCATCTTCCCAAGCCATTGCAATATCGGGTTTACGACCCAACCTATCCAAAGCTCCGCGCAATACCGTTCGACGCCTATCGATGAGCCTGGGTGGGGCCACCCCGCTGAGTGCAGACGAAATGGCAGATATTTATCTGAGCCGGGGCAAGGATGTTTACTGCATCGGTACTCAGGAGCGCCTACAGGCCGCAAACAGCGCCCGCCACAACATCAATCACTACATTTTCCCACCTCTGAGCATGCCCTCGGCACCTGCTCAGCTTTCACCCGCTCAGGCGGAGCCTCAGACGCAGCCTTCAATTACACCATCAACTGAGCAGCAACCACTCAGTCCGTCAGAAGCCCGACGCGCCTATATCGACTACCTGCAGAAAATGTGAGTTGTGACAGAATGAATATCATTCAGGTGTTGCAACCGGGTGCAAGATATGCTAAACTGACCACACAGCATATGATAGAACCCACCATAGAGGGGCTCGGCAACGTACCGTCCAGCCCCACACTGGTTATCCCCAACCGTGTAGACCTGCCATCCCTGCGTGCCATCGAGACTGCGCTGGGTGGCCGGGACCGCGTGGTATGGATGGTGGAGAACAGCCTGCGTCCTGACCCGGAGGTGATGATGTACCTCTCGCAGTCCCGTTCAGCGGGCTTCCTATACGCCATTGATCGCTCAGGCACGGATGAACTGGTGAAGATGGTGCGTGATCGGCAGGTTCAAGGGCGCCATGTCGTACTGCTTTGCGGTCGCCCCGGTCAGCAACCGGCAGCGCCCACGGATATACCGGGCAAGATACTGAGTTTTGCAGATGGCAGCAAGCTCTCAGCCTTGCCCATTTATGTGGGCATGTACCGACAGGAATTAGCCGGTAGCATTGTAACGGCAGCCCCCTACGACAGACTCTGCGTTCACATACTTCCCGAGCTCAAGCCGGGTCCGTCGCTGAGTGCACGCATACGTGGTGCGTGGATGGAAGCAGCAGCCGAGCAAATAGCTACCCACCCGGCTCTGCAGACCACCCTACCACAGGCAATCCTGCAAAGCCTTACACAGCACCCCGACGCCATGATTATTGACGGTGTTGATGACAGCCAGTTGCCCTACCGCAAGCTACTGGTATATGCCCTTATCATGGCCGAAAAACTGCACAAGCAGGTTACCAACCGCCGACTGGGTATCATACTTCCCCCGGGCAAACTGGCCACCATAGCCAATCTGGCCTGCCTGCTTGCCGGCATAAGCCCTGTTAACATCAATTACAATGACACTCCCGAGGATTTTCGCTATCAGGCGGAACAAACCGGCATAGACCGCTATATCACCGAGGCGAGATTCACCCACAAACAACAACAATTTTCCTGGCCGGCACCCCGTGACCTCATCTACATAGACAGAGAATTGGCGGATGTCAGCACCGTAGCTCTGAAAACACGCGAACTGGCCATACGACTGGGCAAGACCGATTTAATAACCCGCAGACTGCAAAACCGACCACAACAGCCGGATGACGAGGCTGTGGTGCTCTTCAGTTCAGCAACCGGCGGTATAGCCAAAGGCACCCCATACAGCCACCGCATGCTGCTGTCGGCAGTCATGCAGCTCAGCAGCCGCATGATCCTGAACCCCGGACAGCGCACGCTGGCCGCCATGCCCCTATACCAGCCTGTCGGTTTATTGACCGGTCTGTTGTTACCCCTCCTGCATGGTCTGGATGCAGTAACATACCCCGACACCGGTACCCCCAAGCGCCTGTGCGAATTGGCCCACAACTACGGCACCGTACTTACGGCATTCAGCCCGGCTCAGACCAATACTATACTACAGGCCGGCAAGCCTGAGCATTTCAACACACTGCGCTATTTCCTGGTGGTAGGCGAGCGTATACCGACAGAACTGGCACAGAAAGCGATAACCGATTACAAGCTCACACTGCACGAGTGCTATGCACCTGCAGAGTCTGCTCTGCCGGTATCAATCAGCGCAGCCACCCCGGCTGCAGCCCCCGGGACACCCCATATCATACCTGCCGCCCAATCCGGAACAGCCGGGGCCCCCATGCCCGGCGTTGCTGTGCGCATCAGCGACCTTAACCGACCGGAACAAAGCCTTCCCCCCACCTCCCCCGGCCTCATATGGATAGCCGGCAGCACCGTCATACCGGCCTACCTGAAGAACCGCCCCGATGCCACCACCTGCATGCGTGGCAAGTGGCTGTGCACCGGTGACGTAGGAAAACTCAATGCTGATGGTCTGTTAATTATCAGTGGCAGAAAGGCCAGATTCAGTAAGATAGACGATGATTTGGTACCGCACGAAGCGGCGGAGGAAGCACTGTGCCGGGTACTCAATGTGCCCACTGCTGACGGAGTACGCCGCTTGGCCATTGTAGGCGTACCCAACCCGCGTGGCATAGGGGAAATTCTGGTACTGCTTTCCACCGTGCACAAGCACCTTGTACCACAAGATCTCATCACAGTTCGCTACGGACTGCTCAATGCGCGCTATCCGGCCTCGTGGGCTCCCTCGCGCATCATCCCCATCAAATCCATACCGGTGTTACCGAATGGCAAGCTCGATTACCCTCTCTGCTATCGTGGCACATGCCAGCAACTCGGCATACCGGTCGAGTAATCGCCGGGGCTCGTCCTTTCACCTTCATCATCAGCCAGCATGCAGCCCCTATCATCCCCAGTACAGCCGATATCAGACGCCCCCTACGTCGCCAGGGTCATGCAGCGTACCGGCAGTGATGGAACAATCCCGGAGGACCTGTGTCCGGCCCCCAAGGAACTGCCGCCGAACTATATCATCAACGGCTATCGGCTACTGCACTCCATAGGAGAGGGTGGTTTTGGTGTAACCTATCTTGCAGCAGATGAACTGCTGCATCGCCGTGTTGTTATCAAGGAGCATTTTCCCCATAGCCTCTGCCAGCGCCGTGCCACGACTTGCGACGTAACATATCATAATCACGTCAGCGAACAGGAATACAGGTGGGCAATGGGTAATTTCCTGCGTGAGGTTCGTCTGCTCGCATCTCTGGACCACCCGAACATTGTCAAAATATATACCTTTTTCGAGGCTCACAACACCGCCTACTACGTGACGGAGCACGTTGACGGACCCTGTCTGGCAGATGTTGCACTCGAATACCGCAAGCACCTCGGCCATATACCCCAGCACCCGCTCTACTCGCTCATGGTGCATATGCTCGACGCTCTGGACTACCTGCACTCTCGCAACATTCTGCACCTGGATATCAAGCCCGACAACATTCTGGTAACACGCGACGGCCGCCCGATTCTCATTGATATGGGGGCTGCCATCGACCTGAGCGAAGAGCTCCCCTCCACCATTGTGGAAACCCCCGGTTACAGCCCGCCTGAACAGTGCACCCCCGGCGGCAAATTAGCCCCTGCTACCGATCTTTATGCCTTTGCGGCGACCCTTTACTACCTCATTACCGGCAATGCGGTACCGCCCAGTCGCCAGCGTGAGCTCATCGACACGCTCGTTCCGTTGAGCGATATGCCACCCCTTCGCGCGAAGTACCACCCCAGGTTGCTTGCCGGGATAGACAAAGCACTCTCACCGGCCATGAACGAGCGCTATGCAAACGCCGCTGAGTGGCTGCACGACCTCAGCCAGCAACCTTGAGCACGATAGCACCGCCCACAATCAACACCACTCCCAGCAGGCGCAGCATGGAGGCAGAATCCCCGAAAAACCACACACCTATACCAAAGGTGCAGGCCGCCCCCACGCCGGTCCAGATAGCATAGGCAGTGCCAATGGGAATCTGCCGCTGAGCCAGATAAAGGAATATCCCGCTGAGAGCCATGGTCAGTACGGCGAACAAAATCCACCACCACCTGCCGACCGCGCCCGGAGCTGCCATTTTCATGCCGACAGGCCAACCAACCTCACATACAGCTGCCAATAACAGATAAAACCAGGCCATGCCCCTACTCTACGGCAAAAGCTCCGCCGGAACAAGGGAAAAATACGGCATGCGCTGACTGTTAGCGGGCACACGCACAACATGTCTTGCAGTGTAGCCGATTATCAGGCAATATAACAGCCATGAACAACCTGCACATGATTACCTTCCGCTGCCGAACAGAACTCTTCGAGCGCATGGAGCGCTTTGCTCAAGCCCGCAATATCGACCGCACATCTGTGCTCAAACTGGCGCTGCACTACTACCTCAACCTCTGCAGGGTCAGGCCGCAGACTGAGCAGCCAGCCAATACTGCCAGGCGATAAGCAGGCGCAGAATCAGCGCCCAGAGCATGCCCCAGGTCACAGCGGCTGTCAGTTTACCCTTGGCCGTCAGGCGCTTACTGCGGCTCAGCCAGAAGAACAGAATAGCCTGCAGCAATGCCGAGAGCAGGAATGCCGCGGTGTCGCTGCAGCCACAGGCCTTCAGCACCACTGCGGGCGGCTCCAGAAAGGCAAAGGCACAGGAGAGCAAATCCTGCTCGTTACCATACAACCAGGCCACAATTCCACTCGGCACCAGCACACACAGAAACAGTGTGAAACGAGCCACCTTGCTATATCTTTCCTCCTGCGTAGGTATATACATAACAGCGCCGCTATTCTACACTAACTCACCCTGACTGACAAGCCCGGAAATCATCATCCACCCTGCTTTCTCCATTCCGCTGTCAGGCCAGCACCACATCGGTCATGTGAGCCCCGGTCATACGGTCGTGCAGCTCAATGATGGGCGACTGCAGCTTACGCCCCACAACATCCACCAAGCGGCATACAACTTTCCCCTGACAGGCGCTCTCATACCGTTGCAGCCAGTCCTGAGCTTCGGGAGTATTCACCGATTCGGAATCCACCGGTCGGGGATAGCCGGGCACCCCCACACGGTAGGGTTTGGGTGTCAGGCGGGCACGCCAGCACTGTTGGCGGGAGCAAAGCGACTCATACAGCGGGTCAGCATGCAGAGCTCGGCAGATGGCGTGCATACGGGGTGAATCCGGAGCGAGTTCACTTCCTGTCAGCATAACCCGCCAGCCATGATGCGTGCGGTACAGGCGAGCTCCCAATGAGTCATCTGCCGCGCAGAGCTTGCGCAACACCTGCAGCAATTTTTCCTCGGGGCTCGTTTTCTTTCCCAACAAACCAAGCAAGGACTCCCACACCGTGAGGGGAAAACGGTCGACATCCACAAAACAGAGCGAGGTACTGTTGAGAACCTGCACCCCATAGCGGTTACGGGTAATTACATTGTCGGTATCAATCCGTTGCAGCACAGGCTCCAGCAGAAGAGTGGAGTACTCCTCTGCCCTCAGCTCATCAAGCGCGCGCAGGCGGGAGCTATGCTCAGCCACAGCATCCGCACTCACGCCATGGTGGGCGGCAAACTCAGAGCGTATGCGGAACCGCTCCTCCAACCTCTCACGCGCCTCGGCCATGGACTTGTAGGAAATCCCGCGCAATTTCCACAGGCAACCGTCACTGCCCTGTCGCTTTTCCGTAACCCAGTATGGTGGAATCTTCATGCTCTCTATGATAGTTTTTCCCCGCCATCCGTCAAGCAAAATCGCATACAGTGAGCGATTACCTAGCACCGGCCTCGGTGAGCAGACCTATACACTCTTCATTCTCTTCAATCTGTGCAGCATCCGGCGCTGTGAGGTCGTTTATCATACACGGAACAGAACAACATTGTTCATGCTACCACAACATAGGACGCACTGAAAGCAAAAAACGTTTTAACCTTTTTTCAACATTTTTTCTGCTTTTCACATAAAGCTTGCACGTCATGTACAAGAAATCTATAATCAGGGCCATGGCTGCTTTTATCAGTTGCTGTTTATACCTTGCCTGTCTCGTCGGCTTTGTGATAAGCCTCAGCAATTGGTATTTCTTTTTCCAAAGCCTGAAAACCAAAGAGAATCATTCGCAGATTGGATTCATCGGGGGGCTTATCATTTATTTTTCGTTGTATCACCTGCTTCCCGAAAAATGGCAATCCGCAGCTATTCTCGGCTTTTTGATAGATATTTCCTACCCCTTATTTCTATTGGGACCCCTCTTCAAAGCGAAAAGGTGATACAACCTCGCATAGAGATTTACAATTTCAGCTTCTGCGATGCAGTTATTCAGGTGTAAGCCTGTCAATTTGAAACTTTGTCAATTGTAGATGAAAAAATGAGTTTGCCGTAAAGAAACTCATTCCTTGCTTGCAGAAGGGCGGATTTCATGTTATATTACATCCCAGCAGGATGTGCGCACGCTACAAAGCCGATTCGGACAACGACCCGGGGAATCGTTCACGGGGCGCCGGTGGCGCGTACACTCAAGCTGCACCCCGCCGACGAGTACCGGCTGGGCAGTACGACAGGGATGAGGAACAGCCTCAGCCCATCCGAAGCCCCCATCACGTCAACATTGCCCCCAACGGGCAGGGGCGTGGCGCAGGTGGCCCGCTACCACTGCGCGACGATTATGTGGATACGGAGGACCCGCTGAACACCCCGCCGGATATGGATGGGCGCCGTGTGCTGCACGATGACGGCCGACGCGACCCGTCCAGCGCATTCGGCACCCCCGGCCCTAAGAGGGAATACCGCAAGAGCCGCGTGAGCCCGGCGGCAGATGACACCCCCAACCCCTGGGCAGAGCTGAAATCACCGCCTAAAAAGGGAACCAGCCTGTGGCAGGGGCTGCTGATTTGGCTATTCTTCCCCTTCCGCATGATAGCCTTTGTCACGCGCAAGCTGCCGGGCATCATCAAATGGACCCTGCGCCTGAGCATCAGCGGAGCCTTTGTCGGCAGCCTTCTGGCGCTCATACTGGTACTTTTCTACGCCATCAAATCAGGGCGCTACGATTTAACTCAGGTCATGCGCATGCCTGAGCGCACGATTGTGCACGACCGCAAGGGCAATGAAATCGGCACCCTGCACGGTGAGAACCGCCGCAGCATAGCCGACCTTGACAACGAGGTGCCGCATTACTTTATCGACGCGCTCATCATGCAGGAAGACCGCTCCTTCTGGGAGCACGGCGGCATAGACCCGCGCGGCATGCTGCGCGCCGTGGGACAGGTATTCAAGCATGGGCGCACCACCCAGGGCGGCTCCACACTCACCATGCAGCTGGCCAAGAACACCTACAACCACCGCCGGCGTAATTTCGATGCCAAGTTCACCGAAATGGCACTCGCCCGCCGTATCGAAGCCACCTACGACAAGAAAACGATTCTCACCTGCTACATCAATCGCGTGTTCTGGGGGCACACCTTCCTGGGGCTCAAACAGGCAGCTCATGGCTATTTCTGCAAGGAACCGCGCGACCTGACCATAGGAGAGGCCGCCATGCTGGCCGGCATTGTGTGCAGCCCGAATGAGTTCTCGCCCTACCGCAGCCCGTCGTCCGCCAAAATTCAGCGCGATAAGGTGCTCAAACTGCTGGTCGAGCACGACAAAATCACCCGTAACCAGTACGAGGCCGCCCTGGCCGAGGAGATTGTGACCCGCAAGCCCGAACGCCGCGGTATCGACAACTACGCGCTCGATCTCATTCGCAGTGAGGTGGACCACATTCTCGAAATGCTCGATACCCGCGAGGAACGGCTGAAGGAAGAGGCTGTGTTTGCCGGCGGTCTGGTGGTACGCACCACACTCGACGTCGACCTGCAGGATGCCGTCATGAAGGAAATCGACAGCCGCCTGGTTGACATGCTCGAAAAACGCCGCGGCTACCCCCACCAGACCCGCGCTCAATATCAGGCTCTGGTCAAGGGGCTGAAGCCCGATGCCGTGCGCCCTGCACCCAAGTACGTACAGGCAGCCTGCGTGATGATTGACAACGCCACCGGCGCCCTGCTCTCCGTTGTTGGCGGGCGAGACAGCACCGAGTCGCCCCTGAACCGCGCCCTGCAGAGCCGCCGTCAGGTTGGTTCGCTCTTCAAACCCATCGTATACTCCACATTCTTTGAGCGCGGCGGCAGCCCGAACAGCACCATTTCTGACGGTCGCCTGCAGCCGGGCGAAATCCCCGGAGCCAAGCGCTGGAGCCCCCGTAACTCCGACGGCCGTTTCACCGGCAACCACCCGGCAGGCTGGGGACTGCTCAAGAGCCGCAACACAATGTCGGTGCGAGTGGGTGCCCGTGCCGGCCTGCAGAATGTCATCAACACCGCCCTCATGAGCGGGTTCCCCACGCCCCCGCGCAAGCCCGGTCCCACCATCTATCTGGGCACGTGGGAAGCCTCGCCCCTCGAGGTAGCAGGCGCCTACACCCCCTTTGCCAACGGTGGCGTACGTCCCACACCGTATATCATCGAGAGCATCACCGACTCCGCCGGCCGCCTGATATGGCAGAACCCGCTCTCCGCCCGCCGCGTGTACAGCCAGCGCACCGCCAACTCCACCTCGGAAATTCTGCAGAAAATCACCAAGCCGGGTGGCACCGCCGGCAGCATGCAGCGCTTGGGCTTCAAGGCCCCCGCCGGTGGCAAGACCGGTACCACCAACGCCTATCGCAACGCTTGGTTCTGCGGCTTTACCTCCGACATCACCGCTGCCGTGTGGGTGGGTTTTGACCGCCCCGTCACCATTGCTGACAAGGCCTATGGTGGCACTCTGGCACTGCCCATCTGGGTCGGCGCCATGCAACAGGCAGAAAAACTCGGCTACCACATGGGGCCCATACGCCTGACCGCTGCCGGTATGCGCAGCAAGGGCATGCGCCTGTGCCGCGAGAGCGGTGCCCTCGCCCACTCCGGCTGCGAGTACAAGCGCACGGCCTACACCGAAACCATGGCCGACTTCAACAAACCTCGCGCCTTCTGCACCAGGCACAGCGTTGTGCAGGCGGCGGGAATTGATGACGACCTGGCCGAGGATCCCGACGACACCGAACTGCAGGAAGACGACATCGCCGTGGACCCCGAGGCAGAGACTCCGCTCTTCACCGATGACGATATCGCTGAGGAAATCTGAGCCGAAAAATTCCTTTTCCTGAATTTTCAGACTTTACAATAACAGGCAGCAGGAGTATAGTTCAGCCTGAGAACCATATAGCCATGCACGCTCCAAGTCTCATTCAATCACTCAAGACGTACGACAGGAAAACATTTTTTGCTGACCTTACGGCGGGTCTTACAGTAGGTGTGGTAGCCCTTCCCCTGGCCATGGCCTTTGCCATCGCCTGCGGAATTCAGGAGATTACACCCTCCACCGGCCTTATAACCGCCGTTGTGGCAGGTTTCATGATATCTCTGCTGGGTGGCAGCAAATACCAGATTGGCGGTCCCACCGGTGCCTTTGTGGTGCTGATTGCGGGTGTCGCCGGCAGTTTCGGTATGGCCGGGCTCATTCTCTGTACCCTGCTGGCCGGTATATTCCTGATTTTGTTCGGTGTGTTCCGTATGGGCGCACTCATTAAGTTCATTCCCTACCCGGTCACCACAGGCTTTACCTCGGGCATAGCCGTCACTATTTTCTGCACTCAGGTCAAGGATTTGCTGGGGCTCAACATCCCCGGTGCTGTGCCGGCTGAGTTTGTGGAGAAGTGGGCCTGCTATTTCCGCTACTTCGACACGGTGAACTACTGGGCACTGGGTATCTCCCTGCTCACCATTGCGGTCATTCTGCTGACCAAGCGCCTGCTGCCGAAAGCCCCTTTCATGCTGGTGGGCATGTTGGTGAGCACGGTCGTGTGCGCTGTATTCAATTTACCTGTGGAAACGATTGGCTCGCGCTTCGGCGAGCTGCCTCAGGGCCTGCCCATGCCGGAGTTCCCCGCCTTTGACTGGGGCAATCTGCCGGCTCTCATCAAACCGGCCTTCGTGATTGCCCTGCTGGCCGCTATCGAGTCCCTGCTCAGCGCCAGTGTGGCCGACGGTATGACCGGCTCCCGCCACCACCCGAACACCGAGCTCATCGGTCAGGGCGTGGGCAATATCGCCAGTGCCCTCTTCGGCGGCATACCCGCCACGGGCGCCATTGCCCGCACCGCCACCAACATACGTGCCGGTGCCAAGACCCCGGTATCGGGCCTCATCCATGCCGTCACCCTGCTGCTCATCCTCATGCTGGCCGGACAGTACGCCGCCATTGTACCGCTGCCAGCTCTGGCAGGCATTCTGGTGCTGGTGTGCTGGAACATGGCCGAGGTAAGCACCTTTACCCACCTGCTGAAAGGCCCGCGGCAAGATGCCGCTGTGCTCATCATCACCTTCATTCTCACCGTCCTCATCGACCTCGTTGTGGCGGTCGAGGTAGGCGTAGTACTGGCTGCCCTGCTCTTCATCGGTCGTATGGCCAAAATCAGCAATGTGGAATCCATCTCCCGCGAAATTGAGGGCGAGGATCCCGAGGAGCAGCCCTCCCGCTCCCGCTACCTGCGCCATATCCCTGAAAATGTTGAAGTGTTCGATATTCAGGGGCCCTTCTTCTTCGGCGCGGTTGAGAAGTTCAAGGACAACGTATTCCGCACCATGGACGACAAGATTGAGTACGTACTGCTGCGCATGCGCCTGGTACCTGCGCTCGATGCCTCGGGCCTGCACGTGCTGGAGGACTTCCTGGAGTACTGCCGCCGCCATGGCATCACCCTGCTGCTCTGCGGTGTACAGCCCCAACCTCACAAGGTCATTCGCCGCGATGCTGACTTCATAACCAATCTCACTCACGACAACATCTGCGAGAATATCGATGCCGCTCTCGTGCGCATTCAGCAGCTCGAGGCCGGCAAAAAGCCGGCCGACACCACGGAACAACAGCAAGCCTGATTTCCGTACAAGTAACATTCATCGCAAACCCGCACCTCTGAAAAAGGGGGTGCGGGTTTTTACGCGAAATGACTCGACAAAGAGCAATTTGCAGAAGTACGAGGGACGAATTCCGAGGGACGAATTTATGAGTTCCGCGGGCTTTGCCCGCCAAATATCAGAACCCGCGCTTGCGCGGGTGGCATATGGTAGCCGGGCGGCGTAAGCCCCCGGTCAGCAATGGAAAATATATTGGAACCCGCACAGGGTGCGGGTTCTTATTTTTTTATTATCGGTTACCTTGGGCTTACGCCCAAGGCTATTATATGTCACCCGCGCAAGCGCGGGTTTTAAA
>JAZSEM010000037.1:0-19653 GCA_045531695.1 Akkermansia sp.
TAGTCAGCCTTCACCATCTCGGGGCGTCCCACGGCGGCCACAATGATATCTGCAGTGCGGCAGACACCGGGCAGGTCTGCCGTGCGGGAATGCGCGATGGTCACAGTGGCATTGGCCTTCTTGCTGACAAGGAGGTTCGCCATGGGCTTGCCCACAATGAGGCTGCGGCCTATCACCACAGCATGCTTGCCGGCAGTCGGGATTCCATAAGCTTTCAGCAGCTCCATGCACCCCAGAGGCGTACAGGGTACAAAGCCTTCCTCATCCTCCAGTACCAGCTTGGCCACATTGGCAGGGTGGAAGCCATCCACATCCTTACGCGGGTCGATATTGAGGATTACGGCCTCCTCGTCGATATGAGGCGGGGGCGGGCTCTGAACCAGAATGCCGTGAATACGGTCATCGGCATTGAGCTTGTGAATGAGCTCCACAAGCTGCTCCTGTGTGGTATCGGCCGGCAGCTCCCACTTCTGGGAGTAAAGACCGAGTTCCTCGCATGCGCGAACCTTGGAACCCACGTACACTTGTGAAGCGGGATCCTCGCCCACCAGCACCACAGCCAAGCCGGGCGTTTTGCCCTGAGCTTTCAGTTCAGCAATTTCAGCGGCCAGCCCTTCGCGGATTTTCTGAGCGACCTCTTTACCATCAATGATAGTAGTAGACATAGTGTTATTTCGTTTCGTCAATTTCAAGCGGACCGAAATCCGGAGTACCATGAGCCAGAGCCTCCTCAACCATACGGCAATACTCGGCCTGCTGCTCATCCGTTATATCAGCAGGCACGTAGATTTTCTTGCCCCAGGTTACGGTAACTTTCGAGAACGGTTTTGGAATGATGAAACCGTCCCAAGCCTTTTTAATACGCCAGTACGAGGAATAAGAAATGCAGGCAGGAATGATGGGATAGCCACTCATCGAGGCCAGACGCACAGCACCGGGGCGACACTTGTAGAGCGGGCCACGGGGGCCATCGGGGGTAATGCACATGCAGCAGCCATCCTGCAGCTCACGCACCATATCACGGAACCCGGCAGCACCGCGTCGGTGACTGGAGCCACGTACGGTACGCATACCATAGTCATTGGCGATGGTTGTAAGCAATGCACCGTCCTTACTGGCACTCGTCAGCATACTCATGGGCAACTTACCCTTCACCACATAGCGATAGACATGGCAAGGAGAGAACACACGGTTATGCCAAAGCGCGATAATGCACTGGTAGTCACCCCATGGGTCATCAGGACCATTGAGGTTAACAGCCTTTTTGCGCAGAGTTGCACAAACAGCAGCCATCAGCAACCAGACCAAATGCCCTAACGGAACAGTCCACCACTTCTTTCGGATTTCGTTGGACATAATTCGAGATGTATGCGTAATCTTTAATTTCCGCTCGTCGGGAACATCGAAGAATCGGCAGGAACACTCAGACCTTCCCCTCCTTTCCCGTCAGTCGCGAAAGGGTCACTCGGGGCAAAGGGGTCGCGGGAATCAGAACCACGGCCGAAGGGGTCATCCGAGGCGGATTCAAAAGGATTACCCGAATTATTCCCTCTACCGAAGGGGTCCGAGATAGAATTGCCCCGATTGGCCTGATCGAATGTGACATCACCCGTTTGCTCAGTCGAACTCTGAGAGTCGGCATTCGTATTGATTCCACCGTCTTTCAACAGCTGCTCAGATATGGCCTCAACATCGATAGAGTCGAACGGAGTTCTCTGAGGTCTGTCTCGGCGCAGTTCATCTGCGGCCCTCTCAAGCTCTTCAATATTATCGGTCGGAGCACCGGAATGCCCGCTAAGCTTTGTCGAAACCCACGCCAAAGCCCCTTCATCGCGGAACAAGGGGTCGGCCTGACCATCCGGGTACTCCACGCGAGTAAGCATGCCGGGAATACCATAATCCAAAGTACCGCTGATCTCATTTTCGGGACTTACACTGATATTACCGCTCAAACTAACAACATCCAGCTGGCGGAAAGTATCCGCCTCGAAGCGGAGTGACATCGTGCCATCCTTGTGTACAAGGTTCACACGCCCCTGCTCAATCTTAAGCGGTCTGTAGGCCTTACGTTTAACCGGCTCTATATGCTCCAGCATCGCAATAAGCGCAGGCATTGCAGTAACCTTAATATCCTTCAGGTTGAATACACCCGAGAATATCGGACGGTCAACTCCAAAAGGCAACGTTACACTTGCATGACTGACGTCATCAGACTTCGCCAATACCTCAGTCTTAGCAGAAATGATAGCCGCATAGCGACCATCTGTAAAATCTGCAAAGTTCATGTCACGGGAAGAAATTTGTAGCGGCGAAGTAAGAGGCTGGCCTGCAAGGATATGTCCGGAGAGCTCCATGTATGAGTCGGGCTGGCGATTAGCAGCTCTGTTTGTCTCGACCGTAAAGCGCATGCGCATGTTCTCCAATGCGACCGGGGAAATCTGCATCTTACTTTCCAATATTTCCATCGGGCGCCAACCTTTTATTTTGAAAGCACCTCCCCTCATCACCAGCACACGGGCTTCAGACGCGCGACCGGGACTATACATGTAGGCTTTCGTGTTCTTAATTACCAGCGGGGCGCTTTCTTCATCACCCATATAGCAACTAAAATCGCCACACTCGACTCTGGCGATATCCCAGAGTTTCTCACCATTCCATTTCGGGATTTCGAGAGTCTGAGCATCTGCCGAGAGCTGAACTGTCACACGCTCAATCTTTAATTCCGAGATTTTCAACACGCCGGTGAAGAATGATGTCGTACCGAGAGCACCCTTCACTCCACTCATCTCTACGTGGCGCACAATGCCGTTATCCGGCATATCAATCAGAACATTATCCACCGATAACTCATAACCATTCAATCGAGCGCCAACCAACTGAACCTGTTGGGCTGCAAATGCCCTCGTAATCTCCTGTTCGAGTTTCTGATAATACTCGTCGGTAGAAAACTGTGATACGCGGAACATGAACGCACCGGTCAACAGCAAAGCCAGAAGCACGACCCCGAGAAGACCAAGCACAAAGCCCCTTCTGGCTCGCTTATTCTGCTCCTCCTGGCTCTTCACGACCCTGCGTTTCTTAACCACCCGCACGCATTTTGTGCCATCCGGGCGAACAACCACCTCTCGCGATTTCTCGTGAGAGGGGCGGTCTGAATTCAGCTGGTTGATAATATTCCTTACCTGCGATACGCGATCTGCTTCGCTCGTGTATTTTTCGTTCTCTATTTTACCCATGAATCCACATTACTCTTTAGTTTTCAATCGAGGCTGAAGGACGTTCCCCGGTAACGACATCACGGCCGGTCGGATCTACGACATCAACCTTCGCAAAATATATAAGGGCTTTGCGCTTCTTGTGCTCGCCTTCTGAACGGAAAAGACGCCCTACGAGCGGCAAATCACCCAGTATGGGAACCTTGTCCTCAAAACGTACAACACTGGCTTCCTTCAAGCCACCCATCACAATGACACTACCGGGAACCACCGTAATCTTGGTATTCTCGACATAGCGCTTAATCATGGGTTGAAGGATGTAGTTCTGATTAATCTTGAAATAGGCGATATCGCCGCCATCACCGGCCCACATAGCGCTGTAAATCGGAGTACCCCAGTTGATGAAGCCTTCAAACTCGTTCGTGGTTGTAGTAAGAGCCAGAGTAATGAAACGCCCGTTCTCCGAGATATCTGCACTATGTACCTGCAGTATGGTACCAATACCACCAATGGTATCCTCGGTCATGCCGAAGCGGACAAAATCAGTGGGAGTTGCCCCCTTAGCAGTAATGGACATCATGTTGGAGGAATTTCCGTTACCGCCATAGTTGTTATTATAGTTTCCACCATTACTACTGCTGTTGGAGTTCATCTCAGGCGCCTCCCACGTTTCGGGGAAGAAGAGTTCATTCACATTGGCAAATACCACCTGCTCCTCTGCCCCCGGGCTGAAAATGAGACGGGGATTATGCAGAATATCCACGCCCTTGCGCTGCGCAAGACCACGCATAATCATGGTCACATCAACAGCCTCCCACACGCCGCGAATACCGAAAATACCGGGAGAGACATGACTAGACTTCCCTCTGTAGTCACTGACGGAACCGGTACTGATAAGATCCTCAAGTGAACCGCTACCACTGGACAATACAGCTCGACCGCTGCGCAGGCCACTTGTCACACTGTGATTACCCTGAGCTCCCTGAGTTCCCACAAAGCCCTCGAACGTGGGCATACCCGTTGCTGTGGATGCCAGCTCCTGACCACCGGTAGAATGAAGCTCACCGTTGAAGTTCACATTCAGCAACCAGTCAAAGCCCAACTGATTCAAGTCGTCTTCGGATACTTCCATCGCAATGACGTTGAGCACAACCTGACGCTCTTCCGTAAGGGGGACATTGAGCAAATCCTGAATTTCATCGAGATTGTGAGCTGTATTGCGAACTGTCAGTCGACGAGTCGAAGCGGAATAGCGGGCAGTAGCGCCCTCGGGGAACGAAATTCCCTGACTCTTAAGAACCTGCACCGGATTTACACGGCGAATGGCCATACGGCTACCGCTTTCATCGCCGAACTCACTGTCGTCTTCATCCTCGGACTCATCATCCTTGCGGGGATCAAAGAAATGAGGAGGCACGTTGAATGTGCGTTCAATCATGGGGCCGAAGTCCTTACCGGAGTAGGAAATCTCGACACCGGAGGGGGTATAGTAATAACTGATACCAAGCTGATTGGCCAGCAAATCGAGCAAATCCTTAACAGAGATATTTGTAAGGTTCAGGCGCACAGTCTGAGCCATAATCTGTTTGTAGCCGGGGGAGTCGGGCGTGCCGAAATTAGTGGTAATGTTGATATGACGGTCACCCCTCAATCCGGAACTTTCAAAACGGGTAATCTGGTTTTGAAGAGCATCCACCACATCTGTTATCGGAGCATCGTCAAATATAATGCTGGGCAATACCATTTCGGCCAGACGCTCCGAGTAGGAGTTCTGCAGTTCCTCATCCAAACCGGGCGAGAAAGGTTCATCGGTCCCCATATCCTCAGGGGCGCCATCGGTTACCGACTCCTCCCACATGGCATCGACCTCTGAGAGCATCTTAGCTCGGGTGGAATTGCGAGAAACCTTATAATACTGAGAGCGCTGACGGGCAGCTGACTCAATACCCTGACGTGCGGCCGTATTGTAGGAGTCTATTTTAAGGACAGCTTTGAAGGTCTTCTCAGCATCATCAAACTTGCCCAAATCAATCTGAGCATAGCCCAGCTCCAGCAGGCGGGTTACCTCGGCCACATCACCCACATGCTGAGGGGTCAGAGCCGGATTGTGACGAACCGGATCCGATGTATAAATAAGTTCCTGTTCTGCACGCTTGTTGTCAGGGGCAAGTCGAACAGCCTCACGAAGGAAAGAAATAGCCTCGTCATAACGGCCAACGGTACGGTAATCCATAGCCTTGGCAATAAGTGCGTCTGACAGGCTCAGGCGAATAAACTGGGCAAGCTTTGCATTCTCAGCCGAATCCGGCAAGGTCAGCAAGGCACTGCGGTAATGCTCAACAGCCTGAGAGTAGCGCTTAGCCTGATAAGCAAGGCGCGCCTCCTGCACGAGTTGGCGAGCATCGCGAGAAGCCATACGTCGGCGGGATACTTCAGCAGTATCTGCAGATTGGGCACAGACACAGGGAGCCATTGAGAGAGCCCCCATGGCCATCAGAGAGAAAATTGCAGTACGAGAAAACGGTCTCATCATGGTAAGTGAATACATGATACCAAATTGCTCAAGCAAAGTCACTCATAAAGTGAGCCACAATGCAAAAAAAGACATAAAAAACAGTGCTTGCTGCCCAACAACCGAGCAGCAAGCACTAAAAAAATGAGGTTCTACGACCGGTTAAGACACGGTCGAATCGAGGAACCCCTTAATACAACCGATACGCGTAGGATGCCTGAGCTTACGGAGAGCCTTCGCCTCAATCTGACGAATTCGCTCTCGAGTAACGTTAAACTGGCGACCTACTTCCTCCAAGGTACGGGGGTTACCATCTTTCAGACCGAAACGCTGCTCAATCACAGCCCGCTCACGCTCATTGAGCGTATTGAGCACACCGGAAAGCTTCTCACGCAGAGAGTTGAAAGCTGCGCCATCCATGGGATTTTCAGCACTCTTATCCTCCAGGAAATCGCCGAATGAAGTATCATCGGAATCACCCACAGGCTGCTGCATGGAGATAGGCTGCTGAGCCATCTTAAGCACGCTGCGCACACGTTCCACCTGCATACCGCTCTCGGCTGCAATTTCATCGGGCGTAGGTTCGCGGCCCAAATCCTGCACCAGCTTCTTTTGCACACGCATGAGCTTATTAATCGTCTCAATCATGTGAACCGGTATACGGATAGTACGAGCCTGATCAGCGATAGAGCGGGTAATAGCTTGGCGAATCCACCATGTTGCATAGGTCGAGAACTTGTAACCACGGCGGTATTCAAACTTCTCAACGGCTTTCATCAGCCCCATGTTACCCTCCTGAATCAAATCCAGGAAAGCCAGGCCTCGGTTCGTATATTTCTTGGCAATCGAGATAACCAGGCGCAGATTAGCCTCAATCATCTCCTTCTTGGCAGCCTTAGCCTCCTTCATCGCCTCCTTCATGGCCTGATAATTTTCCAAGAAGTCGCTGATGGGCATCCAGAGCTGAACCTCCAGCTCAGTTATCACATCCTTGTAATCCTTGTTATCAAAATCACCATCGTACTGACGGCGCAACTTCATCACACGCTGACGAACCTCGCGCATACGAGTCAAGAAATCCTCGTACACCTTCCCCTTGAAGCTGAACTTACGATACAAGGCATCAAGAGATTCAAGCAAGTTATCGAACTCCTTCTGCGCAGCATCTACCCCCTTATTACGACGGCGAGCACGACGAAGATTATTGTACGCCACCTGAGCGTCATCATGAAGTTCATAAATCTTGTTAATAAGAGGCTGAATCTCGCGGAAGTACTGCTCGCGGTGGTCAATATTCTTATCAGCCACCACACGGTCAAAGCGCTCCTTATTCTGCAAGATACGCTGAGCAGTTTCGAGATACCACATGGAAACAAGACCAAACTTGTGCAGTCGGGTCTGCAAGTCATTCTCAGCATGATCGATACGAATAGACAGGCTCACCTCCTGCTCGCGCTTGAGCAAATCCTTCTGCCCCATTTGCTTAAGATACATGCGCACGGGGTCATCGAGAATGTCGAGCTTAGCCTCCATCTTTTCATTCTCATCCTCCTCCCCGGACTCCTCCAGTCGCTTACGCTCGCTGTAGTTATCTACGTCCGAGGCATCAATAATGGCAAAGTTCATATCACGCAAACGCTCCATGATCTCCTCATGGTCTGCGGGATTGATCATGTCATTGGGGAGCACATCATTGATGTCGTCATAAGTAAGGTACCCCTGCTCTGTAGCAAGAACAATCAGCTCACGAACCTTCTCCTGAACCACAGGAGTATCCACCAAACGGCCGCTCTTACTCTTGTGCCCTTTGATATCAGCCAGAGAGATAGGTGCAATGATTGCCGACTCATCGCGAACCTCCACACCTATAGAATGCAGTCGCTCAAACAGACGCTCGGTATCCTGCTCTTCATAGCCATCCATCGGCAGAGATGAGAAAATATCATCATCTGTCACATAGCCGTTGTTTTTCTTGGCAATAGTCAGAAGATTCTTAAACGCCGTTTTAAGAGTAATATCATCGGGGAAGAAATCCTGCAACTCCTTGGCAGTAATGCGAGGTGGCGTATATGCACCCTTACGGCGGGAGGCTGAAGCCTTCTTTCTGGAATTTTCCGTAAACTCAGCCACCTCTGCCTCAATAGACTCTTCCAAAGCAGACTGCTCTTTAACCTCCGCCTTCTTTGCTTTAGCCTTTTTATCTTTCTCTTTATCTGCAGCAGGTTTTGCAACAGTTTGTTTAGACTCAGCTTTAGCCGGTTTTTCTGCAGATTTTGTCGCAGCTTTCACTGCGGGTTTAGTTACCGGCTTAACAGCGGGTTTAGATGCAGACTTCGGCGTTGTCTTGGTCGCTGATTTAGCGGCAGTTTTAGGGGCAGTTTTCACAGTCTCAGCAGAATCCGCCGGGCTTACTTTACTCTCAGCAGACTTGGCCGACGACTTCTTTACCGGCGCTTTCGTCTTGGGCTGATTTTCAACCTTATTTTTCGAGCTCTTCGCCTTCGCGGGTTCTGATTTCTTTTTTGGTGTAGACATGATTGAAGTGTAAAATTTGGCGATAATCCACCCTTTACGTATTTTGTCAAGTGTTTGACAAAATACGACTGAAGTATAGCCTATTATAATTGTACGTCAACCCCAAACGCCACAGTATGACACACTTTACAAAAATTAAACAATATGGCGGGTGTGATAAAGATTCACACCCGCCATAAAAGATATTAGCGCTTTGCTTATTTGCTGTGAATATTCAGCATCTGCGCATATGTGGGAACCGGCCAGAGATCGGCAGCCACAACAGCCTCGAGAGCATCCACCGTCAGGCGAGCATCCTCCATCGCAGCACGCATAGCCATAGGCTCACCGCAGTTGATAGCGTCCTCCAGGGCATCTACCCGGGGTACAAGTTCATCATACAGAGAACCAACCACACCGGCTCTGGCGCGAGCAGCCTTCAGGCCGGCAGGCACACCGGCGGCAATAATAGCGCTCACAGTACCGCAGATTTCAGCCATCTGTCGGGCCACTGCAGGCAAATAGATGGTACGAAGCATGTTAAGACATGTTTTAGCCTCGATATCGATGAGCTTTTCAAAGTTCTCAATCTGGATTTCACGGCGAGCCAGCAACTCAGAGCGGCTAAGCACACCATACTTCTCCATGAGAGCAATCGTGTCGGGGCGGGCAAGCACATCCAACGCTTCGGGGGTAGTCTTAATATTAGGCAGACCACGGCGCTCAGCCTCCTGCACCCATTCATCAGAATAGCCATTACCGTTGAATACCACTCGGTCATGACAGGTAATAAGCTCACGAATAAGTTCGCGTACAGCGCTCTTGAAATCAGGAGTACCGGCAACGGGTTCCAAACGCGTTGCCACAATATCAAGAGCCTCGGCCATGATGGTATTGAGCACAGCCATAGGCCAGGCGCAAGTCTGAGAAGAACCTACAGCGCGGAACTCAAACTTGTTACCGGTAAAGGCAAAGGGAGAGGTGCGGTTACGGTCGGTAGTATCCTTCGGCAGTTCCGGCAGCACATCCACGCCAAGCTCCATAGTCGTCTTGGAGGCAGAGGACTTTGCCCCACCGGCCTTAATCTGCTCAATGATATCGGTAAGCTGATCACCCAGGAAAATGGAAATAATGGCAGGCGGAGCTTCTGCTGCACCGAGACGGTGGTCGTTACCGGCCTTGGCTATCGAAGCGCGCAACAAGTCTGCGTGCTTATCCACACCCATGATTACCGCAGACAGGAACGTCAGGAACAGCAGATTGCTGTGGGGTGTCTTACCGGGGGAGAAAAGTGAACCAAGCTCGGGGGTAGAAAGAGACCAGTTATTATGCTTACCGGATCCGTTCACACTGGCATAGGGCTTTTCGTGCAACAAACAGACCAGATTATATTTCAGAGCCTGACGCTGCAAAACATCCATAATCATCACATTATGGTCAACCGCTACGTTACAGGGCTCAAAGAGAGGACAAATTTCGAACTGACCGGGAGCCGCCTCATTGTGGCGGGTTTTGGCAGGCACACCAAGAGCCCACAGCGCACGATCCACACTCATCATGAACTCCAGCACTCGCTCCTTAATAGAGCCGAAGTAGTGGTCCTCCATCTGCTGGTGCTTGGGAGGCAGACAACCGAAGAGGGTACGACCGGTCTCGATAAGATCCATGCGCTTAAGGTACAGGTCACGATCGATAAGGAAGTACTCCTGCTCTGCCCCGAGGTTGCTGACAACATAACCAGGCTCAATTCCGAAGCAGTTAAGTACACGCGTTGTCTGATGAGCCACAGCCGCCATGGAGCGCAGGAGCGGTGTTTTCTTGTCGAGAGCCTCGCCGGTATAGCTGCAGAAAGCGGTGGGAATACACAGGGTCACTGTATGCTCCGTACGCTTAATGAATGCCGGGCTGGTGGGGTCCCATGCAGTATAACCACGAGCCTCGAATGTGGCACGAATACCGCCGCTGGGGAACGACGAAGCATCGGGCTCGGCCTGTATGAGATTCTTGCCGGTGAACTCACAAATCATGCCTCCCTTCCCGTCAGGTTCCACGAAGGAGTCATGCTTTTCCGCAGTTGCATCTGTCAGCGGCTGGAACCAGTGCGTATAGTGAGTGGCGCCCTTGCTGAGAGCCCACACCTTCATAGCTTGAGCAACTTCGTCGGCAATGCTGATATCAAGCTTACCGCCTTTCTGCACGGTGAGCATCATCTTCTTGAACGCACTCTTGGAGAGGAACCTCTCCATAGTTTTAATCCCGAAGGTATCGCTGCCATAAAGGGCATTGAGTGCGGACTCAGCGTCGGTCATTGTCTCTGTTGCCATATAATTGGTATAATAGAAAAACGTATCAGGGTTGATTTTAGCGACTTTCCGTCACACTGTCAAGCGCATTCAGCTCAGTTCACCGCGAGCACGAAGATCAGCATTGATTGCCTCAAGGATATCAAGCTCCGGTCTGAAGTTAGCATCGTGGTGCGAAGAGCGAATCAACGGGCCACTGGCCACATGGCGGAATCCCTTACTGAGAGCGACTTCACGAAGCTCATCAAACACCTCGGGATGAATATAATCAATCACCGGCAAATGACGGGCCGAGGGACGCAGGTACTGTCCCATGGTAAGCACGGTGACACCATGAGCTCGCAAATCATCCATCGTCTGTTCTATTTCTTCGCGGGTTTCACCCAGCCCCAGCATAATACCACTCTTGGTCACCACCATACCGGGAGCCATTTCCATTGCTCTCTGCAACATGTGCAAAGATTTACTGTAACGGGCACGGAAACGCACGATGGGCGACAAACGCTCCACGGTCTCGAGATTATGATTGAAAATGTGCGGACGGGCATCCATCACCATAGCAAGAGCATCCTCATTGCCATTGAAATCAGAAGTAAGAACCTCGATAACAGTCTGTGGACTGGACTTGCGGATTTCACGTATGATAGCAGCCATGTGCGCTGCAGCACCATCCTTAAGGTCATCGCGCGTTACCATGGTAACCACAGTATGCGAAAGATTCATGCGACTAACGGCATCTGCAATCTTGGCAGGCTCCTCGGGGTCCAGTGGCTTAGGCTTAGCCGTGCGGGTAGCGCAAAAACCGCAAGCTCGCGTGCAGACGTCGCCACAGGCCATAAACGTAGCCGTACCATGGCTCCAGCACTCACCACGATTCGGACACATAGCCTCCTCACACACAGTCACCAGCGAGTTACCTTTCACCAGATTATTCACATGTTTAAATGCCTGCCCCTTGGGCAGCTTTACTTTCAACCAGGAGGGCTTGCGCGCGCGTTCGTCGGTCATAACTGCGGAGCGTTATGCACCAAAAAGCCTGAAAATGCAAGCAAAATCTCACATTTTGACCGATTTCCCCTAATAAATAGAGGCGAAAGCTCCCTCAAATCCTTCCCCAAACGAGTCACCCCTCCACATTACTTAAGAAAAGTCAGTCATCGAGTCACCCCTCCACCAACCGTTCTCCAAATCCTAATGAGTTCATAATTCAGCTTCATGGAGAGGACTAACGAAATAAAACCGACATTTGGCTTGATTGTAAGCCCCAATCGTATATAATAACGCGTAAGAGCTATGATTGAACAGTTACGCAAAAGGCTTCTGGATCGGGAAAATCCCGTACGCATTCATCTCATTGGTGTAGCAGGTGCAGGCATGAGCGGCCTTGCTCGCATGTTGCTGGAAATGGGGCACCGTGTAAGCGGCTGTGACCGAGTAACCAGCGACGAAACCGAACGTCTGCAACAGGCAGGCCTTGTTTTCTCCTGCCCCCACAGCGCAGACGCAGTGAGGGATGCAGAAGTCGTCATCTACTCCAGTGCGATACGCGAGGAGAACGTAGCTCTGGCGGCAGCCCGCCAGAACGGCTGTCTTTGCCTGCGCCGAGCCGAATGTCTGGCCGCCATTCTTAATAATAAGAAGGGCGTAGTCGTAGCCGGCACCCACGGCAAGACCACAACTTCGGCCATGAGTGCCCACCTGCTGCGCGAGGGACGTATGCGCCCCTGCCACTACGTTGGAGCCGAAATCCCCGTACTGGGAGCGAACGCTCACTGGACTGAGGATAGTGAATACTTGGTAGCAGAAGGCGATGAGAGCGACGGCACATTGGTAAACTACATACCGGAGCACAGCATCATCCTTAACATCGAGGCCGAACATTTGGACTTCTACCGCGACCTCGATCATATTAAGAGTGTATTCCACCGCCTGTGCCGCCAGACACGAGGCAAACTCATCTACTGCAAGACCGATGCCGGTGCTGCAGACGTATGCTCCCAATACCCCAATACCATTTCCTATGGTTGGCAAGATGCCGACTATACAGCTACCGATGTAACAGTAAAGCGAGGTCGTACACTGTATACAATCAACCACAAAGGCGAGCCGCTGGGGCGCGTAGAGCTGGGTATACCCGGCCGACACAACGTTCTCAACTCACTGGCAGCCACAGCACTTGCGCTGGAACTCGGGTGTGATTTTGCCAGCATAACCCGTGGTCTGGTCAGCTTCGCCGGAGCTCGTCGCAGATTTGAAACCAAGTACCTGTCACGCGACTACCGCATTGTGGACGACTACGGCCACCACCCGACCGAAATCGCCGCTACTCTTCAAACGGCTCAGAGCCTGAAACCCGAGCGTCTTATCGTACTCTTCCAACCCCACCGTTACACACGCACACAACTGCTCCGTGATGACTTCGGGCGTGTGCTGCAGAACGTGGACAAACTGTACGTGGCGGACGTATACCCGGCCAGCGAGCCCCCGATTCCCGGCATCAGCGGACAGACCATAGTCGACGCTGTGCTTGAGAATGGCCCGGTGGATGCCGAGTTCCTGCCCAATCTGGCACTGGCTCACCACAAGGTCGGCAACATACTGCGCCCCGGCGACCTCTTCATCACACTGGGAGCAGGCAACGTGCACGAAGCAGGCAAGAAGATTGCTCAGGATTTGCGCGTACTGGCCGAAATGCAGCAGGAGTGCGGCAACGATTTCACCTGCAGACTGTATGAACCCATGAGCAAGCACACCACCGCCGGCGTAGGTGGCGAGGCCCAGTACTGGATTGAGCCTGACTCCATCGAGCGCATGCAAGCTGTGGTAAATTTCTTCAAGGATCGCAACATTCCCGTGCATACTGTAGGTCGTGGTTCCAACCTCATTGTTCGTGAAGGTGGCATACGCGGCGCTGTTATTCACCCTGTTGCCGGCGAATTCCAGAAATTGGAACTGTGTGGCAGCAAAATTATAGCCGGCGCCGGCGTAAAACTCAAAAAGCTTGCGGCTTTTGCGGCTCAGAATGGGATAAGCGGTTTTGAATGGATGGACGGCATTCCCGGCTACGTTGGCGGGAGTCTGCGACAGAATGCCGGAGCTATGGAGGGTGACATGTGGAGCGTATTCTGCTCTGCCATTGCCCTCAATGACGATGGCGACATCGTGGAGTTTGAGAAAGAAACCATGCGTCCTGCCCGTTATCGACTGATTCCGGATTTTGAGCACAATCTCGTTATGCAGGCGACATTCTGCGGCACCCCCGGCGACCCCAAGGAAATTGAGGCTCGAACAGAGGAGAGTCGTACACGTCGTAAAGCCACCCAACCCGTGGAACCCAGCGCAGGCTGCACCTTCGTCAACCCCGAGGAAATCCCTGCCGGCAAGCTCATCGACGAAATGGGGCTCAAGGGGTACACCATCGGTGGTGCTCAGATTTCAACAAAACACGCTAACTTCATCGTTAACATCAACAAGGCCAAAGCCACCGATGTTACCGAACTTATCGACTATATCCGCAACAAGGCGAAAGCCGAGCGTGGTATAACCCTGCGTACAGAAATACAGGTCATAGGTGACCGAGATGCAGAGTTCTGATAAGGTACATATAGCATCAAAGCAACAAATATGAAGACACTGACAAAAGATACGGCCATTGCCCTGCTGATGGGTGGCCCCGGTTCCGAGCGCGAAGTTTCTCTGGTTTCAGGCAATGCAGTACTGGATGCCCTGCGTGCAGAAGGTTTCACCAACGTCACTCCGGTAATTGTAGATAGCGAGCGCCCCGCCATCCCCGAGGGCACCGAGCTGTGCTACAATATGATTCACGGCACATACGGTGAAGATGGCGGACTTCAGAGCTACCTGGAAGAGTTGGGACTCCCCTACACCGGTGCCGGGTCTGAAACAAGCCGCAATTGTTTTGATAAGATTCTGACCAAGAAGGCCTTCTTTGCCGCGGGCGTTCCTACCCCTGCAGATGAGGTTATTCCCTCCGGCCACATGCCTACCATCGGGGTTCCCTGTGTCATCAAACCCCCGTGCGAAGGTTCCTCTGTCGGCGTCAGCATTGTTAAAACGGAAGATGAACTTCCGGCAGCTGTGGCCGAGGCAGCCAAGTACGGCACCGACATTCTGGTCGAGGAGTACATCGATGGCAAGGAACTGACCGTAGCTATCTTCAACGGCACCCCCCTGCCCGTCATTCATATTGCACCGCGTGAAGGCTTCTACGACTTTGCCAACAAATACCCCTCACTTTCAGGTGGCGTCGGTTCCGACTATATTTGCCCTGCCGACATCAGCGACGAGGAGACAAAGGCCGTACAAGCCGCAGCACTGGCTGCCTACAATGCCCTCGGCGTGGAGGTCTATGGTCGTGTAGATGTACTACTGACAGCCGATGGCAAGCCCTACGTACTGGAAATCAACACCATTCCCGGTATGACAAGCGCCTCGCTCTTCCCCAAAGCTGCTGCAGCAGTCGGCATCAGCTTTGGTGAGCTCTGCAAGCAGATTGCTGAGATTTCCCTCAATCAGCCTCGAGGCTGAATTTCCAACCTCGCATGAAAGGCCGGAACAAATACCGCAGCGAAAAGCAGAATGTCCACCTGCTGGAACAGGCTCTCTCTCTCAAAGATCGCCTGTTCAGCATGCTGGCGCTCAAGCGCGGTGCCCGCAGATTGCGAAAGTGGCTGATTATTACCCTCATTGCGGCACCCATTGTATGGGGAATTAAGGTGGCAGTGGATTATGCCATTGAGAAGGCATACAGCATGAATATTGAAAATGTGAGCTATGTTTCACGCCATGGGCTGATTTCCCGCTCACAAGCCATGGAGATTCTCGGCATAAAAAATGCCATCAACATGGCCACACTGGATGTAGGTGGCATGCAGGAAACGCTGTCAGCCCACCCCTGCATCGCCAATGCCACCATAAGGGCAGAAATGCCCGAAACGTTGCACATTGAGATTGATGAACGCATACCTGTGGTATACGTGGAAATGGAAAGCGGAGCAGAAACCGGCAACCGCACTCGACTTTTCATGGATCCCAGAGGGGTACTCTTTCCCGTAGTCGAAGACTACCACCGAAACTTCTTGAACGTGCCGACGTGGTATCTTCAGCCGGAGGACATCAAAGAACTAAAGCCCGGAGCGACTATCACCGACAAGAAAAGCCGCCCCATCAAAGAACTCATAGCGGCATCCAACGCCTACAATCTGGTAGAAATACCGGCTATCTGCGAGATTTTCTGCCCGAAGGAATGGAAGATGGTTGTCACCCTCGACAATGGCACGGAGGTTATCATGCAGGCGTACGAAATCAAAGAACAACTTGAGCGCCTTGCTATGATTCTGGAACACTCCCGAGTGACCCGCAAACCCATTCGCAGTGTCAACGTCATTCCCAAAATCAATCCGGCCGTCATCTATGCCGACACACCTTCAACAGCCCCCGTCGGAGCAGAGAAAAAAAACGATGAAAAATGAGCGTTTTTCTAGCATAATCAGGCATTTTACTTGACTTAAACTGTTCTGCATGCTAGTATCACGGCGAACAAGTTCCGGTCATATTCGATTGGAGCGGGTCTTGGACCCGCTCTTTTTTTGTGACCGGTTAATATACAAACATAAGCATCAATCACTATGGCAGCCACAGATATCTCCGCACTGATCGATTTCTACGTTCGCGAAAAAGACCTTACTCGTGAACGCGTAGTGCAGGCTCTTGAAGCTTCTTTCATCACCGCATACTCCAAAATGGTAGACGGTGCAGACCGCATACGGCACCTCAAGGCCGTAATCGACCCGCAAAAAAACAGCGTAAAGATTAAGGCTCGCATGGAGATTGTGGCAGACGAGGACTTTACTGACCCGTTCAACGAGGTTAAACTCTCTGAGGCCGAGGCCATGGCAGCCCGCAGCGGAAAAACTGTCACTATTGGGCAGCGTATCAGCATGAATATCACCCCCAAGGATTTCGGGCGTATCGCTGTGCAGACAGCCCGCCAGACCATGCAGCAGCGCATTCGCAAGGCTGAGCAGGAAATGCTGGCAGATGCCTTCAAAGACCGCATCGGTGAGCTGGTAACCGGCACAGTGCGTCGCTACGACAAGGGTGACGTGATTGTTGAGGTCGACAAGTTTGAAGGTTTGGTACCGCAGCGCCAGCGCATTCCCGGCGAGGAATACTCTGCCGGTGACAAGATGCGTTTCTACGTTGTAGAAGTACGTGACGGAGTTCGTGGCAACGAGCTGATTCTCTCCCGCAGCCACCCCAATCTGGTACGCCGTCTGTTTGAAAGCGAAGTAATGGAGATTTACGATCACACGGTTGAGATTGTCAACATTGTTCGCGAAGCCGGTTATCGCACCAAGATGGTTGTGAAGAGCGATGATCCCAACATCGACCCCATCGGTGCCTGCGTTGGCATGCGTGGTGCTCGTGTGAAGAATGTTGTCAACGAACTGAACCGCGAAAAGGTTGACATTCTGGAGTACTCGGAAGACAAAGCAGCCATGGTTCAGGAATCTCTCGCTCCCATTGACCCGGTTCGTATCGATGTCGATGAGGCACATCGTCTCGTGACCGTTTACGTGGCAGACGACAAGGCTGCCGCCAAAGCTAAGGGTCGCAAGGGGCAGAACGTACGCCTGACAGCTCGCCTTATTTC
This sequence comes from Akkermansia sp., assembly GCA_045531695.1. Classification (GTDB taxonomy): domain Bacteria; phylum Verrucomicrobiota; class Verrucomicrobiia; order Verrucomicrobiales; family Akkermansiaceae; genus Akkermansia. The sequence goes on from JAZSEM010000037.1 coordinate 17,221, forward strand.
TTCGCCCAGCGACCGCTGGGAGGTACGTATTGAGCCCTACGATAATTCAGCCCGCACCAAGAGCATTGCCAATGAAGGTGCCGGAGAGCTGACAAACGTACTGGGTGTAAGCCCTGAACTTGCTGCAAGCATGGTTGCAGCCGGTTTCACCACCGTGCAGGGTATTGCCAGCTACGTACAGCCTGAAGACTTGGTGGATGCACTGGGAATCAGTGAAGAGCAGGCTTTTGCCATCGTAGATAAAGCCAAGAACGCCTGATTAATATAAGCGTAGAGGAGGGAGCAATCCCTTCACAGCAAATAATATTTTCATCGTACACATGTCTGAAAAGAACAACAAGAAGCCCGAGGTGCTCGATTTGCTTGGTGGCACCAAAAAGAAGAAAGCAGCCCCGGCAAAGCCTGCAGCCAAGAGCTCGCAGGATCCGGCTCAGGCGTCGACTCGCAGTGAGTCTCCCCGCCCTGCACGCAAAGCAGCTCTCGATTTGTTGAGCCCCACTAAGAAGAAGCCGGCTGCCCCCAAGCAGCAGGCTCCTGCAAATACACCGGCTCCCAAACCTGCGCCGGCTCCCAAGCCTGAGCCCAAACCCGCACCTGTTGCTGCAGCACAGCCCCCTGCTCCGTCAGCCGCAGAAGGCGAAAAACTCATCAACGTCAAGCCCCCGGTATCTGTTGCAGAGCTGGCAGCACAGATGAACATGAAGCCCTTCAAGCTCATTGCTGACCTCCTGCCCATGGGGGTATTTGCCAATCCGGCAACCACACTCGACAGTGATCAGGTTGCCGCGCTCTGCGAAAAGCATGGCTTTGCATTTGAGCGTGTCAAGCGAGAAAAAGGAGCAGGCGTAAAGGCCCCGGTTGAAGTTGTAAAGGAACCCGAACCCGTGGCTGTAGAGGAGGAACCCGAAGACCTTCTTAAGGTACGTACCCCCATTATCACTGTAATGGGGCATGTTGACCACGGCAAGACCTCCCTGCTCGACTATATTCGCCGCACCAAGGTAGTCGCCGGCGAGGCCGGTGGCATCACCCAGCACATCGGAGCCTACTCTGTCGACCACGGCGGTAACATCCTTACTTTCATTGATACCCCCGGCCACGCCATCTTCACCGAAATGCGTGCTCGCGGCGCCGACGTAACGGACATTGTAGTACTTGTTGTTGCAGCCAATGACGGTATTATGCCCCAGACCCGCGAGGCCATCACCCACGCCAAGGCCGCCGGCAAAACAATCATTGTAGCAGTGAACAAGTGTGACCTACCCGCAGCCGACCCGCTTCGTGTGCGTACCCAGCTCATGGAAGAAGGGCTCATGCCCACGGATTTCGGTGGTGAAATCGAGTGCGTGGATGTATCTGCCCACACCGGTGCCGGTATCGATGACCTGCTCGACCTGCTCTGCCTGCAGGCAGAAGTACTGGAGCTTAAAGCCAATCCCCGTGCCAACTGTCGCGCCTCCATCATTGAAGCTCGCATGGAACAGGGTAAGGGCAGCTCCGCAACCGTCATCGTACAAAGCGGCACCCTCAAGGTCGGCATGCCCTTCATCTGCGGTCCCTTCTCCGGTAAGATTAAGACCCTCTTCAACGACCAGGGTAAGTCCATCAAGAAGGTTACACCCGGTATGCCCGCCGAAGTCTCCGGCTTCCTCCAGACCCCCAATGTGGGTGATGAGCTTGTCGAGATGAAGAACGAGCGCGAGGCACGCAAACTAGCTGAAGAGCGCCAGGAGGAACTGCGCCAGCAGCGCCTGAGCGCCCCCCGCCGCTCCCGCATGGAAGACATTCTCGCCATGATGGGCGACGGCAGCCAGAAAGCCGCGCTGAAGCTGTATCCGAAGGGCGACGTACAAGGCTCCGCGCAGGCTATCAAGAAAGCCATTCTGGACATCGAGAGCGAGAAGGTGGAGTGCCAGTTCATCGGAGCCGCCGCCGGTCCCATTTCCGAGAGCGACGTACTGCTTGCCTCCTCGTCCGACGCGGTCATTCTGGGCTTCAACGTGAAGGTGGAAAGCAACGCAGTAAAGGCCGTGAAGCGCGAGGGCGTACAGGTCAAGATTTTCTCCATCGTCTACGAGCTGATCGACCAGGTGAAGGATGCCATGCTCGGCCTGCTGGAGCCCGAGACCCGCGAGACAGTGCTGGGACATGCCGAAATCAGGCAGGTATTCAAATTGAACAAAGGTCGCGCTGCGGGGTCTTATGTATCGGACGGCAAAATGCTGCGCACAGCCGAGGCACGCGTACTGCGCGATGGCCAAGTGGTGTTCGACGGCAAGATGTCCACACTCCGCCGCTTCCAAGACGAAGTGGAGGAAGTCAAGGCCGGTCTGGAATGCGGTATACGCCTGGCAGACTACAACGACTACGAGGAGGGTGACATCATCGAATGCTATACCCTCGAAAAGATTAAACAGACACTCTGAACGAAGT
>JAZSEM010000103.1:0-17625 GCA_045531695.1 Akkermansia sp.
GCCGTGGTGCCACGGAAAGTCCGTATGTTAAAAACTGCCTCGCCCGGCCGCCGCTCAGCGTTGCTTGTTTCAGCGTTTCGCTTAGCTCTTTCGGGCTGCACCGTGTCGGTGTGCCGAGAAGTATACACGAATCATCGCCGAACGTCAAGCTCATTTTTCAAAATTTTTGCATTTTTTTGCAACAAATTTTTAAAAACATTGAAAAATCAATGTTTTTAAAAATCACATTTTTGGCACTTTTTCGAAAATTCCGCGAATTTGCTTCCGAAAAGTGTAAAAAAGCCCCGTTTTGCATAACAAATGATGCAAAACGGGGGAAAGTTTCGAAATAACTGTTTTTACCTACAAATCAGAACTGGCAGCCCACACCCACGGAGATGATGTGCTGGCCCATGATGTAGTCGATGTCGCCCTTGTCGAAGTAGGTACGTCCGAATTCATAGCCCACGTTTACGTAAACGGCATCGGAGCACATGAACTTAAAGCCACCGCCAACAGAGAAGGTAAAGCCGCCGGTGGTCTCGGCGATAGGACCGGACTCCAGGCGCCCCCAGGCATAACCGGCGCGGGCTCCCAGATAAAGCAGAGCACTGTCGCACAGCTCGATGTTCAGGTTGTAACCGGCTGTAACGGGTACCATAAAGATGTCGAGGTCTGCACCATAGTCATAATCCTCGCTGCCCCACATACCGGCAATACCCATCTTGAACTGGTGGCGTACGGTATCTGTAGCGTTGTTGTACAGATTGAAGTCCAAACGTACACCGGCGGTGTTGGGATCGTCGGAGTCATCTGCAATGGCATACAGCCCCTCTACAGAGTACACGGGCTGCACATCGTAGGGGGTGAGAGCACCGGGCTGATTAGACGGCAGAACATAAGGAGCTGCAGCGGCCACACCGCTGAGCATACCAAGCATTGTCACAAGAGAAAGAATCTTCTTCATAGCAACTTCTCCTATAGCATAATAACAGCCGTTTTTCAAGCTAAAACTGCCAATTACAGGAAAATAGTTACTTATTTTGCAGCTCAATATGGTTTACCCTCAGCTCATGGCAGCCACCGCCTCGGCACAGCGGCGACCATCGAGCGCGGCGGATACGATACCGCCGGCGTAGCCTGCACCCTCTCCGCAGGGGAAGAGCCCGGGCAGGTCAACGTGCTGCAGGGTGGCGGGGTCGCGGGGAATGCGCAGGGGGGAGCTGGTGCGGGTCTCGCTGCCGATGAGCAGAGCATCCTCCCCGGCAAAACCGCGCAGCTTGCGGTTGAAGAAAAGCAGGCCGTCCTTCATGCGGCGGCTCACAAAGTCGGGCAAGAGAGCATTCAAGTCCCAGGGGGTCAGACCGGGCTCGTAGCTGCTCTTGGGCAGCGCAGCGCTCACACGCCCGGCCAGGAAATCCACGGCTCGCTGAGCGGGGGCCTTCTGGCGACCGCCACCGGCCTGCGAGGTCGCGATTTCCAGCTGTTTCTGCCAGGCCAGGCCGGCCAGCACACCATGCTCGGCAGCGCAGGCGGCGGTATCCTCGGGCTTAACCGTAACCACAAATCCGGAGTTAGCCCAGTACGAATCGCGCGCGGAGAGCGACATACCATTGACCACCACCTCATCGTTGGCAGTAGCCGCGGGTACAATATGACCGCCGGGGCACATACAGAAGGAGTGTACACCCCTATCCTCTATATTGGTTGCCAGAGTATAGCGGGCAGCAGGCAGCCCCACGGGGCGGGATTCACCGGGGCGCAGGTGGTACTGAGCAGAGTCGATGAGAGCCTGCGGGTGCTCAATACGCACCCCCACGGCAAAGGTCTTCTGCTCCAGCGTGAGCCCCTCGGCATGCAGCATGCGGTAGACATCGCGCGCGCTGTGACCGGTGGCCAGAATCACGGCATCTGCCACCCATTCACGACCGTCGGAGGTCGTAACACCACGCAAACGCTTGCCATCTGCCGAGCGCAGCAGGCCATTCACGCGGGTGCTGAAATGCACCTCACCGCCGGCTGCAATAATGCTCTGACGCATGGCCTTAATAATATCCGGCAACTTGTCGGAGCCAAGGTGCGGCTGGGCATCTGTCAGGATATCGGGCGAGGCACCGTGGGCCACGAAAGTCTCGTATACCTCCATAACAGGGCCGCGCTTGGTGGCACGGGTAAAGAGCTTACCGTCAGAGAAAGTCCCTGCCCCGCCCTCACCGAAACAGTAATTGGATTCCTCAATCACGTAATCGCCACTATGCAGAGGCTGCAAATCCAGACTGCGGGCAAAGACATCCTTACCGCGCTCCAGCACAATGGGGCGCAGGCCCAGCTCCAGCGAGCGCAGAGCTGCAAACAGACCCCCCGGGCCACTGCCCACCACGATAACCGTGCGGGCACCGGCAGCTACCGGCGCATAATGCCGCTGCGGAAGTTCGTAGGGCGGCAACTCTTCATCCACCCCCACCAGCAGGCGCAATTGTTTGCAGATAGGACGACGGCGGGCATCGATACTGTCCTTGAGCAGGCGCATGGAGAGCACCCTGTGTGGGGAAATACCGAGCTGCTGAGCCACAGCCTTGCGGCGGGCCTGCTCTTTCATGGCCTTTCGCAGGGGCAGGTGGATGTCAATTTCGGTAATCATACTTCGCCGTCAATACACTGTTTCATGCCGAGGGCCGGTTCGCAAAGGTCGGCATTCACCGCCACCTGCACGGCAGGCACACCGGCCACCGTTGTGTGAGCGGCTACATCGGCCAGCACGACAGATGAAGCGGCAATCTTGGCACACTCGCCGATTTCCACACGGCCGAGCACCTTGGCACCGGCACCAATCAGCACGCCGCTGCGCACCACCGGGTGACGGGCACCGCCCTTCTCCTTGCCGGTACCGCCGAGGGTCACCTCGTGCAGCATGGAAACGTTGTTCTCGATAATGGCCGTCTCGCCCACCACAAAGCCGGTGCCATGGTCAAGCAGAATACCGCAGCCAATCTGCGCGGCAGGGTGAATATCCACCCCGAACACCTCGCTGCCCACACTCTGGAACAGCAGGGCCAGCAGGTGGCGCCCCTCCTGCCACAGCACATGTGCTACGCGGTAGGTTGCCAGAGCATGAAAGCCCTTGAAGAATAGCAGCGGCTCCAACACGCTGTGACAGGCGGCATCTCGCTCCACAACGGCGCGCAGGTCAGCAGCCATGCAATCCACCACCACGGGGTTGGACTTCAGCAGCGTGCGAATGAGCGGCTCGAGCTCGTCGCGGTTCATGTCGCGGCGGGAAAGTTTGCGGGCCAGTCGTACCGCAACGGCATTCCCCAGCGATGTACGGCTGAGCACCACGTCATCGAGCATACCCAGCAGCTTGGGTTCGTGCTCAGCTGCAAACTCTGCCGCGGCACAAACCTCCGCCCACACCGTGGCAGCCAGACCGCTCTGAGCGGGTACCATTTTCTCCGGCCTTATCATATCTGCCATTCCGTATCAGGCGTTGCAGCAATCGCGCAGCATGTCATCCAGCCGGTACGTCATCTCGGCCAGCGCCTTGCGTGCGGGGGTATCGGGCAGCAGCCACAGCACCTCGCGAGCCTCCTCATTGCGGGCCAAACCTTCATCCACCGACAGGCGAATGGCCTCGCGGAAGGCATCGGTGTGTCTCAGGCTGCTGTAGTCAATCTCCTCATGGCGCTCCACAGCGCGGCGCACCTGCTCGGCCACATCCTCGCAGCTGCTCTCCATCAGGAAGAATACCGGCAGGGTGAGCTTGCCCTTCTCGGCATCTGTTCCCAGGGTCTTGCCGGCGCTCTCATCGGTACCGGTGAGGTCCAGACAGTCATCGTAAATCTGGTAGGAAATACCCAACAGCGTGCCCATGCGGTTGAGGTGTTCTATCATCTCATCATCAAGCTCCTGCAGGTAAGCAGCACCACTCATGGCAACGGCAAAGAGGGTAGCGGTCTTCTTGCGAATCAGCTCGTAGTAATCGGCGCGGCTCATGTCGGCATCCCACAGTCGGGTGGACTGCTCGACCTCGCCCTGGCAGAGGTCACGCATGGCGATGGCCATCTTGCGGCAGAACTTGCTGCCACCGATTTCTGCCCCCATCACGATAGCCTGAGCCAGCATAGTATCTCCCAGCAGCACAGCCAACTCATTGCCCCACAGTGCATTGGGCGTGGGCTGATCACGGCGGGTATCGGCCTTATCGAGCACGTCGTCGTGTATGAGGGAGGCCATGTGAATCATCTCCAGCAGAGCGGCAAAGGTAATGTGCTCCTTGCGAATGCCACCGGTTGCGGCAGCTGTGAGCAGCACCAGACCGGGGCGCAGCATCTTACCCTGCCCCTTGCACACCTGACGCATGTAATCGCGAACATAGGGTTCAAACTCCTCTGTCTGCCGCGCAATCTCGTCACGCACCTTCTGAAGCTCCTGTTGTACGAGCTTCACGTGGGCCTTCCTATTACGCAGTTTACTGAAAAATGGGATACTCATGAGTGCACCGGGCAATGTAAATGAGAGAAATGGCACAGCGGTTTATACCGTTGCGCGCGGCGAGTGTACCAGACTTCACCCCCTTTTGCAATCCAAATTTCACATTCTCACTCTATTTGTTGCATCAAGAGGGAAAAATATCAGCTTCAGCACCAATATTCTTCAAATCTCCCGAAAGCACGTCCGCAGACAAAGAAAACTCCTGTCCGCGAGCCAACAATTCCACCAATCGGGTATTGATGTAATAGTTATGCCTCCATACACGAGCTTTCGTCAATATACCGGCTTCAACCATAGCATCCAAATATCTGGTTGCCGTCGGTCTCGAAATACTCAATACCTTCTCTATATGCTCAATTTTAGTATATGGAGAATAGAATAGACAATTCAGTAAATCATGACTGTATGCCTTCTGCAATACTTCCCTCAAAAGCACTTTATACTCTTTCATCAGTGCAGAAATACCCTCCACAAGCTGAATCGTCTCGCCGGCAGTTTCCTCAATTCCCTTCAAAATATAAATGACCCATTTTTCCCAGGCTTCGGCACTGTATCCACTATTTCGAATTTCCTGCAAGAGATTATAATATTCACTCTTATGGCGCATAATGTACCTACTCAGATACAGTATGGGCAATTCCAACAAATGGTTAACTACCAAATATAAAACACAGATTATACGCCCCGTACGACCGTTACCGTCATAAAACGGGTGAATACTTTCAAATTGATAATGGATAACAGCCAATTTGATTAAAGGATCAACATCCTGCATTTCGGCATCATTTATGAACTGCTCCAAGTTATTCATCAAATGCCTGATATCAGCATTGTCCTGCGGTGGAGTATACACTACCTCTCCGTATTGATTTTTCAGAACAGTACCCGGAACAGCACGAAAACCGGCCTTATTTTCCTCTAATTCGCTCTGTATAGCGCATATAGTGTTAAGAGTAAGCAAACCATTATCGCGTACTCGCCTGAAACCTTCGCGCAAAGCAGTTCCATACCTCATCACCTCCTTGGTAGCAGGACTTACAAGACTACCATTCAGCTCCAATCCTGCTTGGTACAGCTCATCTTGCGTTGTAACTATATTTTCAATGCCGGAGCTTTCCCTCGCTTCCTGAAGAGTGAGTGTCTGTATAAGTATCTCTTCATTTGGTATAGTACGAGCCACACCCTTCAACTCGGCAAGTTTTTTATTTGCCGAGTTGAGCTGCTTCAGAATCTTTTTTGTTTCCAAATCAATGGAAAGCGGGAGCAATGGCAGTTCAGTTTGCATATACGAGTTAATCTCAGTTGAGCCCAGTCTAGCACAGTGCTCACCGGGCGTCAAGCCTATACCATACCCTCATTTTTCAAATGAACTGAATTAAACCCGTTTTTTTGGAAAAATATCGGATTCATGCAAAAAATCAGCCCTTTTCTTTACATGATAGCCGGTCTCATGTAAAAAAAATCGAAAATTCTTTACATGACATCAGGCCTCATGTAAAAAAAATCGGAATTTCTTTACATGACAAACGGTCTCATGTAAAGAAAAGGGCGAATTTCTTTACATGAGGCGCCGGCTGCGGAGCTCACGGAAGTTCAAGTCAGATAATATATGATACATGTTGCAACAAAAAGCCCGGCCTTTGCGGGGCCGGGCTTTTGCAGAAGTCTGAGGAAGTAATAATCAGGCTTTGAGCTCTGTACCAAGCTCAATGATAGAATACTCGCCGGGGCGCAGTCTGTAAACAATCTGCAGCACATTGCGGCGTGCATTGCGATAGAGCACGAAGGGCTTGCCGGAGATTTCGAGCTCCATGATGGCGTCCTCCTTGTACATGGTCTTGAGCTCATAGCCCTCGCGGGAAATGCGCACAGGCTTGGGATCCTCGGGCGCATCGAAATCCTCGTAATCAAGGATATCCTCCTCGTACACCTTCTCCTCGAGGGTACGAATGCTCTTGGAGCGGTGCGGGCGGAAATGCTTCATGAGGCGGGTCTTATGCTTGCGCATGCGGCGCATAATCTTGGTTACCGTCTCATCAATCGCGGCATAGAGGTCAGGACCAACGGTGGATGCCTGGATGGTGATGTGATCCGCACAGAATAGTACGATTTCCGCCATCTGGCGGTCCTTCTGCACGTCCACCACTACTCGAGCCTCCACAATTTTGGGGTAATCGATATGGATAGACTGAATTTTCTTCGTGGCGAAATCACGAATAGCATCCGTCACATCTACATGACGGCCGGTCACGACAACGTTTGTGTCAACATTTGATGTCTGCATGGTTGGTACCTCCTTCTATGTTTTGGTTGTTTCATTGCAGCAACGGCACGAAGTATGCGCCTTTCTGCAATATTCATAATATACCGCTCAATCGAGAAAATCAATAAAAAAAGTAAAGAAAAATGCAGAACGCCGCCACAGCAGGGGAAAAGGAGGCAAAACGGGCATGAATTAAGGCTTGCGCGCGGGGGAGTGTGGGGTTATACTGGGCGCATGGCGATATCTGAAGAGCTGTTTGAGCGTGCGTGCCGGGTGATACCCGGCGGGGTGAATTCACCGGTAAGGGCCTTCCGCCGTCTGGGGCGGGCACCGTTTTTCGTAACCCGAGCTGCGGGGGCTCACCTGTGGGATGAAGATGGCCGCCAATACATCGACTACGTGGGTACCTGGGGACCGGCCATTCTGGGGCACGCGCCGCAGAGCGTCATATCGGCCGTACAGGCTGCCGTACCGGCCGGGCTGGGCTACGGCATACCCACCCGCATAGAGGTCGACATGGCCGAGACCATCTGCCAATGGGTACCCTCCATTCAGAAAGTACGCATGACCAACAGCGGTACCGAGGCTACCATGAGCGCCGTACGCCTGGCCCGCGGGTACACGGGGCGCAAGTACATCATAAAGTTCACAGGCTGTTATCACGGGCATGTGGACAGCCTGCTGGTGGCCGCCGGCAGCGGGGCACTCACTCACGGTGAACCCGACAGCGCAGGCGTGCCGGCAGAGTTTGCCGCACTCACCCTGGCCCTGCCCTACAATGACCCGGCAGCGGTCAGGCAGGCATTCGCCCGGTATCCCGGGCAGATTGCAGCTATCATCGTGGAACCCTACCCGGGCAATGCCGGTTTTTACCTGCCCGAGCCCGGCTACCTGGAGTTCCTGCGCGAAATTACAGCGCAGCAGGGAGCTCTGCTGATTTTCGATGAAGTGATGACCGGTTTCCGCATATCCCCCGCCGGTGTGCAGGGTAAGCACAACATCACCCCCGACCTCACCACGCTGGGCAAAGTGATCGGCGGTGGTCTGCCCGTGGGTGCCTTCGGCGGCAGAGCCGATATCATGGACTGTGTGAGCCCCCTCGGCCCCGTCTATCAGGCCGGTACCCTGAGCGGTAACCCCGTTGCCATGGCAGCAGGTCTGGCACAGCTGCGCGAATTGCAGGCGACGAATGCCTACACCCGCCTGGAACAACTCGGTGCCCGGCTCGAGGAAGGGGTGCGCGCCGCCCTGGCTGACTGTGGCAAGCCCTACTGTTTCAAACGCAGCGGTTCCATGTTCTGCCTGTTCTTCACCACGCAGAATGTCAGAAACCTGGCCGATGCCACCACCGCCGACTTCGACACCTGGCGACGATTCTTCCTGTCCATGCTCGAGCAGGGTATCTACACCGCCCCCTCCCCCTTCGAGACCGGCTTCATCTCCACCGCGCATACCGAGGCGGATATCGATGCTACCGTTGCCGCCATACGCCACAGCCTGCAAGCCCTGTAAACCCCACCCCCGTGTGCGCCACCCGCAGAAAACAGCCTGAACCCGTCAGCATACGCAGCTCAGCGGCAAAGCATATACCAAGCTCCACCTGCCGGCTTCTGCAAAAAAATTATCTTTTTGACAGAAAAGTTCGCGCTTTCGCCCGTGGGTCGTATTAACATGGGAAAAACCATAACCAAAAATCATCGGACATGAAATACCTCATCGCCCTGCTGACCGCCGCCGTTCCCGCTCTGTTTGCCACCCCCATGCCGGACAAAGCCGACCTGCTGGCCAGCAACACCGTAAGAGCCCATTACCTCGGTACCCTGGATATCCCCTGCCGCCACCGCACCGCCGATTGCCCCGACAAGTGCAACCACGCCACACGCGTGGCCCGATTCCGTGTACTCCAGAATCAGGACTATCAAAAGGCAAGCGAATATGGCGACGATAAAATGGAACCGGGCTCCATCGTCATGATTGACATCAAAAATCCCACCCCCGGGCAGAAAGACTCACAACTCTTCTCCTTCATTGGCAAGCTGAAAGTCGGAGCAACCGTCCGCTTTACCCAGGCGCACTACTACGGCGATTTCGGCCACGCCATGCTGCCATTCCGCCCCGTCACCCACATCGAGGTCGAAGAGAACGCCCCCCGCGTGCCGGCCATCCCGCCCGCACCTGTCGGTGACTACAGTGTCATGCCGCTGTAAAAAAACAACACCCCTTACCCAAAAAGCCATGCGGGTAAAAATCCGCATGGCTTTCTTGCTAAAAACAGAAATTCTTTACAATAAGCCTTTACATCTGCTCCGAATCTCGCTACACTTGGCCACGGTCAAAATAGAGTTCTTCTAAAAGGGAAGTCCATTCAACAATCCGCATACTGTACTTACATCTTACCATATCTTTGCAAAATATCAAACAATAAAAACATAATATAATATAATTCATAATAAATTACAAACAAAAATATAAGAAAATTTTTGAAGCAGGAAATATTTTTTCCCAGTTCATCACAAAACATCAAGTACATATAATAAACAATGAAAGTAGATATACAGGATGAGTTGTTTGATTTTTCAGCAGAAACGGAAAACAGTCCGGGTATTCTCATCTACCAAAACGATGCCACGGGAGTAAAGCTGGATGTACGTCTGGAAGGTGATACGGTATGGCTGACACAGCAACAAATGGCAACCTTGTACCAAACAACCAAACGAAATATCTCTATTCATATCAATAATATATTGAAAGAAAACGAACTGGATCAACATACAACCTCTCGTGTTATCCGACAACTCCGAATGGAAGGACGACGTGAGGTAACACGAAATGTAACGCTGTATAATCTGGATATGATTATCTCCGTGGGATATCGCGTGAAGAGCCTACTGGCAACACGATTTCGCCAATGGGCGACGTCGAGACTGACAGAGTACATCCGCAAAGGATTCACCATGGATGATGCCCGCCTGAAAGAACTGGGCGGCGGCGGCTACTGGAAGGAACTTCTGGAGCGCATACGCGATATCCGCTCATCTGAAAAAGTAATGTTCCGGCAGGTACTGGACTTATACGCCACAAGTGCGGACTATGACCCCAAAAGCAAGCTCAGCCGAAAGTTTTTCAAAATTGTGCAGAACAAGTTTCATTATGCGGCTCATGGTCAAACTGCAGCGGAGGTTATCTATGAGCGAGCAGATGCGAGTAAACCTCTCATGGGATTGCAAACCTTCAGCGGTGCCTTTCCCATGCTGAAAGATGCACAGACAGCAAAAAACTACCTGACTGAAGACGAGCTGAAAACTCTCAACAATTTAGTGTCCGGCTATTTTGACTTTGCCGAATTGGCTGCACGTCGACATCGGGTGATGCGTATGGAAGACTATCTGAAACAGCTTGACAACCTGCTGACAAGCATTGGCGAGCAAGTATTGGAACATAGTGGGCATATAAGCCATGAGCAAGCCATGCAAAAAGCGGAACGAGAATATCGCATCTATCAGCAGATAGAGCTCTCACCGGTGGAACGCGATTATCTGGAAAGTATATCGTCTATTCAAAATAGCCTGAAATCAGCTAAGAAATAAAATTTTCCAATCGGACGAAAAAAACACACAACACCCCTTACCCAAAAAGACATGCGGATAAAAATCCGCATGGCTTTCTTGAGCAATGATGAAAAGTGCACCCCTTACATCCGGGCCAGCACAGCAGCGAACTGCTGCACGGCAGTTGCCAGCTCGGAGCTGTTGTAGAAATTGTTGTCGGCGAGCTTATTGACAGCCGCAATAAAGCCGGCACCAATAGACTGAGCAGCCGGATTTGACTCCAGCGCACCCTGAGCAGCGGCGAGCTCCTCGGCATTCAGCTGACCTTTCATGCTCACCAGAGCAGCCGCGTACTGAGTAAGCACCTGCACCCCCTTAGCCACATCGGCAGGGTCCTCAGCAATTGTCGGCAATGCCAGCAACTCATTCATGCCGCTCAGCAGAGCCAACTGGGTCTGAATATAATCTGCGACAGTCAATTCTTCCTCCTGCGCAATGGAGGGAGCCACCATGGCAGGAACGGCAGCAAGAGCGATATAGGCAAATCGAGTCATATCTTTTGTGCTTGTTGTTGAGCGCCCCTTATACCACAAGCTCAGCGAATTCGCAAGCCCTTTCACACATAAGCAAAGCCGGAATCACACTTACCGCCGCCCTCGGCTTGCGGCCGAGGAGCGTGAACGGTGGTATAGGCCACGCATATCCGCGGGCGAAAGCCCGCCTGGTTTTGCACTTTGTAGATTGTAAATAGTCTACATGCGGCTCTCTCTACCGCCTCGAAGAGCGGGACTTCAGTCCCGCCTGTTATCTGCTGACATTCATGCCGGGTTCCTATAACGCAAAAAGATATTGCGAAACAGCCATGGCGGTGCTATAATTCGCGCGCGCACCGCACGCACGGATGAACAAAGCATATATTCAGGCATTTCTGGCAGCAGTCATAGCCGCCCTGTTGATGGGCTCGCTGTGTGTGTTTGTGCGAGAGTCTGCCTGCAGTGCGCAGATGTGCTCGTTTGCGCGCTTCAGCATAGGCCTGCTGCTGATTGGTACCACGGGTGTCGCGCTGATTTGCCGCCACCGCGACAGCCTGAAGTTCAGTGGCATGTCCTTTGTATCGGGCATCGGCATCAGCCTGTGCATTCTGTTTTACTTTCTGGCTATCAAGGAGACCTCGGCCGGTATTGCAGCCCTGCTGCCTGCAACGGGTCCCCTGTTCTCGGCGGTGTGGATTTCGCTGCTGCAGCACCACCTGCCCCCGCGCCGAGACGGTCTGCTGATTCTGACCGCCGGTCTGGGTATTGTGCTGGTGAGCCTGTTTGCCGGCAACAGCGGCAGCGGGCAGAACGATGCGCTGGGTATCATTTACGGCCTGCTCTCCGGCCTGTTCTACTCGCTCTACATCATGCTCAACCGACTCATGAAGCCCGAGGTCACGCTGCTGCAGCGCACCTTCTGGCAGTCATCGGCCGGTAGTCTGGTACTGCTGGTGCCGCTGCTCACCGGTGGCGAGGCCGCATGGCTGCACCTGAGCACCGGCTGGCCGTGGCTGGTCGGCATAGGTGTGTGCCAGGGTGTGGGGGTTCTGCTGCTGGTGGCCTATGCCATGCGCCACCTCAGTTCGCTGGAGTTCGGCATCGTATCCTGCCTGGAGCCGACCGAGGCCGCCGTCATCGGCTGCCTGTTCTACGGCGAAACCCTGCAAGCCGGGCAGCTCTGCGGGTTCCTGCTCGTGCTGGTGGCTATTCTGGCAAAGGCAGCCATGTACCGCAAGGTGGTGGAACCCACCGGCAAGCTCGTTCTTTCCTCCCCGCCGCCCGCAGCTCCCGACAGCCCCGAAAATATGGAGTTCTACACCGAAGAAGAAAAATCCTGACCCTTACCCGATTTTATGTTCACTGACCTCATTCAGACCCTGCAAAATAACGAGCGCTTCGCCGTCATTTCCCACTTCAGACCCGACGGAGATGCCATCGGCTCCACCCTCGCCATGGGCCTGCTGCTGCAAAGCCTCGGTAAGAAGGTGCAGTTGTGGAATGCCGATCCCGTGCCCCAGCGCTATGATTTCCTGACCGGTGCCGCAGATATACGCCCCCTGCCCCCTGCCCTGCCCGAGGACCTGCAGGTGCTCATCTGTGTGGACAGTGGTGACCTTAAGCGCATCGGCAATGAGGCCATGGAATTATTTAATAAAGCCGCATTTACTATTAATATTGACCACCATCACACCAACTCACGCTATGCAAATGTGAATGTGGTGGAGGGCGGAGCGGCTGCCTGCGGTTGCATCATCCTGAAACTGGTGCATGCTCTGGGAGTGGAACTGACCCGCCCGATGGCCGAGGCACTGTACGCCGCCATCAGCACCGATACGGGTTCCTTCCAATACAGCTCCACCACACCCGAGGTCATGCGCATGGCCGCCGAGCTGATGGAGGCCGGTGTGGACGTGGGCGACATCAACCGCCGCATCTACCAGGAAATCCCGCCGACCAGTTTCATCACGCAGCGCGAGGTGCTCAACAACATGGTGATTGAAGAGAACGGCACCATCTCCCACTACTCCATGCCTGCCGGTCGCAAGGCTGAGCTGGGTGTGGGGCTCGAGGATTGCAAGGACCTCGTCGACATCATCCGTGTAATGCAGGGTGTGAAAGTCGCTGTGATTTTCGAGGATCTCGAGAATGGGCTCGTGCGTGTGTCCCTGCGCAGCAAGGACCCGCAGGTGGACGTCTCGGCCATTGCGGGCATGCATGGCGGCGGCGGTCACTGCATGGCCTCCGGCATTCGTATGCGCGGCCCGCTGAGCGAAGCCCGCGAGAAAGTGCTTAACTCCATCCGCGCCGTTGTGCGCAGCCTGTCATGACCCCTGCTCCTACCGAACAACCCAATGGCGTGCTCCTGGTCGACAAAGACCCGGGCTTCACCTCACACAATGCCGTGGCGCTCTGCCGCCGCATTCTTCAGACCAAGAAAGTAGGCCACTGCGGCACACTCGATCCCATGGCCACCGGCATGCTCATCGTGGTCATCGGCAAGGCCACCAAGATGCAGGACCAACTCATGTGCGAGGACAAGGTCTACACCGCCACCATGAAGCTGGGTATCGAAACCAACAGTCAGGATGCCGACGGTGAGGTCGTGGCCGAGAAGCCGACCGACGGGCTGACCGAGGAAGACATCCGCGCCGCCTTCGAGCACTTCAAAGGTGAGTTCGACCAAGTGCCGCCCATGTACTCCGCCGTCAAGATTAACGGTGTACCCTGCTACAAACTTGCCCGCAAGGGTAAGGAGGTAGAGCGCAAGGCTCGCCACGTGACAGTGCTCAACTACGAGATTACCCGCATTGACCTGAGCAAGGCTGAGGTCGATTTCACGGTGCACTGCAGCAAGGGTTTCTACGTGCGCACCTACGCACACGACATCGGTCAGCACCTGGGTTGCGGAGCACACCTAACCGCCCTGCGCCGCATTCGCTCCGGCCACTTTGACATTTCACAGGCCATCGATGTGCCCACCCTGAAATCAGCAAGCCGAGAGGAGCTGCTCTCCAAGCTGCTGTCGACGGAAGAGGTGCTGGCCGCCCGCAACGCATAAGTTCACCACATGCAGATTCTACACTCATTCGCCGAGCTGAACAAAGTCCCCTGCCCTGTTCACTGGGCCATGGGATTTTTCGACGGCGTGCACCTCGGCCATAAACGAGTGATAGAATCCGCCGACACCGCCGGCGCCCTGCGCGGTGTGCTCACCTTCATGCCACACCCGCTGGCCGTGCTCAGACCTGAGCTGGCCCCTGCTCTGCTGACCCCCTCGCCGGATGCCAAGGCGGAGCTCCTGCAGACCCTCGGGGTGGATATCCTGCTCGTTCTACCCTTCACGACCGAACTGGCTGCACTCAGCCCCCACGAGTTCCTGGAGACCCTCTGCAGCCACTGCAAGGTCGCCGGTATATCCGTGGGCAACAACTGGCACTTCGGTAAGGGTGGCAGCGGTAACGCCGATTTCCTGCGCGCCGAGGCAGCCGTCCGCGGGTTCCGTGCCTGCGTGAATGATATGCTCATGCTCGGCGAGGATACAGTGTGCTCCAGCCGCATTCGCACCCTGCTAGCCGAGGGAAATATAGCGGCGGCTAATGCTATGCTGGGCCGTCCCTTTACGGTGCGCGGCACCGTGGAACATGGGCAAAAGCTCGCTCGTACCCTCGGCTTCCCCACAGCCAATATCACCCTGCCCGCGTCCGCAGCTCACCCCCGAGCCGGTGTCTATGCCGTGCGTTGTCTGCTCGATGGGCAGCCTGTTCAGGGTATCGCCAACATCGGACTGCGCCCCACCATATGCGAGGATTATAAGCCGACGCGACTCGAAGCGCACTTCCACAACTGGTCCGGTGACCTCTATGGTAAGGAGCTGAATGTGGAACTTCAGAGCTTCATTCGCCCCGAACAGCGATTCTCCGGTATCGATGCCTTAAAAGCTCAGATTGAACGCGATATAGCCACAGCTACATCTCATTTATAATGAATACAGATACTCTAACATTCTGTACACCAGAGCTTAGCGACTTTACGCGCGTGCGTGAAACATTGTTCCATGTGGAACAATCAGACCTCGCGTTTCCCAACCTTTACCTGCTCCGACATAAGTACGATACACGCATTGCTTTCTACAAAAATTGGCTCTTCAGGTACTACGCCGGTAATGGCAGATTGAGCGGATACACCTTTCCTGTTGGTGGCGATTTGGATGCGGACGAAGCATTGTTCCATGTGGAACAACACGCCAAAGTGCACAGAAATCCCCTGCACTTCTGTGCGCTGACGGAAGAAAATGCGCGCCTCCTTCAGGCACGGTATGGGGAGAAAATCAGCTTCTCCGATGACCCCGGCGACGCGGATTATTTGTACCGAGCAAGCGATCTGATAGAGCTGCCCGGTACTGCATACCACAAAAAACGCAACCAGATTTCGCGCTTTGAACGTGCCAATGGCAGCTGGTCATTTGTACAGATGAACTATGAAAATTCGTCTGATGGATTGGAAATTGCTCGTGCTTGGTTGGAGTCACAAGAGTCCGGTACCGGACACGAACACGAGTTCCGAGCCATCGAAAATGCTATTTCGCATCGTCATGAACTCGGCTTAAGCGGAGGCCTGTTGTACGTGGAAAATCACCCTGCAGCACTCAGTCTTGCTTCCCGAATCAATGAGCGTGTCATCGATATTCACTATGAAAAATGCACTCCTGAGTACCGGGATGCGTACCCGATTATCTGCCGCGAAATGGTTCGAATGATGAATTGTGAGCTTGTCAACCGTGAGGAAGATGTCAATATCCCGGGGCTCAGACAAGCTAAATTATCGTGGAAACCCTGCCGAATTTTACACAAACTGACCGCTACTGTTAACTTATGCTGACCGGAATTTTCTCTCCTACCAAGTGCGCACAATGCAAATTATGCTGCAATTTTCACCGAAGTTCCGCGTGGGAAACCCCGGCTCTGGAGTCAGCAGATATCTTCCGAATGAACGAAATGTGCGTGCCGCTTACTCAAAAACCGGACGGTACAACCTCATTTTATCTCGATTTCAGAACGGAAAATCCCGACGAAATAGCCAATTGTCCGCTACTGGATACGTGTTCCGGCTGCATCTTGCCACGCGAAAATCGACCCTTCGAATGCCGAATTTGGCCTCTCCGCATCATGCGCGATGCGAGCACTTTGGTCATCGGAATCTACAAAAAGTGTCCCGCACTCGATACTGAGACTTTTGAAAAGCTCAGCAAGCACGCTCTTGAAAACCTTCTTGAACCCGTGCTGGCTTACGCAAGTCGTAATCCGAGAGCTGTCCGAAACTACGATTCCGCTTACAAGATTATCTGGCGTCAGTAAATCAAAAAATCAAAACTCACGTGGAACTTCTGACAGCTGCCAGATCTCCGGCAGCTGTTTTCTTTTTTCAAGATTGCAATTTTTCATGCATATCACAACAATCAAAAATTTCAATTTCATCATTCTGAGTACAATCGTGAGAATCCCACAGAGCCGTACAGATGTTAAGGAATTCTTAAATATCGAAGTCAGTTCATGTTCCACGTGGAACATTTTTGAATAGGTTAAAATGAACTAAAAATTCAGATTGTCACAAAGGACAGACCAAATCGACGCAATAGAATCTATCACCAAACTTTAATCCTCGCGACACAGCTGCGACGAACACAAGGCAGAATATTTTCGAACAAGGTGTGTGTTCCACATAGAACAGCTGACAACAGTGCAATCTATTTTCAAGATTTTTGTTTTGAGAAATTTTGCGGTCTGATTTTCGACCCCGTAATTTTGAGCCGTTGCAAAAGCATAGCATCGAAACAAAAGGGCAGCTATTCGCGCTTTTTGCCATTACGGTGAGAATCGCATAGAGCTGTACAGATGGTAAGGAATTCTTAAATATCGAAGTTGTTTCTTGTTCCACGTGGAACATTTTCTGACCACCAAATTTGCACCCATTCCGTAGCCTGAATCAGTACAACTCAATATAAAATGAAAAGCACAAATCCAAGTATCGCAGCGATGCAACGAAATAAGAGCAGGGAACATCGCCAAATTTCCACCACCATGAGTCGTTCATTAAACACCGACTCTCACATTTAAATATCGACATTCTGAGTGAACATTGTAGTAAAAAAACGAAATCCTTTCATCAAATTACATCTCCCGGTAGCCAATAATCAGAACTAAACACGTCAATTTTTGTTCTACATGGAACAGAATCTGGCTTTTTTCAAGACTTTATCCGTAAAATTTACATTAATTTTATAATACACTAATTATAAGTTATTTGCAACTTTTTACATATCACAATCAGCAGGGCAGGGGAGTGGTTGAAAAAAATATCCACTGACCAACGGAGCAGGGCAGGGGGGGTGAAAAAGTTGGATTTTGAATTTTTGATTTTTCCGGCTTCTCTTCGCTCGGGGCTTCTCTTTGATATGCACACCCAGGACGCCGAGACAGACAATTAAACATTCGGCTCGCATGCTCGCAGTATAGCAAATTGATGTTTGGCTCCCTATCCCAAGGCGTCAGCTTTGGTCTTCACCATGCACGCAGCGTATCCTTCACCGCGGGCTTCAGCCCGCTTTTCACTCGGCCGCAGGCCGTTAAAAAGCTTTTATTCCAAAGCGAGCCACAGGCGAGCCTAAACCAGAGCCCGCGACAGCGGGCGATAGCTCAATAGTCAACTATGAATTTTGTAATTTTAAAATTTTGTTGATTTGACCGGTTATAGAAAAAGCAACCGCTGTCTTGTGCCCCAATTTGGGCACAAGACTTGGGAAAGGGGGCGG
>JAZSEM010000013.1:0-12718 GCA_045531695.1 Akkermansia sp.
CTCCGACTTGGAACACGGGGTGCCCCTTAGTCACTTCCTCCAGAATATCCCACACGATGGCCTCCTTGCGGTCAATCATCTTCTTGGCAGAGCGTACGGTGTGTACATAGCCCAGCTCCTTGAGGCGATGAATGATGAAGGGCTCGAACAGGGCCAAAGCCATCTTCTTGGGCAAACCGCACTGGTTCATCTTGAGGTGCGGGCCAATCACAATCACGGAACGGCCGGAGTAGTCCACACGCTTACCAAGCAGGTTCTGACGGAAACGGCCACTCTTACCCTTGAGCATGTCGGACAAAGACTTGAGCGGGCGGTTGCCGGCACCCGTTACATGGCGACCATGGCGACCGTTGTCGAAGAGGGCATCCACGGCCTCCTGCAACATGCGCATCTCATTGCGCTTAATCACCTCGGGGGTTTGAAGAGCAGCAAGCTCCTTGAGGCGGTTGTTACGGTTGATGACACGACGATAGAGGTCGTTGAGGTCGGACGTAGCGAAGCGACCACCGGGCAGCGGTACCAAGGGGCGCAGATCCGGCGGAATGACGGGGAGAATGGTGAGCACCATCCACTCGGGGTGGGTGTTGCTGGTCTTGAAGCCCTGGGCCAACTGCAGGCGCTTGGCAATCTTGCGCTTGTTCTGCTTGGAGTTGGTCTTCTCCATCTCCTGACGCAGCTCATCGATGAGGGCGTCGAGGTCGATGGTGGCAAGCAGGCGCTGAATAGCAGCAGCACCCATGCCGGCCTCCGGTGCATCATCACCGTAGTCCTCCTGCAGGTCCTCATACTCCTCCTCGGAGATAATCATGCCACGCTCAATGCCGTTCACGCCACGGGCATCGGTCACGATGTAGTCTTCGTAGTAAATCACGCGCTCCAGATCGCGAGCGGTGAGGTTGAGCATAAGGCCGATGCGGCTGGGCATGCACTTGTAGAACCAGATGTGGGTTACAGGCACTGCCAGCTCGATGTGACCCATACGCTCACGGCGCACACGGGCAGAGGTAACCTCCACACCGCAACGGTCACAGACCATGCCCTTGTTCTTAGCGCGCTTAAAGCGACCGCAGGAACACTCCATGTCACGGGTAGGCCCGAAAATACGCTCACAGAAAAGGCCGCCCTTCTCGGGTTTGAACGTACGGTAGTTAATGGTCTCAGGGTTCTTGACCTCGCCGCTGGACCAGCTCAGAATATTCTCGGGGCTGGCAACGGTGATGCAAACCTGGTCGAAGTTTTTAGGCTTCTCGTTGTTAAGGTCAATGTAAGACATATAAAGAAGTTAGTGATTGAAAGGTTGTGGTGCCACCCGCCCACACAGGCGGGTGGCGGTTACAGGTTTACATGTCGGAGTCGTCGTCGTCATCATCCTCCTCGTCAGAGGTGGTGTCATCGTCGTCCTCCAGGTCATCGAGCTCGTCATCGAAGTCGGCATCGCCACCAAGGTCCATCTCGTCACCGAAGAGCTCCTCATCATCGCCGCCGTCAGCAAGCAGGTCGAAGAGTTCGTCGGTAGTCTGCGGGGCTTTCTCGCGATCCTTCTTCTCGAGCGGCTGAACGTTGAGGCAGAGAGCCTGCATTTCCTTAATCAGCACGTTGAAGGACTCGGGAGTACCGGCAGCCAGGGAGTTGTCGCCCTTCACGATGTTCTCGTAAATGCGGGTACGGCCCTGTACGTCGTCAGACTTAACGGTGAGGAGCTCCTGCAGCGTGTAGGCTGCACCGTAGGCCTCCATAGCCCACACTTCCATTTCACCGAATCGCTGACCACCGTGCTGTGCCTTACCACCCAGCGGCTGCTGAGTAACGAGGGAGTATGTACCCACGGCACGAGCGTGAACCTTATCGGCCACAAGGTGATTGAGCTTAAGCATGTAGGTGTAGCCTACCACCACGGGGTAGTGGAAGTACTCACCCGTCAGACCGTCAATCAGGCGGCTCTTACCGGCCACAGAACCATCCTTGCCGTCGCCTACCCAGGTGAAACCGGGAACCTGCTTGGCCTGGCTCATGTAGTCCCAGATCTTGGACTCTTCGATACCGTCGAATACGGGAGTGGCAACCTTGAAGCCCAGAGCCTTGGCAGCAACACCGAGGTGAGCCTCGAGCACCTGACCCACGTTCATTCGGGAGGGCACGCCCAGGGGGTTAAGGATGATGTCAACCGGTGTACCGTCCTCCAGATAGGGCATATCCTCGATGGGCAGCACGCGAGAGCACACGCCCTTGTTACCGTGACGACCTGCCATCTTATCACCCACACCCAGCTTGCGCTTGGCGGCGATATAGACCTTCACTTCGGTCACCACACCGGGGTCCATCTCGGCACCGGCCTCAATCTGGTCGAGCTTGCGATCACGCTCGTCGTCGAGTTCCTCGAAGCGGGGCGTGTAGGCATTGATAATCTCGAAAATCTGGTTCTTAACCGGGCTGTCGCTCATCTCAATCTGATCGTGGTAGATTGCGAGCTTGCGCAGCAGGGTCTTGGTAATCTTGCGATTGGCGGGAATCACAATCTCGTTGGAACCGGAGCGAACCACCTCGAGCGGAATCTTCTCGCCGAGCAGACGGTCAGAGAGCTTGCTGGTGAGCTGGTCGATGAGTGCCTGCTTGTCGCGGTCGTACTCGGCGTCCACCTTCTTACGCTGCTTCTGGCTCTCCTTCTCGACATCCACAGGGGGTGTACCGGGAGCGGCAGAGCGCACGATGCGCACGTCCATCACCGTACCAACGGTACCCGGGGGCACGCGCAGGGAGGTATCCTTCACGTCAGCGGCCTTCTCACCGAAGATAGCGCGCAGCAGGCGCTCCTCGGGAGCCAGGTCGGTCTCGCTCTTGGGAGTAATCTTACCCACGAGAATGTCGCCGGGCTTCACCTCGGCACCAATGCGAATCACACCATCGCTGCCCAGATTCTTCAGAGCCTCGTCACCCACGTTGGGGATATCGCGAGTAATTTCTTCGGCACCGAGCTTGGTCTCGCGGGCCTTCTCCTCGAACTCCTCGATGTGGATGGAGGTGTAGGCATCCTCCTGCACCAGACGCTCGGAAATGATGATGGCGTCTTCGAAGTTGTAACCGTACCAGGACATGTAAGCCACCAGCACGTTGCGACCCAGAGCGAGCTCACCGCCATCGGTACAGGGACCGTCGGCCAGCACGTCACCGGCGTTAATCACATCGCCACGGGAAACGATGGGGCGCTGGTTAATGCAGGTGGAGGCGTTGGAGCGCATGAACTTGCGCAGCTGGTATACGTAAATACCCTTCTCGGCATCGGTGCGCACACACTCGGGGTCACTCAGCCAACGCTGAGCAGGCACGGGCAACTGACCGTCGTGAGTGGTCACGATGTACTCAGCCGTGGCAGAAGCCACAATACCGGGAGCCTGAGCTACCACAACAGCGCAACTGTCGCGGGCGCACTTAGCCTCGATACCGGTACCCACGAGCGGAGCCTGATTGACCATAAGCGGCACACCCTGGCGCTGCATGTTAGCACCCATGAGTGCACGGTTGGCGTCGTCGTGCTCAAGGAAGGGAATAAGACCGGCTGCAATGGAGATAATCTGCTTGGGAGATACGTCCATGTACTCCACACGGCGGGGATCAACCTCAATGAACTCACCGCGCTCACGGGCGGTCACGCGATTGCGCACGAAGTGACCCTGACCGTTATCGTTATCGATGGGGTTATTGGCCTGAGCAATGAGGTGGTACTCCTCCTTGTTAGCGGTCAGGTACTCAATCTCGTTGGTCACGATAACCTCGGTATCAATCACGTTGCCGGCAGCATCCTTCTTCTCCACCTTCTTCACACGGCGGAAGGGAGTCTCGATGAAGCCGTACTCGTCGATACGGGCATAGGTGCAAAGAGAGTTGATAAGACCGATATTGGGACCTTCAGGGGTCTCAATGGGGCAGATTCGACCATAGTGTGAGGGGTGAACGTCTCGAACCTCGAAACCGGCACGGTCGCGGTTCAGACCACCCGGACCCAGAGCGGACAGACGGCGCTTGTGGGTCAGCTCGGCCAGCGGGTTAATCTGGTCCATGAACTGGGAAAGCTGGCTACGACCGAAGAAGTCGCGAACGACAGCGCTGAGAGCCTTGGGATTAATCAGCTTGCTGGGAGTGATGTCGGTACGAGTCGTGTCGCACAGGGTCATGCGCTCCTTCACCAGACGCTCCGTACGGGCCAGACCCACGCGGCACTGGTTGGCGATAAGCTCACCCACAGCACGCACGCGACGGTTGCCGAGGTGGTCGATATCGTCTACCTGACCATCGCCGTTCTTCAGGCGCAGCAGGTACTTGATGGCGCTCAGGAAGTCGATGGGCTGAATCAGGCGGATATCCTCGGGAACGTCCAGACCAAGCTTCTGATTAATCTTGTAGCGACCCACGCGGGTGAGGTCATACTTCTTCTCCTCCTTGAACAGGCGATCAAGTGCAGTAGCAGCCTGCTGCACAGAAGAGGGGTCACCGGGACGGAACTTGCGGAAAATCTCCTTGAGGGCGGTCTCGCGGTCGTGAGCGAGGTCCTTCTTAAGCGTCTTAACAAGAGTTTCTTCCTCACGCTGGTCGATAACCTCGATGTCAGTAATACCGAGTTCGAGCATCTTGCGAATGGTGGCAAGGCTGAGCGGCTCGTAGGCCTTGGAAATCACAGTGGCACGGCGACCGTTGCTCTCATCACCATGCTTAATATCCTCGAAGGGAATGAGGTACTCGAGTTCCTCGCCAGTAGCATCGGCCAGGTGGAGCTTCTGAATGGTGTAGAACTGCTCAACAATCTGGCGATCACTCTCGTAACCGAGGTAACGCAGGAAAGTCGTGGCAAGGAACTTACGACGACGGCGACGGCGGTCGAGGAACACATACATGAGGTCGCTCGTGTCGAACTGAACCTCAAGCCAGGAACCGCGGTCGGGGATAATGCGGAAGGAGTAGATGTCCTTACCATTGGCATGACGGGTCTTCTCGAAGCAGATACCGGGGGAACGATGCAGCTGAGCCACAATCACGCGCTCAGCACCATTGATAACAAATGTACCACGATCGGTAATCATGGGGATTTCACCCATGTACACGTTCTCATCAGCCGTGTAGTCACCCACCTTCAGGCGGAACTTCACGTAGAGGGAGGCGCTGTACGTATCCCCCGAGCGGATGGCGGAGAAGTCCGAGGTCTTGGGCGGGGAGATTTCGTAGGAATCATACTCCAGGCGTATCTGCCCGTCGTAGCTTTCGATCGGGAAATGCTCGGAAAGAACAGCCTGCAGACCCATGCGGAGCCTCTTGTCGGGCTCGCTGAAACGTTGCAGGAATTCCTCGTATGATTTTGTCTGGATCTCGATGAGGTTAGGTGGATCGATAACCTCTTTGATCTTGCCGAAACTGATTCGCTCTTGCTTAGGCTTTGACATGGAGTTGGCTGAGATAATGTTTTGCACCCATGTCCGGGTGCGGATCGGTTTACGTCTGGTAAAACCGACCGGGGGTAGCGCGCGCACGCGCATGTATGGGCGATGCCCCGGGTCGATTTTACAGTATTTTTGCGTGGTTTCTGAAGATTATTGTGTCATATAATCTATTTAGGCTTAAACCATTGGAAGCAGAAACCAAACTTCCTCGGTATCACTTGACGCGCGAACGCAGGGAGGGACTGTAATCCCTCCCTGCACTCGTGGGAATGAAAAGGTTACTTGATAGTGACCTTGGCGCCGGCCTTCTCGAGCTCAGCCTTGGCCTTCTCAGCGTCCTCCTTGGAGGCACCCTCCAGAATGATGGCGGGAGCGCCCTCAACGAGCTTCTTGGCGTCGGCAAGACCCAGACCGGTCTTAACGGTACGAACAGCCTTAATGACAGCAATCTTGTTGCCACCGGCGTCGGTCAGCTCAACGTCGAAGTCAGTCTTCTCCTCTACGGGCTCAGCAGCGGCAACGGGGCCGGCAGCAGCCACGGGAGCAGCGGCGGAAACGCCCCACTTCTCTTCGAGCATCTTAACAAGTTCAGCAGCCTCCAGGATGGTCAGGGTGCCAAGTTCCTCAGCGATTTTATTCAGATCAGCCATTGTAGTATCTATGTGTTTTAATTGGTTCTAAGTCGCGGACAGGGGCTCCCTGTCCATTTAAGTTCTTACCGGCCGTAGAGCCGACAGAGAACCTATTTTTTCAGGCGGCGGAGAGGGTGTACCACACCGCCCCCCTCTGGTCAAGTCTTTTTTTACTCTGCAGACGCATTTTCCTGCTCTGCACCACCATTTTCCTTGTCGACGTATGCCTGAATGACACGTGCGAGTGCGGAACCGGCACCATTGATGGTACCAAGAAGGGTGGCAAGCAGAACTTCGCGGCTGGGCAGATCGCCGAGAGCCTTGATTTTCTCGGGGCTAAGCTCAGCACCATCAAGAATACCGGTCTTGTAGGCGGCCTTCTTGCTGGTCTTGGCAAAGGTGTTGATAGCCTTGGCGGCGGCGCAGACGTCGCTCTCACCCATCACGTAAGCAGTCTGCCCCTTAAGGGCAGCTGTTACGTCGGGAAGACCGGCCTCCTTAACGGCCTTGGCCATGAAGGTGTTCTTAGCAACCACGCAAGTTGCACCGGCAGCGGCCAGAGCGGCACGCAGAGTGGTGAACTCGGGTACGGTTACACCCGTGTAGTCGATAACGAGCAGGAAGGGGGAGGCATTCACCTTGGCCTTCAGATCGTCGATGATGGTGGTCTTATCAGCGTTCACTTTCTTTTCAGTACTCATAGTCGTATCTGTGTTTCAGTGTTACAGCTTGGAGAACTCAACCTGGCTGAGGGAGAGACCCGGGTTCATGGAGCTGGACATCGTAGCGCCTGCAATGTAGGCACCCTTGGCACCGGAGGGACGAGCCTTCACCACAGCGGAGATAAAGGCGCGAGCGTTCTCCACGAGCTTCTCGCTGTCGAAGGAGAGCTTGCCAACGGCGGCAGAGATGTTAGCGTTCTTGTCAACCTTGAAGTCTACACGACCGGCCTTCACCTCGCGAACAGCCTTAGCGGTATCATCCGTCACAGTGCCGGTCTTGGGGTTGGGCATCAGGCCACGCGGACCGAGCACACGAGCAATCTTACGCACCTGGGCCATGGCGTCCGGGGTGGCGATTGCGCTGTCGAAATCAAGGTAACCACCCTGAATCTCCTTAATGAGATCCTCAAGGCCTACCTTCTCAGCACCGGCCTCGAGAGCAGCTGTAGCAGCCTCACCCTGAGCGAAGACGATGACGCGAACATTCTTACCGGTACCGTGGGGCAGAGATACGGAGCCACGGACCATCTGGTCGGACTTACGGGGATCCACCGTCAGGCGGAAGGACACCGTGACCGTGGGGTCAAACTTGGGAGCGGGGAAGCTCTTCATGACCTCAACGGCTTCATCGACAGCATAAGCCTTGGTGTTATCCACCAGCTTGGCTGCCTCATTATAGCGCTTTGAGCGTTTTTTGGACATATGAGTTTAGCAGTACGTTCGGGTTATTAATATATTCCCTCCTGCAGAAGGGGTTACATCTCAACCTCCACACCCATCTGGCGAGCCTGACCGGCAATAATGCGGGCAGCGGCCTCGGGGTCGGTTGTGTTGAGGTCGGGCATCTTGGTGTTAACGATCTCCATCAGCTTCTCCTTGGAGAGCTTGGCAACCTTCTTCTTGTTCGGCTCGCCGGAGCCGGACTTGATACCGGCGGCCTTCTTGATGAGGTTGGCTGCCGGGGGCTGCTTGGTGATGAAGTCGAAGGACTTATCCTTGTAAACGGTAATCACGACGGGGAGAACGTCACCGGCCTGCTTCTGAGTTCTGGCGTTGAACTCTTTGCAGAAGCCCATGATGTTAACACCGGCCTGACCAAGTGCAGGACCTACGGGCGGCGAGGGATTCGCAGCACCGGCAGGAATCTGCAGTTTGATTGTTTTTACTACTTCTTTAGCCATGGTTTTGTTTGTTTTGGGTTACTGCAGCAATAACAGGGAGCTACCACTGCAGCGAGAAGATGTTTGTATGGAGATTACTTGGCAATGTCAGCCTTGCCACGCTCTTCTTCAGGCACAAGCTGCACCTGTGTGTAATCGAGGTCGAGGGGATTGGAGCGACCGAACATGGTCACGCCGACACGCAGCTTACCCTTCTCGGGGTTGACCTCTTCAACGATACCGTGCTCGCCCTGGAAGGCACCCTCCAGCACGACCACCTCGTCGTTGACATTGAACACAATCTTCTGACGTGCACCCTCGCTACGGCGCTCAATCTCACTCATGAGATCCTTCACATCCTTGCGGGACATGGGGAGCGGCTCCTTGTTGCGACCGCAGGCGAAGCTGATAACGCCGTCAACAGCCTGAATCTTGTACCAGGCATCATTGTTGAGGGAACCGTCGGGGCGACGCAGAGCGAAGTTCAGGTAAACGTAGCCGGGGTAGAGCTTGCGGTCCTGCACATACTTCTTGCCGTTACGCACTTCCTCCACCTTTTCAGTGGGTACAAGCGGCTCGCTCTGCAGGAGGGCACCCATTTCTTCGTCCTCCTTGAAGAGGCGCTTCAGGTTCTCCACAGCGCGGCGCTCCTTGTTGGAAAGCACGTGCAGCACATACCACTGGTCCTTTGCTGCCGGAATTGCTCTGGCAGCGGCACCATTCTTTCTATCGTACGGGCGAGACATAAATTACAGGGGAAAATTTTCGATTATCCTGGCGCGGAATTATCAGGAAAGAGCCATAATCAGCCAGCCGGTCACACTGGCCATGATATAATCAAAGAATGCTACATAAGCGCCAAGAAGCACCATGGCAATCAATACCATGATGGTCGAAGAAGACAACTCACGAAACTTTTTGAACCCTTTTACCTTGGGGTCACTCTCCCACGGCCAGGAGCACTTCTTCAGCTCACCCTTGACGTTGGATATGGATTGGGAAATCTTGCGGAACATTAGCGGACTTGTTGTGAGTTATGCTTAAAAATTGAGAAAAAAAAAGAGGAAGGTCAGCAGGGTATGAGAGACTCGAACTCCCAACACGCGGTTTTGGAGACCGCTGCTCTACCAATTGAGCTAATACCCTTTTACCTTGCTCTGTTTTTCGGCCTGACTGAGGGGCGATTACCCACGTTGGGGTGGGCAACCGCCCTTCTCTTGTCGGCCGGGAGTTGATGGTTGAAACCGGTCAACCCCCGATGGTTAAGTTTTCAGCAGGGCTGATTTAGCCCTTGATCTTGGCAACCTTACCGGCGCCAACGGTGCGGCCACCCTCACGGATAGCGAAGCGCATACCCTCCTCCATAGCTACGGGGGTGATAAGCTCAACACCGATGGTTACGTTGTCACCGGGCATCACCATTTCAGTACCCTCGGGCAGAGTTACGGTACCGGTCACGTCCGTCGTACGGAAGTAGAACTGGGGACGATAGTTGTTGAAGAAGGGAGTGTGACGGCCACCTTCCTCCTTGGTCAGCACGTAAACGGCTGCCTCGAAGTCGGTGTGGGGAGTCACGGAACCGGGCTTGGCGATAACCTGACCGCGAACGATATCCTCCTTCTTAATACCACGGAGCAGAACACCTACGTTGTCACCGGCCTCACCCTTGTCGAGGAGCTTGCGGAACATCTCGATGTCGGTCACAGAGGTCTTAACGGTGGGCTTGATACCCACGATCTCAACTTCCTCCATCTTGTTGATGATACCACGCTCGATACGACCGGTAGCCACGGTACCACGGCCGGAGATGGAGAATACGTCCTCCACAGGCATCAGGAAGGGCTTCTCGGTGGGACGCTCGGGAGTGGGGATGTACTCGTCCACAGCGGCCATGAGCTCGAGAATCTTAGCGGTGTACTCGGGGTCGCCCTCCAGAGCCTTAACAGCGGAACCCATCACGATCGGCACGTCGTCGCCGGGGAACTCGTAGGAGGAAAGAAGGTCGCGGATCTCCATCTCCACAAGCTCAGCAAGCTCGGGGTCAGCAAGGTCCATCTTGTTCATGAACACCACGATGTAGGGAACACCCACCTGACGAGCAAGCAGGATGTGCTCACGAGTCTGGGGCATAGGACCGTCAGCAGCGGACACTACAAGGATAGCGCCGTCCATCTGAGCAGCACCGGTGATCATGTTCTTCACATAGTCAGCGTGACCGGGGCAGTCCACGTGTGCATAGTGGCGGTTGTCGGTCTCGTACTCTACGTGAGCGGTAGAAATGGTAATACCACGCTCGCGCTCCTCGGGAGCGCCGTCGATCTGGTCGTAAGCTTTGAATTCAGCCTTACCCTGCTCTGCAAGAACCTTGGTAATTGCAGCTGTAAGGGAAGTCTTGCCATGGTCAACGTGACCGATCGTACCCACGTTCACGTGGGGCTTGGTGCGCTGGAATGATTCTTTGGCCATAATAGTAAATGAAATTAATTTTGGGCTGCTTATTCTTGCATGAGCCGAAAAAAGCTTCTGGCGGGATTCGAACCCGCGACCTCATCCTTACCAAGGATGCGCTCTACCCCTGAGCTACAGAAGCGTTATTGGCTCTTGTTGTCCCTCGCAGGACATGAAAGCACGGAGAGTTTAATCGATTTCGAACCGAATGTCAATCCAAAAAATGAATTTTTTATTATTTTTTTTTGCGACCACGTTTTCAAATATAACATAAACCATTACATATCAATCGGTAAAACATATAGAAAGATTTCTTGCATTCAAGCTCGGGTAGGGGCATATTGGTGGCCTATGAAGACAATTGCACTCATGACCGCAGTTGCGCTGAGCAGCCTGGCTGCCATCGGCGCAGAATCGAAATCCACTCCTGCTCAGGCTGATAACGCAGCTGCAGCAAAAACCGCATGCACTGATAACCAGAACTCTGCATGCTGTGGCGAATGTGAAGTTGATGTCGAGACCATCACCCTGCTCGCCGAGAACGGTGACCCGATTGCCCAGTACACCATTGCCTGGATTGCCGACAACGGTACTCCGAGCACTCCTGCTGACCCTGAAAAGGCTCAGGGCATGTACGCCAAAGCCCTTCCCGGCCTTGAGAAAGCCGCCAAGGAAGGCGACCCCAAGGCCTGCTACGCTCTGGCGCACATGTATGCTGAGGGCAAAGGTGTAGCAAAAGACACCGAGAAGGCCAAAGCCATGTTGAAGCAGTGTAAGGAATGCTTCGACAAGAAAGCCGCTGAGAAAAGCTCTCAGGAGGGTGCTGCCGCTCCGCAACAGCAGCCCGCCGAGATGTAAGCACAGATAAAGTCTGTACTGTGTGGTGTACGCCCGTCCCTGCGCTTGCAGGGGCGGGCGTTTTGACTTTCTCAGCTGCTCTGTGGCGGCAGGCTTATGCGGAATTCGGTACAGTGCCCCGGCTCGCTGTGGGCAACAATAGTGCCGCCGTGAGACTCCACCGCATGTTTAACAATAGAGAGCCCCAGCCCGGTGCCCTTCACGCGACCGCCTGCATCGGCCCGGTAAAAACGATTGAAAATGTAGGGCATAGCTTGTGGTGATATTCCCACTCCGTCATCGTGCACAGTGATAAAGATGTGACCATCAGTCCCCTGCTCTGCGCGCAGTGACACATGCAAACCGGGTTCCGGGTTATTCTTGAGCGAGTTCTCCATGAGATTGAAGAGAATCTGCGCCCAATAGAAGCGGTCCCCGTACATGAGGAACGGGCGGGGCTCAATCTGCACCGTCAGCTCAGCAGACTGGCGCCTTGCCTGAGATTCCAGCCGCAGCAGCACATCATCCACCGCGGACTGCAAATCAAACTCCTCCATTTTCAGGTACCCGTGGTCTGCGTTTTCCAACCTCGACACAGTGAGCATATCCTCCACCAGGCGGGTTATACGCTCAGCGTGCTTCTTCATGGTGTTAAGAGAACGACTGCGCAGCGCTTCATCTGCCGCAGTGTCAGGGTCTTCCAGCAGAGTTTCCAAGTAACCGCGAAGAATCGTAAGCGGCGTGCGCAGCTCATGCGAGGCATTGGCTACAAAATCACGGCGAATCACATGGGTACGGTGCTCCTCTGTCACATCATGAAATACTATCCCCACGTGCCCCTCTACATTTTGCAGTGGGGTTGCCCGCACACGGAAATGCCGTTGCTCACCGTTCAGAGACAGGCTCAGCTCCATTTTCCGGGGTTCTTTCAACTGCACTGCCTCAGCAATCACGCTGCGTAGCTCGCCCTCCGGCAGCACGCGCAGAAGGTTGGCACTACGGCTTTCATCCATCCCCAGCAATATACCGGCTCTGCGATTAGCCATGACCAAGCGCCCCGAGGGTCGCACCAGCAGAAAAGGCACGCCCAATGCCTCGAGAAAGAGCGACTTATCATTCTGCACATGGGCTTCGAGATCGCGCAGCATGTGGCGCAGGTGCTCCTTCTCGGTCTGGTGGTCACGCAAGCGCTGACGCAGCGACCCAATAAGTGAGCGCAGGTACACAAAGGGAAGTACGAGCGCTATCAACACAAGCCCCAACGCTATGTTCCAGCTTATCATATCTATGTTACCGTCAGTATAGTCTATTTCCCCGAAATGTCAATCATGGCAATCTCGAAAAACTCGATGAAGAGCAATTTGTAGAAGTACGAGGGACCCGTCTCCGCGTCTCGCTGCGCTCGCTTGCTACGCCGTGGCAGGCGAATTCCGAGGGACGAATTTATGAGTTCCCGGCTTCGCGTCAGCCCTTTCGGGCTGCTTGCTACGCCG
>JAZSEM010000052.1:0-22943 GCA_045531695.1 Akkermansia sp.
CGCTCCGGTCTTGCCAAGAAGAAGGGCGGTATCGGTCGTCACGTCACCAAGACTGTCAACCGTACGGTCTACCCCAACCTTCAGGAGAAGCGTATCTGGGTGCCCGAGCTCAACGGTGGTCGCGGCGGTTACATCCGCATGAAGCTTTCCTGCAAGGCCCTCCGCACTATCTCCAAGAACGGCGCTTACAACGTGCTCAAGAAGGCCGGTATCCTGTATTAATTCCTACCGGAATTTTTTCTGCACTTTTTTTGAACGAAGCGGCATTCTCGGTTGTCTATCCGAGCAACGATAGAATTACCCGACATGCCGCAGGGCTGTTCAGAGAACGAACGCGGGTAACTTCGCAAGGCTTCCTACTGGCTAACACAGACTAAGCATTTCGAAATTAAAATGACACCTCAACAGACCAAAATCGCGCTTCGTATTAACGATGACAACCTTAACCACCACCTGTGGAATAACCGCGGTGTATGGTGGTGCCACGTAACGGTGCACAAGCCCGATGCTACCGCTGAGCGCCTGCGCTTCTCCCTGCGTACCAGGGACATTAAGAAGGCCCGCACGCTGCGCGACCGCATCTTTGCGGATATTCAGCGTCACTTCGGCATCGCCACCTGAGCCATCTTACTTACAGATAAAGAAGAGCACCTGTCGATCGGGTGCTCTTTTTTTGTGCCATATTGGTGGCATTTGCTCAATTATGTCTTGACTCCTGAGCGGAACTGTGGCAAACTCTCCCTGCCGCCGGGGCCCCCGGAGGTGTGGCTGGAAAACCCCGTCAGGACCGAGAGGTAGCAGCGGTATTCAGACTCCATCTGCCGGGCCAGCCTCGGCGGCATTTTTCAAGTTTGATGTTGAATCTTGAATGTTGGAAGTTTTGTTGAGTGGCGGGCAAAGCCCGGGGAACTTTATGAATTCGTATTTCGGAATTCGTCCTTCGTACTTCAACAAAAAAGCCGTCGTTCCGCAAGTAGGAACGACGGCTTTTTTGTAGGTAAACCCTTACAGGGTGGTGATGTAGTAGCCGGCGATAACGGCGGTACCAATCACACCGGCAACGTTCGGGCCCATGGCGTGCATGAGCAGGAAGTTGGTGCGGTCGGCCTTCTGACCCTCGTTGTGAGACACACGAGCAGCCATGGGCACGGCAGACACACCGGCAGAGCCGATAAGCGGGTTGATGGGGTTCTTGCGCCAGCCGGGAATGAGGTTCATGATCTGAGCGCAGACCAGACCGCAAACGGTTGCGATGGCGAATGCGATAACACCCAGGATAATAATCTTGATGGTCTGGGGCTGCAGGAAGCGAACACCCTGCATGGTGAGACCCACAGATACACCCAGAAGGATGGTGGTGATGTTCATGAGCTCATTCTGAGCGCAGGTTACCAGACGCTCTGTTACCTTACACTCACGCAGGAAGTTACCGAACATGAGCATACCGAGCAGCGGAGCGGCATCGGGGCAGAGCAGAATGGTGAGGATGGTCACCGTGAAGCAGAAGAACATCTTCTCGCCCTTGGAGACCTGGCGCAGGCTCTTCATCTTAATCTTGCGCTGTTTCTCGGTGGTGAACATGCGCATGAAGGGCGGCTGAATGAGCGGAACCAGAGCCATGTAGGTGTAGGCAGCTACAGCGATGGCGCCCAGCAGCTCCGGAGCCAGCTTACTGGCCAGGAAGATGGAGGTGGGACCGTCTGCACCGCCGATAATGCCGATGGCACTGGCCTGACCTTTGGTGAAGCCCATGCACACAGCGCACAGGAAGGTGAAGGCAACACCGCCCTGAGCAGCGGCACCGAGCAGCAGAGCCTTGGGAGAGGCAAGCAGCGGACCGAAGTCAGTC
The DNA here is from genome assembly GCA_045531695.1 of Akkermansia sp. Lineage (GTDB taxonomy): Bacteria > Verrucomicrobiota > Verrucomicrobiia > Verrucomicrobiales > Akkermansiaceae > Akkermansia. Next base: position 1,850 of record JAZSEM010000052.1, read on the forward strand.
AGCGCACCCACACCCATGAAGATGAGTGCCGGGAAAATCTCGCATTTAATACCCAGTCCGAGCCAGTCGAACAGACCGCCGTGCGGTTTGACGAGCAGGTATTTCTGCGGGGTCTGGCCGGTGACGACGAGCTTGCCCTTCTGAACTTTGCCGGTTTCGGGGTCAACGGCGTCCTTGGCCACCATGGGCTGATTCATGGCAGTGTCGTACTCAGCAGCCACAGCGGGGTCTACACCAGCTGTGCTCTGCTTGCTTACGCCGGGGTCATCGAAAGGAGCGAGCTCGAGCTGAATGAAGCCCACGTCGTTCATGGTGGAGCGCTCCACCTGACCGTCCTTCAGAGCCACTACCTCACGCTGAGCCTGAGTGATGACCATGCCGTTGTCGGGAATGTTGGCAATAAGAGCGCCGAAAGCAATCGGCACCATGAGCAGCGGTTCAAACTGCTTGGCAACACCCAGGTACAGCAGCACTACAACGATTACCCACATGACGTACATCTGCCAGGTCATCTGGAACAGACCGACGCCGGAGATGAAATCCGCTAAGGAATTGATGAGTTCTTGCATATTGCAATGGGAATTTGACTATTTGTTACACCCCCTGCACACGCAGTGCAGGGCCTGTAAGCCACAGCGGGCTTAACCGAGGTAGGCCAGGGGCTGGTTCTCGGCAACGGTGTCGCCGGGAGCTACGCAGAAGCTGGTCACGGTACCGTTGGCCGGGGCATAGATGACGGTGTTCATCTTCATAGCCTCGAGGGTCAGAACCTGATCACCCTCCTTCACGGCGGTGCCGGGCTTCACGTCGAGGGATACAACCTTACCGGCGTGGGGGCTCTGGATGGGGGTGCCGGCGCCGGCTGCGGGAGCGGGGGCGGGAGCAGGAGCTGCTACAGGAGCGGGAGCGGCTACGGGAACTGCTACAGGAGCGGGAGCGGCCACAGGTGCGGGGGCGGGAGCGGCGGCGCTGCCACCAAGGGTTTCTACGGTTACGTCAAAGGTCTGGCCGGCAACGGTAATACGGAGCTGTTTCATTGTATTGATATAGTGTTTGGTTTGATTGTTAAGTTTGATGGGGTGCAGCTGAAAATCAGCCGCGGTTGATGTTGTGAGAATTCATGATGGAGGTACGGCCGCTCTGTGCGTAGGAGCCGTCAATCGGTTTGATGTCGAGGATTTTGGCCTCGTTGCCGACAGTTACCTTCACTGCCGCGGCAATGGCGGCAACTACCTCGGGGGTGATACTGCTGGCGGCGGCATCGTAAATGCCGGCGGCGAGGGCTGCCACCTGAGCCGGAGTGGGCTCGGGGGCGGCTACCGGTGCAGCTGCCACAGGGGCAGCTGCGGCCAGAGCAGCCTTCGCGGCTTCAGCTGCTGCTTTCTTCTTCTCCTCCAGACGCACGGCAACGGCGCCTGAAATGGAAAGAATGATGCAGAGCATACTGAGACAGCAGAACACCACAATCATGCCCGTAAGCTGGTACGTCAGAGCGTCCATGAATTCCGGCCATGTAATAGCTAGTGTCTGGATTGTGTTCATGTTATTGTGTTATAGTGAGAGGGGAAATTACAGCGGCATGTTGCCGTGTTTCTTGGCGGGACGCACCTCGCGCTTGCTGAGCATGGTGCGGAGTGCCAGAGCAATCTTGGCGCGGGTTTCCTTGGGGTTGATAACCTCGGTCACCTGATCGCTGGCGGCTGCGGCGTAGGGGTTGTAGAAGGCCTCGGTGTACTCAGCCAGCAACTCCTGGCGGCGGGCTTCGCGGGCAGCGTCGTCCTCGATACCCTTAAGCTCGCGGCCATAGAGAATCGGTACGGCACCCTGTGCGCCCATTACGGCGATTTCGGCTGTCGGCCAGGCAAATACGGCGTCGGCCCCCAAGCCTTTGCAGCACATGGCGATGTAAGCGCCGCCGTAGGCCTTGCGCAGAATCATGGTAACCTTGGGCACTGTGGCCGAGGAGTAGGCGAAAATCATCTTGGCGCCGTGGCGAATGATGCCACCGCGCTCCTGCTGCTTGCCGGGCAGGAACCCGGGTACGTCTACCAGGTTGACCACGGGAATGTTGAAGGAGTCGCAGCAGCGGATGAAACGGGCAGCCTTGTCGGAGGCGTCGATATCCAGACAGCCGGCCTTCACTGCAGGCTGGTTGGCAATGATACCCACTACCACACCGCAGATGCGGGCGAAGCCCACTACCACGTTGCCTGCGAAATTGGCGTGTACCTCGAGGAAGGAACCTTCGTCCACCAGACGGTTGATGACCTTCTTGATGTCGAGCGGGGTGTTGTTGCTCTCGGGAATGATGTCGTTCATGCCCTCGTCATCAGCGATATCGAGCGGGCAGGACAGGTCGTGGGGCGGGTTCTGCGTATTGTTGGAGGGCAGGTAGGTGAGCAGCTTCTTGGCAATCTCGATAGCCTCAGCATCGCTGTTGGCTACGAAGTGGGCATTGCCACTCACGCTGGCGTGCACATCGGCACCGCCGATTTCGTCCATCGTGCACTTCTCGTAAGTTACCTGTTCGATAACTTTGGGGCCGGTGATGTACATGCCGGCAGCACCGCCACGACGAATGATGATGAAGTCGGTCAGGGCGGGGGAGTAAGCCGCACCGCCGGCACAGGGCCCCAGAATGAGCGAAATCTGCGGTACCACGCCACTGGCTGCCACGTTGTTGTAGAAGACATTGGCAAAGCCGGTCAGGGATTCCACACCCTCCTGCAGACGGGCGCCGCCGGAGTCGTTAATCTGGATGATGGGCATGCCGCCCTTCATGGCGTACTGCTGGGCATCACAAATCTTCTGGGCGTGCATGTAGCCGAGTGAACCACCCTGAGCCAGGAAATCGGCGGAAGCGGCGGCCACCGGGCGACCGTTCACCAGACCGAAGCCGGTCACGATACCATCGCCGGCAATCTCCTTGTTGAGCATGCCGAAGTTACTGCAGTGGTGCTTGGTGTGCATGCCGATTTCTGTGAAGGAACCGGCATCGAAAAGGCAGGCGATACGCTCGCGAGCCGTCCAGTCGCCTTTGGCGTGACGGGCCTCGTACTTCTCCTGCGAAGCGGCGTACTTTATTTTGTTTCTGCGGGCTTCAAGGTCTTCAAGTAATTTGGGATCTATAGCCATGTGTGTGGGGATCTGCTAAGATTTATAGGTTGGCTGAGCATCGTGCGCTGTTTTGCCTGTTTACAGCTCAGCACACGCAGCCATTCCACGCTGCCACATTCTACCATGCTCGGCACCGCATGAAAAGCAAATTCCGCGCCAAAATACCTTTTTTTTACAAAAAGTTTGAGTAGGCTCTAAAAATGGGCGGATTTTATACCTGTACCGTGATGCGCGGAGTGATGATAGCGCGGTTGTAAGTGCCGGGGGCCACATGAGTGCGAGGCCACACAATACAGTCGTTGAGCTCGCAGCCGGCGGGCACAACGGCATCCTGCCCAATCATGCAGTCCTCACCGATTTCTGCCAGAGCAGAGATGGTGGCAGTGGGGTGAACTCTCTTGCCGTAGGGCATGTCGAGAATAGCTTGCAGGTACCCCTCGGGGGAGCCGATTTCGTACCAGTTGGCCCAGTCGAACTCCACACCGCCGACTTTTCCCTGTCGCACGAGTTCCAGCCAGATGGGGAAGATGGAGAACTTTTCCTCAGTCGGGAACATATCAGCCACGCAGGGGTCCATGATGTAGGTGCCGGCGAATTGGTGAGTACCGGGATTGATACCCAGCGCATGTCGAATATCGGTGATACGACCGGTGGCGGCGTCGAATCCGACATTGCGCTTGCCGTCCACACTGCGCAAAGCCATGGTGATGAGGTTGCCGCTGCGTTTGTGCTCAGCCAATAGGTCGTTGAGGGGGATGTCGGTGAGGATGTCGCCGTTGTGCACAATGACGGGATCGCCTTTCCAGAGATGCATGATTTTCTTCACACCGCCACCGGAGTCGAGAGGCTCCTGCTCATGGCTGAAGGTGACAGGGCAACCGCGGTACTGCGGCTCGGGGCAGGGGAATGCCTTGTCCCAGGCAAAATCAAGGTATGAGGTGTTGATGATAAACTCCGTCACCCCCGCAGCTATAAAACGGTCCATGGTATGCTGAATGAGCGGTTTGTCGAAAACCGGCATGAGGGGTTTAGGCAGAATGTGGGAGAGTGGGGCCAGACGTGTGCCCAGTCCTGCACCGAGAATGAATGCCTGCATGGTAGGGGGTAAAATAGATTAATGTGAATGTGGTATCAGGCGGTTGCTGCGGTTGTGGCAGCTTTTCTCTTTCTGATGATACCGAGGATTTTGCGAAGGAAAAAGAAGGTTAGGAAAATGAGCAGAATGGCACCGACAACAGCCACAAGCGGGGCGAAAATAGCGAGGAAAGAGCCAATGACGGAAAGAATGTTTTCTATTGTGCTGATAATGGGATTGCCAACGGCCGCGGTGGTGCCGGTACTGCCTGCGCGGGCGGCAGTTGTGGTGAGCTGTACGGTGCCGGCTGCTCCGGCTCCTGCAACGATGCCGGTTCCCCACTGAACCCAGTCAGGCAGGTCGCCCAGCATGCCTGCTGCCACAAAGGCTCCGGCAATCATGGCTGCAGGGCCGGTTACGGTGTCGAGCAGGTTGTCAACGACCGGTATGTAGTAGGCGAGAATCTCAACTACCGTAGCTGCTCCCAAGCAGATGATGGCGGCATCGCCGGCTATCCAGGCCAGATTTTCATCGATATCCATTCCCATGTAGCGCACACCCAGTGCCATGGCAAGCAGGGGAACAAACACGCGGAACCCGCATGCCGCAGCGAGAGATATACCCACGCAGAGTGCGAGGCCGAGCTGTAAATAATCGATGTTCATGATTGAGAGGTGATTGTAAGGAGTTCTTTTGTTTACCAGAGTTGTGGCATATTGAAGCTCACAGCATAGGTTCCCATGATGGCATTGGCCACGGCATGCATGATGATAGCCGGGGTGAGCCGCTTGGTTTTGACAACGAGCAGGTAGGTCAGCGAGCCGTACAGGAAGGCGCCTGCATAATCGACCGGATTGTGAATGAACATGAAGGCAAGTGTGCTCACGATATAGGCCAACCAACTGTGCGTGCCAACCGGGACCGTTTGCGGGAAATCGCGGTTCACGCACCAGCGCATCAGGAATCCGCGCCAGAACAGTTCCTCTGCCAGAGGAACTACCACCGCGGCTCGTGCAAAGCGCATGGCATACTCGGCATAAGTTGCTGCCGTACCTACCCCCAGTACCCGTTCGGGCTCGAAACCGCCACCCTCATTCGGAATCCATCCCGCAAAATACGGCACCAACCACAGCCCGATGCCGACAACTCCGAACACAGCACCCAGTGCACATGCTCTGCCGTTCCAGTCCCACTCAATCTCACGGCGTACATGCCAGAGCCACCAGCCACATACGATAGTCTGCAGCGGGTACAGCAATAACTCCGGGGCTCTGCGCCACCAGGCCGCCTCGGGGTGGTCCCACTCAATGCTTCCTCCGCCCACTCCCAGCAATATGCTGAATGCCATGAAGATAGCAAGGGGGTAAACGCAGGCCCGGTATAAAGCTTTGTCTGTATGCATGGGATCAGTTAGAAGTATGAAGGACGAATTCCGAAGGACGAATTTGAAAGTACGGCTCGCTGGCGCTCGCAATGTTAGTCAATGATTGGAATCGATGTTCTTTTCGATGTTCCGGCGTTTGGTAATACAGCACGCGGTTAAAATGGCTGTGAGTTCATGAGCTTCCTGCATGAGTGGGCTTACTAGTGTGCCGTTTATGAGGTCACAGGCAACGAGAAAATCCATCCAGAACCAGGATTCGTCACATTCCTCTTCGCACACCTTGAGCTTGTTGAGATAATCCCGGTCTGACTTAGCTCTGTGTGCTGCGCGGTAATTGGCTGCTACTGAGGTAGCGCAGCGAAAAAGTTGGTCTCGGATGTGACGAGCTTCCGTAGTATTGGGCAGGCTGCTGCAGAGTTTGAACACGCGGAGCGCAAAATTGCGCGTGCGTGTAATCATATCATTGCGAAATCGTGCTCCGTTGCCGTTGTGTTCGGTATTCATGATTTTTGCAATCTGCGGGCGTAGCCCGCCTGACTTAAAAATTCGTCCTTCGGAATTCGTCCTTCGTATTTTGCGACTCACTTAAGTGAGTCCCAAACACGCTCCATCTTGTCGCAGGCGGCTTCGAGCAGCTCGAAGGCCGTGGCGTAGCAGCAGCGCAGGTACCCCTCACCACAGGCACCGAAGGCTGTGCCGGGTACACCGGCTACCTTGTACTCCTGCAGCAGGCGCATGGCGAACTCCTTGGAGCTGAGGCCGAAGCGTTTGATGCTGGGGAAGGTGTAGAAGGCGCCACCGGGCAGGTGGCAGTCCATACCCATGTTGTTGAATCGCTTCACGATGTAGTCGCGACGGCGGTGATAGCTGTCGCGCATTTCCTGCATGGCGGGTACGCCGTTCTGCAGGGCCTCGATACCGGCCTCCTGACTGGTGATGGTGGGGCAAATCATCGTGTAGGAGTGAATCTTCATCATCTGCTCAATCAGCTCAGAGGGACCGCAGGCATAACCCAGACGGAAGCCGGTCATGGCAAAGGCCTTGGAGAAGCCGTGCAGCAGCAGGGTGCGCTCCTTCATGCCGGGCAGGCCGGCGATGCTGGTGTGCTCTTCGCCGTCGTAGCGCAGCTCGGAGTAGATTTCATCGGTCAGCACAAAGAGGTCGTGCTTAATGCAGATTTTGGCAATGGCCTCAAGCGTTTCTCTGGGCGCTATAGAACCCGTGGGGTTGGTGGGGAAATTGAGCATGAGCACCTTGGTGCGGGGCGTGATGGCGGCCTCGAGCTTGGTCGGGTTGAGAGCAAAGAGGTCGTCTATGCTGGTTTCAACTGCCTTGGGAGTGCCGTAAGCCAGCAATACAGAGGGGGCATAGCTCACGTAGCAGGGCTCGTGGTAGAGCACCTCGTCGCCCGGGTTAATCAGGCAGCGAAGAGCCAAATCAATGGCCTCGCTCACGCCCACGGTGGGCAGAATCTCGCAGAGCGGGTTGTAGGAGACGTGGAAAAAGCCCTCTACGTAGCGGGCAATGGCGCGACGCAGGCTCTCCAGACCATAGTTACTGGTGTAGGTGGTGTGGCCTTTTTCCAGTGAGGTGATGGCGGCCTCGCGAATGTTCCAGGGGGTTACAAAGTCGGGCTCACCTACGCCCAGTGAAATAATGTCTTTGCTGCCGGTGACAAGGTCGAAAAATTCGCGAATGCCCGAGCGGGGCAGGTCAACGACTTGTTTGGCAAGGGTACGGTTCCAGTCCATGATAAAATGTGAGAAAAGTGAAGATGAATCAATCAGGGTGCCACGCTGATGCGCTGGTGGCAGGGTTCCTCGGTAAAGTGCAGGCCGTTGAGTTTGTAGGTCTTCAGTCGGAAATGCGTGGCTGTGGAGAGCACGCCCGGCAGGCTGGCGAGCTTCTCGCTCACAAATCGGGCAACGGAGAGCAGGTCGGCGGCATCCACCTGCACCAGCAGGTCAAAACCACCGCTCATCAGGTAGCAGCTGCGTACCTCGTCGTAGCGGGAAATGCGCTCGGCCAGGCGGTCAAAGCCACCACCGCGCTCAGGTGTGCACTTAACCTCAATGAAGGCGCTCACGCCCACTTGGTCATCATTGACGATTGTCTGGTAGCCGACGATTCGCCCCTCCTGTTCCAGGGTAGCTCGCTCGGCTGCAACTTCAGCAACGCTCACACCCAGGCGGTCGGCAATCTGCTGGTCGCTCAGGCGGGCGTCCGTTTCCAATATCTTGAGAAGGGCTTCTTCCGTCATAAGTACGCCCATACTAGCACGCGTGCGCGTGATGTCAAGCTCAAATCATGTAATGAACCTCGCGAAGTCAGTGCGGTCGGAATATCAAAAAAGCCTCGCAACCGAAGTTGCGAGGCCATTTCTGAAAAAAGAGGGAATTGTGGCTGAAAGCCAACGGCGCAATTAGCGCTTGCTGAACTGGAAGCGCTTGCGAGCACCGGGACGACCGGCCTTCTTGCGCTCCTTCATGCGGGAGTCACGGGTGAGCAGGCCCTGCTCGCGGAGCTGGGAGCGGTACTCCTCGTTGATCATAACGAGGGAGCGAGCGATAGCCAGGCTCATAGCGCCGGTCTGACCGTGGATACCACCACCCTTGGAAACGATGCGAACATCGTACTTCTTCATGGTGTTAGTGGCATAGAAGGGCTGCAGGACAACGTTCTGCAGAGCGTCGGTGGGGAGGTACTCCTCGAAACCGCGACGGTTGATGGTAATCTTGCCGGACTTGCCCTCCTCAACGGGGGTGAGCCAAGCATGCGCGATAGCCTCCTTGCGGCGGCCGGTAGCGTTGAACGGAGTTGTAGAGCTCATGTTTTAAGAAACTGGGTTAGGCGATTGTAACAACAGTGGGAGTCTGAGCGGCGTGGGGGTGCTCAGCACCGGCATACACCTTAAGACGAACAGCCTGAGCGCGACCCTGACGAGTGTGGGGAACCATGCCGAGAATGGCGTGCTCCACGATCTGCTCGGGGTGAGTCTTGCGCAGTTTGGCGGGGGTGGTTACAACCTGATTGCCAACGTAGCCGGTGTAGCGGGTGTAAATCTTAGCACGCTCCTTGTTACCGGTGAGCACGACCTTGTCGGCGTTCACAACGATAACATAGTCACCACAGTCAACGTGGGGGGTGAAGATGGTCTTGTTCTTACCGCGCAGCAGATTTGCTGCCTCGACAGCGAGCTGACCGAGCACCTTGTCGGCGGCGTCGATCACATACCACTTGCGCTCAATATCCTGGGCTTTGGCAGAGAAGGTTTTCATGATGATTTCTTTTGTTCCTGTTTAGGCTTTCGCCAACGAACCTCTTAGTTCGGGGCGCATACTCTACACTTTTTGTACCATTTTGTCAACCGCTTTTTCTCCTTGAAATGATTTTTTTTTGATTTTTTGCTGATTTTGAGTAAAAAACGCTTGCAAAGTGAGCGCTGTCACTATAAACTACCCGCGCACGGTACAGCTGAAATCTGGCGTGCTTTTTACAACCACATATATATATAATGGCAAATCCCCCCAATAATCGCGGTGCCAAACCGCAGCAGCGCAGCAACAATGCCCCCCGTGGCGCTAATAACGCCCGTGGTGGTGCCCGCCCCACCAACTCTGCCCCCATTAAGCAGAAGAAAGCAGTAGAGGATGACGGTGAGGGTGAAATCGAGATGGAGGGCGTGGTGTCTGCCGTGCTCGCCGGTACGATGTTCCGTGTAAAGGTGGCCAGTGGCCACGAGTTCCTGGCTCATATCTCGGGCAAGATGCGCAAGCGTTTCATTCGCCTTGTTGTGGGTGACCGTGTGAAAATCGAGGTGTCTCCCTACGATATGACCAAGGCTCGTATCACGTTCCGCCTGAACTGATACAGCCCTTTGTTAAAGAGGTTTTTCCTCATGTCCAAGTGCCGCAGCCTGTTGGCCTGCGGCCTTTTTTTGTTTTTAAGTGGAGCGATAGGTAAACAGGGGCGTTCTTGTAAATGGTTAATAGATAGGATGTAATAGGTTGTTGCTCGCGGTGATGGGGTGCGTTTGAATTGAAATAAATGGGTGTTGCCTGCATGCTGGAATGTATGGCAATACACATGAAAGAATGGGGTATGTTGCGCGCGCCATCGCCCGCGGTGCACATACCCGTGCAGGGCGTAACGGGGTGGGGCGAGGTCGCGGAATCTGTAGGCCGCGGCATATCTACCCTTTTATTGGGCAGTACTGCTCTTGCAAAGGAAAAGGAGCAGGTTGAAACCACGGGCGATTTGGCGGAGTTCTCACGCCGCCTGCATGCCATAGGTGATGAAACTCGTGCTCAGTTAGCAGAGCGTGATGTGTAGGATTGGGACTACGTCTGGCAGGAGGTCAGTGAACCCCGATTTGCTGAGGCTGTGGCAGAGCTGCCGCCGGCTGCGCGCGAGGCCGGGCGTGAGTTTGCGGAGTATTACAGCCGTCGTGCTGCGCTCGAAGCTCTGCGCGACCGTGAGTTGCAGCAACTCGGTAAGGCGCGAAATCACTGGCAGCAGCGTGTCGATGCCGCCGTGCAGGCAGGTGATGCCGAGCAGGCAGAGCACTGGTTGCAGAGTGCAGCCGGGGTATTTGTGCCACAGGGTGAACTGGAATCGGAATGTGCCCGTGTGCGCAGCCGTGCCTGCTCGGCTAACTGGCGCTCAGCCCTGGCTGCGCATCCTTTGCAGGCTCTGGCAGATTGGGAACTCGCAAGCCCGGAATCACTTCCGCAGGACCCGGCAGAAAAGCAACAACTGCAGGCAGCTGTCGAGCTCGCCAGAAAGTCCGCCCGTGCACAGCTGGGGCAGGAAATGGCGCAATTGTCGGCGCAACAGCAACCCTACGACGACAGGGCATTGGAGCAGGCGACGACTGCCGGGCTTATCTCCCGTGCTCAGTTGGAAAATGCCCGGCAAAAACCGCAGGAGTTACAGACGGGGGAGCTTTGTTGCTGGCAGCGCCGGGTTGATGAAGTGGCGGATGATGAGTCCTCACGTTTGGACTTGCAGCTGGATATCCTGACATCTCCCATGCTGCCACAGCAGCGCAACGGTCTGATGGCTCGATTGAATGCCGGGGGCGGTGTGCCGCAGGGGGATAGGCAGGCCCTTTCCTATACACTGTGGGATAATTACTCTGCCGGCTATTTTGGGGTCCCGGGAGATGAATCGGCTCTGCAGCGACTTTCTCAGTTACAGCAGTCCGGTTCTGCAATCTTGGCAAATGAGGGGCGCGAGGCCGCTTTCCGATGGTTGGAAAGCGAGCAGGGCAACAAAGAGCGCTGGGTTTGTTTTACTTCTTTTAACAACTGATGACTACCACTATGAATAACATTGATTTGAATGGTTCCCCCGTTGTGGGTGAAGCACTGACCGCAACCGCCGGTGATAGCACAGCTCCCGTGAGCGACGTCGCCGTGGTTGCTCCGGTGGCGCCAGCCACTCCGGCGGATATCGGCAAGCCTACAGGCGCGACGACAGTACCCGCTGAACATCTGTTCGAGGCGGAACCTCCGCCAACGGAACAGGAGAGCACCTCTGCTACCGATAAGGAAACGTACTGGCAGCAAGTGTTGACTGCTAACCCCGCTACTGTGCCGACCGAAGTGCGCGACCGCTGCGGTGCCAATGATGCCGGGCTTTCCCCTGAGCAGCGGGAATATAGGCTCTGCGGCACCATTAACCGCTCCTGGATGGCCGACCATGGTGAGCACTCGCGACGTGAGCTCATGGTTAACTGGGGAAAATACAGGGCTGAGCTGGCAAAAGAGCTGGGCGTGGCCGATGATGAAAGGGAGGTATTCGTGGCATTGTCGGTCCGCGAGGGCGAGGCCGCTCGGCGCGCTCTGGCTCACAAGGTGTATGAACAGGCCTACTACAGTGCACTGCTCGATGAGGGGAATTTTGATATCAGCGCCCATACCCGAGAGCTTTCACCGGAAGACAGTCAACTTGCTGCAGTGATTGCCGAGAATGCTCTGCAGGAGGGCGAACTGCTGCGCAATAAGTGGTTGCCACTGGCTCAGGATTTGGCTGACAGTTTTGACCTGTTCTACGCCGTGGAGGATGACTTCTTCTCTCTCCCTGCGGTACTGTCATCTGCTCCCGGTTTGGTGAGGGCCGTGGATTCGCTGGGTGAACTCAGCAGCGAAGACAGGCAGCTGGTGAGTTATCTCGCTGCCGACTTACACCGCAAGAAACGCGTGGCAGATGACGATGCCCCTGACGACGAAAGTCTGGCTTCCCGTACCGTGAGAGCATTCCGACGCGGTTCGAGCCGACTGGGCCATGGGATATTTCAGGCGGTGAACCATGCCGGAGTGGCGACGCTCGATAATATCGGCGAACGTTTGGGTGGTGATATGGGTGAGAGCTTACGACAAAGCTCTGCTGCGTGGGATAAGCGCCTGCAGGTGCTGAATGAAATCCGCCACCTTGCGCAGCAGGGGGCTGCACCCTTAACTCTACCCGGTGCCGGTGAGGCTGAGATATTTTTCCTTGAATCGGCTCAGTCTGTACCATCTGCTATAGTTTCATGCATGGGTGGAGCCGGTCTTGTTGCGATGACTCTGACCGGCATGGGGGATTCTGTGGCCGAGGCGCGTCGTCGTGCCCCTGAGGGCTCGCAGAAGGAGCAGTTTGTTGCCGGTGTTGTGTCCGGTACAGCGCAGGGTGTCATCTATGCGATGTTCAATCGAATGGGTGGATTTCTGTTTAATCAATCTTTGGGGAAGTTCATGCGGGCGCGTGGTTACGGTTGGCCCAATGTCGGTTTGGCCGGTATCAAAACCGGTACTGCTCTGACGGCGGAAGGCGCTAAGCTCATGCTTGCCGGTAAGGTCGCGGGTGCTGCAGAACTGGCGGTGCACGAAGCAACGGCTCAGTTGAGTGGCTCGGATTCCGGAATTGACTGGCAGCTCTATGGGGCCTCGATGCTTGATGCCGATATCAATATGAGGGAGGCTGCCGCCATGCTTCCTTTCCTGCTGGTTGGTGCGGGCAGGGCTGCGCTGCGGCATTTTCGCTCGGTGGACAATGTGCTGGGCTCCGGCAGTCGTTTGCTGGAGTGGAAGGTCGAACCGGAAAAGGTGGATGCCATTCTGAGGGAAAAGCGGATTGATGTGCAAAACGAAATGTTGCGCGAAGCCGTGAAGGGCAGCGAGCTGTACCTGAACCCTCAATATTCGGCGGATATTGTTCGTGCATACAGACTGCTGAATCTTGATAAGAGTATGCCGAACTCGATGCGGAGTTCGATACGTGAGTTCCTGAACCTGAGTTCCGATTTCCTGATGCCCACCGCTGAGCAGTTATCTGCTGCAACGCCGTCTGAACGCGTGAAGGCCGCACATACCTTGCGGCGTGAGTGGGAGCAGAAGGCAGCGCTCGACGCTACTCAGATGCCGGAAGCTCCGAAAGAATTCGGCTATAAGAACAGTCTGCTGAACGGTGCCGGGCGTAAGGGACTGATGAACGGCAGGGGGCGTTACAGGGAATCCTACATGTTCCAATACGAAAACCCGGCGGATTCCTATACCTTCCTGCACCATTCGGGGCTGCGTAATCCGGGGCTTGAGGCTATACGACAGCAGATACTCCACAACTATAGCAGCGAACTGGACAAGTGCTCCTATCGAATCTTACTGCAGCTCTACCCGCAGGATATGATGACCTGTGATAACGGGGTGCCGTTGCAGGCGCTGATAGCAGACGCCGAGAAGCTTCGCCGCCGTTACTTGGATCTGGCCTGCGGAGCTGTCATGAAACTGGCTGCCGGTAATAACCGCTCAGAGGTGTACGATGCTCTCGCTACCGAGTGTGGTAATATGCTGCGTGAGCAGCTGCAGGGCGAGTATACCGCGGGGTGGCTGCGTGCTGCACCCGATGAACTTATATCCGACATAGCAGCTCGCTGCCTGAGGTATGACCATAAGTCGATGCAGGGCTATGATGAAATGAAAACCTTTTACCGCTTGATTCACCGTACACGTGTGTGCGCTGCGGTATTGGCTGACTTTCTGCCGATGAGCGAGACTTTTCAGGAGTCCCTGGTTATGGGTAAGAGCCCGGCTCAGGTGTACGAGGATTATCTGCGGCAGCAACTCGGCTATGAATCGACCGGGCCTATGAATGCGGAACCGATAGCCGGTTCTCAGCTCAGAGCGAACTTCGAGCAGACAAGTGCACAGCAATTGCAGCTCTACACTACGATGACCGGGCACGAGGTGGAGCAGAGCCCGGCCGATGATAAGGGGCAGGTTCACTATAGAGTGATGTGCCCCGATGGGCGTTTCTCCCCGTGGTATCCCAGTCAGCAGGCTCTGGCAAACTCGATTGCAGGCAATGCTTCGTTGCTTTTCTCCCCATTGGGGACAAGGGCAGAGAAGCACATTATGTCGGATTTCTATAATCCGGACTCGCTGTTAACGCTGCCGGTGGCCGGCGAGAAGGAGTATTCCGGCTTTGACCAGTTATGTGGTTTGGCTATCGGGGAGTTGTCACGCCGCTGGCTTGGTGATGCTACGCATGCTCAACCCGGTTTGCTGCGTAAACGCGTGTACCCGCTCGACCGGGCTCTCCTTCGCGGTACGCTGGATATGCCGCTTGTTAAGCATGTTGGGGATGCCCCGGCATTCTCGGTCGATAAGTATGCCATGCTTACTCCCACCGGGCTGGCTTACAGCCGATTTGTCGTGTACTGGGCGCAGCAGCTCAACTCCGGTATCGTGAGTGCAAAGCACCTCGGGGATTTTCTGGAGCGCAATCAGGTTATCAGTAAGGAGCAGAAGGATGAAATTCTGGCTATTGGTCGGCGTCGCACTCCCGGTCGGAAAGCGACCAATGCTCCGACTTACGCCTTGCTCCCCCGAATCAACAAGATGAATATTCAGATGGCTGAACATATGGGCAAGTTCACTTTCTTATATTTCCTGGGGCGCATGCCGCAGTTGGATTTGCCGCCTTCGGTCCTGAATTGGTACGGCAGTCAGTCCTTTGCTCCCGATATTCCCCGAAATGATGGTAAGCCCAATGAAGACGGAAAACAATTTATCCACGGCCATCAGGATGAGCATACCATGTCGTGGATTAACGGTCAGACCGGCGTGCGACTGCGTGAACTTGCGCCGCAGGTGCAGGAGTACCGTGCAAAGTATGGCGAGCAGGTGGGCGATTCCCTCGTGGATGAACTGTTGCCTGCTGCGTTTGCCGATGATACGATTGTGCAACTCGAGCAGGGCTGGACCCACTATCTGAATGGAGATGAGGTTTTCAGCTCGGCCGGGCAGCACTATTGGAACCTGCTGCGTTTTCCTGCTCGCAGTTGGGAGCAGATGCTGCCTGAGTACCGGCATGATATCGCTCTTGAGTTGGAGAAGTTCTGCCGCGATTTCCCGTCGCCTGTTCCCCTGTTGCAGGCAGACGGTAATCCATTCCCCACAGCGGCAGATGCCACTATCGCCAATCTGGATACCATGCTGCAGCTCTACCCGCAGCTTCACCGCGTCAGCTACATGAACTCTGATAGCGGGCGTCTGATTGAGCTGCGACCGCAGGCCTTCAGACCCATTCTGGAGCCGGCCGGGAGATTGCTGGGCTGGAATGAGGAAAACGAGAAAATCCGGGCAGATTATAAAGTAGGTGTTACTAATGGCCGCTTTCTGACAGAGGGGCCACCTGAGCTGAAATATGCTCTGCATACGCTGGATTTCCTGCGAGCTTACCCGAAGTCCTGGCCCGCGTATACCCCCGATGGCAGCATATTATGGAACCACCGGAGATATGGCGGAACCACCGGCAGACATCCCCGTGGGCTGGAGCGTTGGACCCCGCAGGATTGCCTGCTGGATATGCGAAACATGCTCTGGCGCGAAATGTCATACGCCCATGGTACGGAGCAGACGTCTATCAACTGTGCCGGCGTGGAGATTCCGCTGTTGTCACTGGCTGAGCTGGAGTGCCCGTCTTTGCGCGATATTACGGTGTATCGTCACGTTTCGCATTACCCGCGGCAATCATACCGCCTGATGCCCGGCGTGGCAGATTCGGCTCTTCCCGCCCTGCGCTTACCGTATGTGGTGGGTGTACGATATGGTGTTTATCTGGGCGAGAACGACGTGACCGATGAGGATATGGCAATGAGTACTGTGCCGGAAAGCAGTTACAAACCACTACAGAACTTTGCGTACAAAGGCCTGACTATACCCTTTGGCCGCTATAAGAATCTGTTGGCTTGCAAGCGCAGAATTGTGCGCAGTACGCTGGAGGAACTCTGGACACTGGCTGATGACGGACCTCAGGTTTATACCCTGCCGCTGGCGGTGAATGGTAATATGCCGGAGTTGCTCATGCGCCTGTTTGAGGATACTGACTTCTCGAAGAGTTTGAGGGGAAAGACGATTGAGGAGCTGGATGTCGGCTCTCTGTATGCCCTGCGATTGGGCGCCGACATGATATCCTGCGTGGCAGCTCCCGATTTCGCAGGTCACAGCGAAGCCGTATCGGCCTATGAACGGCTGAAGAACACGGCGGATTCCATGCGTGAGCATCCTGAGCGAATCGAGAAAATGATAGAGTCTCTCGTGCCGCATGAACTGAAGCAAAGGGAAATGCGGAGGAAAAAACAAATCCCCGATGTCGATGATTGAAAATCTGATGAAGACAACCCTTAAGGGGCGTTTGGATAACCCGCTCTGGCGGCTCAATAACCTTTATTGGATAGAAAATAAGGGGGGCGGAATTCAGCGATTCCGTATGAATGCCGCCCAGAAACGCCTGCATGAGAATCTGTGGACTCGCAATGTTGTGCTGAAGGCTCGTCAGTTGGGGATATCGACCTACGTGGCTATGCTTATGCTGGACAGCTGTCTGTTTACGCCGAACTTCCATGCCGGTATCATTGATAAAACCTTGCCGGATGCCGAGCAGAAACTCGAAAAACTGCGCTTTGCCTGGGAGCACCTGGATTACCTGCCACCCGGGGCAGATGCCGGGGAACAGGCGCTGGCCTACCTCGGGCGGCTCATCAAACAGCACAGCGGCAACTGCAAGCGCAATGAATGGCACCCACCCACCGATGCCCGTACACGCATGGGATTCACGAACGGCAGCGATATTCGCCTGGGGACGACCCTGCGTGGCGGTACTCTGCAATTGCTGCATGTGTCGGAGCTGGCGCATGTATCGGTACATGCCCCGTGGCGCGCTCGCGAGATTCGCACAGGCGCCATCAATACGGTATCGGCCGATGGGCGAATCATACTCGAGAGCACGCATGAGGGCGGCCGCTATGGCGTGAACTATGAGCTCACATCGCAGGCTATGCTGAATGTCGACCAAGGGGAACTCTCTCCGCTGGATTTCCGATTCTTTTTCTTCAGCTGGTTCGATAACCCCGATTATGTGCTGCCGGGCAGCAGTTTTCGGGCAGAAGAGCTCTGCGACTATTTCGATAAGATGGAGTCTGAGTATGGCACCATCCTTTCCCGTGAGCAGAAAAACTGGTATGCACGCATGGCTCGTACGATGGGACCCGCTATGCGGCAGGAATACCCCTCCACACCGGAGGAGGCTTTCTCCACCGGTAACGAGTCGGCCATATACGGCGCGCCGCTTACCCGACTGCGTGAGGCCGGGCGAATAGGCACCCCCTTCGATTACCGTGCCGATGAGCCCCTCTATACCGCGTGGGATTTGGGGCTGAGTGACCACACGGCTATCTGGCTGGTACAGTGTTACGGCGGGCAGATTTATTGGCTGAATCATTATGCTGCCAATCAATTGCCCCTGGAGCATTTTGCCGAGCACATAAAGCAGTGGCAACAGGCCTATGGCCCTGTGGCAGCACACTTTCTGCCGCACGATGCCGCTCACCGTGACCCGCATGGGCACTCCTATGTGGAAAGTCTGGCTCGCTGTGGTATTCACTCCGTGCGTGTGGTGCCGCGTACGCCGGATATCTGGCGAGGTATCAATGCTCTGCGAAAATTGCTGGAGCGCAGCTGGTTTCACCCCGACACCCTGCGGCAGCGCATGAACCCGGCCGGCGTACTTGAACCCTCGGGCTTAACCTGCCTTGAAATGTACCGAACAACCGAGGGGGCAGAGGGCTCCGCCTGTCGCGAAACTCCGGTGCACGATGCCGCCTCGCACTCGGCAGATGCCGCCCGCATGTTTGCCGAGGCCTATGAGCACGGCATGCTGGCACCCTTGCAGCAGGGGGCGGTCAGACGCCGCGCCCGTATGAGTTGAGCATGTAAAAAATCCGGCTCACTTCTGTGCGGAAGTGAGCCGGATGTGCAGATAAGGTAACAGAACGGAGTTACTCTGTTCTTCTGAGATTGGGTACAGCGTTGCGGCGCAGGCTGTCGTTGATGGCTGCTGCCGTGGTGGTGTCCATATAAATATTGTAGGGGGGCTTGTTGACGGTGAACTCCACGATGCCGGTGGGTGTGGGTTCATCGAGCAGCTGGACAAACTCGGTGAAATCCCGGGGTGTTTTGCCGTTGACCTTTTCTACCACGCAGAAGTTCACGGTTTCGTATCCCAGCGTTGCCGGTGTGGGAATGACGAGTGTGAGAGCCGTGAGCTCGCGTACACCCCCTTGGCGCAGTTCGCAACTGCGATTGTCGATTTCCAGGAATTGCACGGGCAATGAGCCACGAGCCTGGGATTTGAGCGCCTGCATGTAGGTGCTGGTCAGCGGTTGGAATACCAGACCTCCCCACACGGCGTAACGGGGCGGGGTGTCCGGTTTTTCTGTGGCAAGCAGAGCTTTGTCGAGGGCATCGGTATTGAGCGGTACACTAATTTCCATGCTTTCGCCGCCACGGCTGATGGTAAGTTGCAGGGTATCACCCACCGGGCGCAGGTAACGGCATGCTACGCTGATGTGTGTAGCGCCGTAGAGCGGTAGGTTGCAGCGCCCCAGATTGTCGATTTTCATGCCTTCAACGGCTGTTATAACGTCTCCTTCTCTCAGGTCGGCGGAAGCTGCTGCGCTGACGGGTGTGACCTTGCTGATGTAGACACCGGTCTGGCCTTCCTGCAGCTTAAGGTAGCGACGGAAAACCGGATCCTCAAGTGTGGCAAGTTCCACACCGAGGGTGGGGGTGCCTGTGGGGGCGCCGGCGGGGCGACTGAGGAAGCGCTGCAACAGCTCCGTATTGATGATGGAGAGTTTGCGCCCTGTGGATTCATAACCGGCGCTCATGCCGACCAGTTTGCCGTCTTTCATGACCGGTGCACCGAAAGCGTACAAATCGGGTACAGCCATATTGGCCTGAAGAACGAGGCGCGGCATGTTATCGCCAACACCGCCGACCTGAGCCAGCAGGGGAACCCGCAGAGACTCACTGCCATTGAGTGTACCCCAGAGCTCGGCTTCCTGACCGCGCTGCAGGGCTTCTCCCATATTGCAGGGGAGTCTGTTGTCAAAGATGGCGGCATCCTGCTCATGTGCGACGGTGAGCAGGGCAAGAGCCAGGTCATCATCGCAGCTGATGATGCGAGCCGGCACACTATGGGTGCCGTCCGGCAGGCTCAGTTCAATGTAGGTGGCATTCTGCAGGGCTTTGCCGTAGGTTAGCACCAAACCGTTGCCGAGATAGGTGCCGGCCAGACGGCGTTGGGTTGCCGGCTGTTTTTCCCACGGTGTCAGTCGATTGTATGGCTGACGTGTGACGTTGACTATCAGCAGGGCGTTTTCTGCCTGCTGCTCAGTGGCTACGGGCGGCTCCGGCTTTTGAGCCGGAGGTGTTATGTTTTCCGTTGTTACCTCAGGCTTACTGACGGGCTGGGAGACCGGTTCTGAGGTCTGTTGCTCAGTGGGAGCCTGTTGTTGCTGCTGCTGAGTTTTGTTCTTGTGGGCAATGCGCGGAGTGGGTTTGCAGGCACAGAGCCCCAGCGCTGCCAGAGAAAGAATGGTAAGGTATTTATACATCATACAGAATTGTAGCGAAGAATAGAAATTACAGACTGGCCGGGGCAGATACTCCGTACGTGGCGTTAATTCGCTCATTGGCTCCATCGATTACCGCATTGTCGATAACCATGGGGCGGGCGGCACCGGCAAACTCAATGACAGTGTAGGGCGGGCGAGTATCCTCCTGCGGGTAGAGCAGAGAGTGCAAGTGGCTGAGCCCCATGACTTCTTGCCCATTCACTTTGGTCACAATGCGACGACCGTAGTCGGTATAGCGGGCATTGACTTCATCTTTCAGTACTCGGGTAAGAACGACGATGTCGGTTTGACCGGTAGCCGCGCCACGGCGCAGGAAAGAATCCATTTCTACGGTAAAGTCGGTGGAGTTGAGCGAATGGGCTGCGATGACGTTGAGGTGCAGAGGCTGGAATACAAGACCGCCGAACTGCACGTAACGGGGCATGGCATCATATTCCTGCCCCAGAATCTTATGGGAGCTCAGCGGAGCCAGAGTCACGGTGACCTCTTTCTGTTCCCCCTGACGCAGTATGGTGAACTTGAGTTGGTCGCCTTTGAACGCGCGCTCGGCAAGCTCTTCGAGCAGCATGCGCTCACCGTCCAGCTCAATCATGGCGGAGCTGTCGACCGGTAGGCCGTTGACGGAAAGTACGACATCGCCGGGTTCGAGCGCTCCATCGCTGCTGCCACCTTTAATGACATCGGCCACGAGGGCGCCACGGGCGTCATCCGCCAGATTGTAGTGCTTGCGCATGGCCGGGTTGTTGAGGGGCATGAATGTGGCAGCCAAATCCACATAGCTATCGTAGCGACCGTCTTCCACATCTTTGAGGAATCGCTTGATGACAGGCATGGGAATCATGTAGCCGGTGGAGTTTGCTTCGAGCAGTCCCTGAAAGGCTACACCCACAACCTTGTCGCCCATCAGTACGGGGCCACCGCTGTTGCCGGGATTGATGGCGGCATCCACCTGAACGGTGAGGTGGCTTTCATTGCGGGGATGTGCGTATGTTGTGGTGTCGATTCGGGATACAATGCCACGTGTTACGGAGAGTCGGTTACCACCGATGGGGTAGCCGATGGCGCGCACCTCATCTTCCAGTCTGGGCAGGGTATCGCTGAACTGCAGGCAGGGGATGTCGGCGAATGCAGCGCTGTCCTCGACTTCAATCAGTGCCAAATCGGCATCGTGAGCTACATATTTGACCTTTGCCGGAATTTTGCGGGCATCGGCATAGGGGGAAATGTAAATACGCTCGGCGTCGGCTACAACGTGGGCATTCGTCATGAACAGACCGGCTCCCACCATGAAACCGGTGCCGTTGCCGCTGCCGTAACGACCGGTCTGCCAAGGGGTGGCGTAATCGGGCTTGCGGACTGCTACTTCAATCTTGACGATGCCCTTATATGCTGAGTTCATGTGCTCTGTCGCCGTCGCCACGGGAGTAGGCTCGGGAGTAGGCTCGGGAGTGGGCTCGGCAGTGGGCTCGGGAGTGGGCTCGGGAGTGGGCTCGGGAGTGGGCTCGGGAGTGGGCTCGGGAGTGGGCTCGGGAGTGGGCTCGGGAGTGGGCTCGGGAGT
>JAZSEM010000054.1:0-26770 GCA_045531695.1 Akkermansia sp.
AGCGAGCGCAGCGAGACGCGGAGACGGGTCCCTCGTACTTCTACAAATTGCTTTTCTTAATTGAGCCAACGCGTAAGCTTTTTCCTCGCTTGTTCCATCAAAGTCGGAGGCCAAGCGGTCTTAGGAAGACAATGGGTCTTACCAACTCCTTGGCTCACAGAACGACATGGCTACGATCCGACTTAGCGAGCGCAGCGAGACGCGGAGACGGGTCCCTCGTACTTCTACAAATTGCTTTTCTTAATTGAGCCAACGCGTAAGCTTTTTCCTCGCTTGTTCCATCAGCCGCCGATACCGGGGGCGTTCGTACTTGACAATCCGCGTGGCTCTTGGCACAATACCTGCATTCCCCATGTCCATTTTTCAACTGGTGACAGATTACAAGCCCTCGGGCGATCAGGAGCAGGCCATCGGCAAGCTTCTCAAGTCGCTGCAGGCCGGTAACAGGCACCAGTGCCTGCTGGGTGTGACAGGTAGCGGCAAGACCTTCACCATGGCCAACATCATTGCCGCGCAGGACCGCCCTGTACTGGTGCTCTCACACAACAAGACGCTGGCCGCCCAGCTGTACTCGGAGCTCAAGAGTTTCTTTCCGCACAATGCGGTGGAGTACTTCGTGTCGTACTTCGACTACTACCAGCCGGAGGCCTACATTGCCAGTACCGATACCTACATTGAGAAGGACAGCGCCATCAATGAGGAAATCGACCGCCTGTGCCTGAATGCCATGCGCTCGCTACTGCTGCGGCGGGATGTGATTGTGGTGGCCAGTGTGAGCTGCATTTACGGTCTGGGCTCGCCGGAGGACTACCGCGAGCTCACGCTCTCCATACGCGTGGGGCAGGAGCTCGACCGCGATGCCATGCTGGCCTGCCTGACCGAGCTGCTGTTCGAGCGCAGTGACTTCGACTTCCGCCGCGGTACATTCCGCGTGCGCGGCGATGTGGTTGAGATATACCCCGCCCAGAGCGATGGCGAGGCTATACGTGTGGAGTTCTTCGGCGAGGAGATTGACGCCATTTCGCTCATCGATGCCACCACCGGTCGCACCCGGGATAAGCTCAGCAGTTACCTTTTCTTCCCGGTCAAGCAGTACGTCTCGTCCCCCGAAAAACGCCACCCCGCTATCATGTCCATACGCAAGGAGCTGGCAGAGCGTGTAGCTTGGTTCGAAAAACAGAACAAGCTCATCGAGGCCCAGCGACTCAAAATGCGCACGGACTACGACCTGGAGCTTATCAACGAAATCGGTTTCTGCAAGGGGATTGAGAACTACTCACGCCACCTGGCCGGGCGCGCCCCGGGCTCCACGCCCTCCACGCTGCAGGACTATTTCCCGGCAGACCACCTGACCATCATTGACGAATCGCACGCAACGGTGCCGCAGATTGGCGGCATGTACGAGGGTGACCGCTCGCGCAAGCAGGTGCTCATTGACCACGGGTTCCGCCTGCCCTCTGCCCTCGATAACCGCCCTCTGCGCTTCGATGAATTCATGTCCCGACAGGCCCAGCTGGTGTACGTGAGTGCTACCCCCGGCCCCTTTGAATACGTGAACTGCGTGCCGGGCAATCCCTCCTACATCCCCATTCTGAAAGCCAAGCGCGGCAACACCCACGCCCGCAGCGAGAAAGCCAGCCAGGCCATTACCCACGCGCCGGACGACTTCCGTGGTGTTTTCTTCCACAAGCTCGATGAACTGCGCGTGCCGCCCCACCCCTCCTCTGCCCCCGTGGCACAATTCAACCCGCGCAAACTGGGCCAGCCGCTCATTGTCGAGCAGCTCATACGCCCCACCGGCCTGCCCGAACCCAAAATCACCCTGCTGCCGCTCGAGGGGCAGATTGACAAAACCATCGAGCTCTGCCATGCCCGCGTGAGCGTGCGCGAGCGTGTGCTGGTAACCACCCTCACCAAGCGCACCGCCGAAGACCTGACGGACTACCTGCGCAACATCGGCCTGCGTGTGGAGTACATTCATGCCGATGTCGATGCCATCGAGCGCGTGGAAATCCTGCGCAAGCTGCGCAGTGGCACCGTGGACATTCTGGTGGGTATCAACCTGCTGCGAGAGGGGCTCGACCTGCCCGAAGTCTCGCTCGTCTGTATACTCGATGCCGACAAGGAGGGTTTCCTGCGCAACGAAACAAGCTTGGTGCAGACCGCGGGCCGAGCCGCCCGCCACCTGCACGGCGAGTGCGTGCTCTTCTGCGACGTCATTACCGACTCCATTCGCCGACTGGTCGAGGAAAGTGACCGCCGCCGCGCCATTCAGCTCGCCTATAATGAGGAGCACGGCATTACCCCGCACACCGTCGCCCGCGCCGACCAAAGCACCCTGCGCCTTTACACCCCCGATGACGAGGACGATGAAGACGTGCTCATGGCTGCGGAAGACGACGAGGAATCCGTGGCCGACACCATCCGCCGTCTGGAGAAGGAAATGAAAGAAGCCGCAGCACGACTGGACTTCGAAGTCGCCGCCGTGCTGCGTGATAAAATCAACCTGCTCAAAAAGAAATAAAACAGGGTTTATTTTATTGCTGCATAGTAGGCACTGAGGTCAAACCAAATATCGAAGGTCACCAGCTTACCGTCCATGGTCATCAGCAGGCTGTAGGCGCGCTTGTACTCGGTATTCTCGTAATCACTGCGAGTGAAATAGGAATCCGGCGTAGCATCGGGCAGCAGTCGGGCAAGCATTTTTTCCACCGTCACAAGAGCCTCCTGACCGGTCGTACTGATGACCCAGGACTGCTCCTCGCAGAGCCCGGGACCACCTGTAACGGCAGGGAACTCCTCTATGAGCTGTCGGCTGTTCTCTTCAATCAGCTTGCCGACCTGCAGCAGCTGACTTGCCGTAGCCCGGGTTCTGGGTTGAGCATCGATTGTGCGGCCACCCAGGGCAAGCGCCAACTCCGGGCAGGAATAGTAATAGCACCCGAAGAGCACCTGCTTCTGCAAACCGAGCTCGATATCCTCATCCCTACTCCACCCGGCGGCATCAAAAAACCAATTATAAACGGCAACCGGCCAGTTCAGCTGCACCATCATCTGATCGATTTGACCGTTCAGCTCCGCCACCGTCGGAGCCATCGACACAGCGGAATCATGGTCTTTCACCTTCTCCAGAGCATCGGACAGCTCCCGCATCTTCCCCACCAGAGCACGGGCAATCCGGTACTGTTCTTCCGTAGGCACAGTAGCGTAATCCTCATCGCCCGCCACGGCCTCTGCCAGAGCCTTTGAGCCATAGAAAAACGCCCGGAACAACGTCAGTCTGGCCTGCACGGCTCCTTCTGCGTACTCATCATACTGGGTAGAAGTAATGACATCATCCGAAAAAATCCAGTTCTCCGGTTCGCGGTACGAGCTGAGCGACTCGGATATTTCCTCATAAACAGCCATCTGCGCAGCCGCAGCATCGGCCGTGGCCTTGTCGTGAATACCCGCAATCAATTGAATGATGGCGCGGTTCACCAGAGCCTCCTGGTGAGCATAGGTATTCAGCGGCTCTTCCTCTGTCATTTCCACGGGTTGCGGCAGATTGGCAGCGGCATCATTCTGCGCAGAAAACGCCTGCACAGCAAGCGTGGCAAATGCGGCAACAACAAGTCGACTCAGCTTCATAACTGTCAGAATATAGCACACTCCCCACCACAGAGCAAACACATAGCCCACGGCTGACATAAAATCACTGACATAAAATCCGCAATCAAATATCTTGCCACCGCAGAAGGTAAACGTTACAATACCGCCATGCAAACTGAGGTATACACATGCAGGAACGGCCTGACCGCCATTGTCAGCCGCAAACCGGCCTTCCCGGTAGTGAGTGTGCAGGTATGGGTGGGCACCGGTTCCGAGCACGAGGGAGAGCACGCAGGCGCGGGCTTGTCGCACCTGCTCGAGCACATGGTTTTCAAAGGGGCGGGTGAGTTCAACGCCCAGCAACTCAACGAGGAAGTAGCCGCCCTCGGTGGTCTGTGGAATGCCTACACCACCACCGACCGCACCGTGTTCCACATCGATGGACCCTCGGCACAGTGGCAATCCTTCCTCCATATCCTCACACAGCTGGTTTTCCGTCCCACGTTCCCGCAGGAGGAGTTCGAGAAAGAGCGCGAGGTTATTCGCCGCGAAATGGCCATGTACAACGATGACCCGCGAGATGCCGCCTACCGTGCCCTCATCGGTACACTGTACAAGGTTCACCCGCGCCGCCTGCCCGTCATCGGTGAGCAGAAACGCTTCGATTCCCTCACCCATGCCGACATGCTCAGCTACCATCGCCGCCGCTATACCCCGGGCAATATGTTTGTGTGCGTGGTGGGTGATGTGGAGCCCGCAGCCGTCTTTGCCGCGCTGGAAGATGAGGTAGCTGACATTCTGCCGGCCCCGTCGGAAAGCCTACCGTCAGTACAGGAACCCCGCCAATGGGGCAAGCGCCTGCACCGCTGCGAGTTTACCCAGCCGACCAGCACGCTCATGCTGGCCTGGCGTATTCCCCACACCCAGCACCCGGATGCCGCCGCTCTGGCCGTGCTCTCATCCGTTCTGGGCGATGGCCGGGCCGCCTGGCTCTACAAAACATTCCACGATGAGCAAGCCATTGCTCACGACACCAACACCTCCATTCTGCCCGCCAAGCAGGGCGAGGGCGCCTTTGTGATAGAGGCCGATGTGGAGCGTGATAAGCGCGATGAACTGAGGGATGCCCTGCTGGAATACGTGGCCACGCTGCCGCAGGCCGACTTCACTCAGGGAGTACAGCGCGCCCGGCGACAGCTGAGAGCTCAGCGCGTGAAGGCCCTCTCCACCGTGCAGGGCTGCGCCTCGATACTGGGTATCAGCTGGCACCACTCACGCAACACCGGCGCAGGCGAGGAGTGGGCTCAGGCTCTCAGCCGAGTCACCCCGGCCGATTTGGCCCGCGTGGCGGCTACCTACCTGACCCCGGAGCGACTGACTGAGGTGAGTGTGGACCCCACCGGCACCAACAGCGCCGATACCGCAGCAGAAGGCGCAGCCACCCTGCCCACCCCCGTGGTGCATGAATTGCCCAACGGGCTGCGCGTTGTCCTGAGGGAGGACCATCGCGTGCCGCTGGTGAGCACCGCCCTGACAATCGGCGCCGGTTGCCGTACGGAAAGCGAGCAGACCGCCGGTATCAACAACCTGCTGGCAGAGTGCATGCTCAAGGGAACCCCTACTCGCAGTGCCGCTGAGCTGGCAGATGCCGTTGAGAACCTGGGCGGCACCATTTCCTGCACCGCAGGCAACAACAGCCTGATGCTCAAAACACGCGCTCTGGCAGAGGATGCCCTCACCATGCTCTCCCTGCTGGCAGATACCGCCCTCAATCCCACCCTGCCGCAGGATGCCATGAGCACCGCGCAGGAGGACATGGTGGCCGACATCCTCGACAGCCGCGAAGACCCCGCCGCCGTGGCTTTCGTAGAGCTGCGCCGCGCCTGCTTCGGTACGCAGTCCTACGGCAATCACCCCGACGGTACCCCCGAGAGCGTGCAATCCATTACCCGCGAACTGCTGCAACAGCACCATGCCCGCCTGATGTGTGGGTGCAATGCCGTGCTGGCCATCAGCGGCGACTTCGACCCGGCTGCCATGCTGGCCGCCGCAGGTGAGCTCTTTGCTGCCATGCCCGCCGGCACACCGGCAGAGCTTACCCCCACCCCGCAGCAGCAGCCTGCCGACCTCACCATTCCCTGCGACAAGGAGCAGGCCGTGCTCGCTCTTGCCGTACCGGGACTCACCGCCACAGCAGATGATACCCCCCTGCAGCTCCTGTTCGATGAATGGTGCCGCGACATGGCCGGCCCCATCTTCAGCGAAATCCGCGAGCAACGCGGGCTCGCCTACTACGCCGCCTCGGCCGCCCTGCTCGGTACCGATGCCGGCTGCATGTTCTTCTACCTGGGCACCTCCCCGCAAGCCATGCCCGAGGCACGTGCTGCCCTGACCGAGCTGCTGGACAAGCTCGCCGCCGAGGGGATGCCGGCAGAGGCTCTGGAGCGCGCCCGAGCCACCGTGCTCAGCTCACGCCTGCTGGCAGAACAGTCCGCCGACAAGCTCTGCTCCTCCATGGCTGTCAATACCCTGCTTGGCCTGCCCCCGGACTACGCCGAGCAGCTCCCAGCCCGCCTGCGAGCCGTCACCCCGCAGCAGATGAACGACTTTATCGCCCGCCTGCTCGGCCCCCACGCCACAAGAACGATGGTAACCGTCATGCCAGGTTGAATGTTGGACGCAGAATGTTGAATGTTTAATCTTGAATGTTGAAAGTATTATGTTCCGCTCGCTATGCTCGCAAATAAAGCAAAGCACATGTAAGCTTTACCCCTGCGCCTTTCGAGGCGCGGAAGTAACTGCAATTTAAGCATTGCTTGCCTGCTCGCGCAGCGAGCCGTACTTTATACTTTCAACATTCAATATACAACATTCAACATTTAATTTTTTGCTTGCATTAGAGTAAGCTCTAAGCTAGAATAAGAACGTTATGAACAGACTTGCAGGAAAAACTGCTATAGTGACAGGTGCCGGTCGTGGTATCGGCAATGCGGTAGCCCGCCGCTTTGCGGAGGAGGGCGCCAAGGTTGTGCTCATTTCCCGTAACCCCGCCTCCTGCGGTGCTGCGGCAGATGCCATCAACGCCGAATTCCCCGACAGCTGCAAGGCTTTCCCCTGCGACGTGGCCGATGCCGCAGCAGTAGAGACCTGCGTGAAGGAAATCCTTGCTGAGTACCCCACCGTGGATATTCTGGTGAACAACGCCGGTATTACCCGCGACACCCTGCTCATGCGCATGAAGGAGGGCGATTGGGATGCCGTGATGGACACCAACCTCAAGAGCGTATTCCTCTTTGTGAAGGCTCTGCAGCGCACGCTCATGAAGAGCCCCGCAGGCCGTATCATCAACATGGCTTCCGTCGTAGGTCTCACCGGTAATCTCGGTCAGGCCAACTACGCTGCCTCCAAGGCCGGCGTCATCGGCTTCACCAAGTCCATGGCTCAGGAGCTTGCCAGCCGCAAGGTGACCTGCAATGCCATCGCCCCCGGCTTCATTGCCACCGATATGACCGACGCCATCCCCGAGGCCGCTAAGGAGGCCATCCTCTCCCGCATCCCCATGAAGGATCTGGGCAAGCCCGAGGATATCGCCAACTGCGCTCTCTTCCTCGCCAGCGACGAGTCCCGCTACATGACCGGTCAGGTACTGGTCTGCGACGGCGGCATGGTCATGTAAGCCACACGATTTACCGCGGCACAGCCCGCACAAAAAAGCCGATGTCCTCACCGACATCGGCTTTTTTCATAGAGTGACGGAAGCTCATTCCTGCCCGTCAGGGGGCGCATCCTTTACCACCTGCCGGTTGAATACGGTCAGGTACCATGCCACAAGCAGGAAAAGCACGAGGGTAAAAATATTCAACCCGGTCAGCAACATTCCCACCATGCGCGAAGGTTCGGGCAGGATTTCACCCACAATAAGCCATGGCAATACCGTAGAGAGCAAAGTCACCGCCACCTTGCAGCAAAGATAGACAGGCACCAGCAACGAGGGCATGAACGGCCTGCCCGTACGCAGCTCAACCAGTCGCGGCAGACGCCCATACGCTACAAATGCCCATAAGGTACTGAAAAAAGGTATCAGCATGGGCAGCGCCACCACCGCCGGCGACGGCTGCCACCCGGTCTCGCCCTCAGCCCGAGGCAGCAGCAGCACATTCCCCCAGGTACAATACAGCAACACCAACTCAGCAGCACATCGTATCAGGCTCAGGAGCGAAAACACTGCCAGATATGCTGCCATCTGCATAGACTCCTCCACAGTGCCCCCGCTTTCCGGCATGTCGAACAAGTACGACCCCGCATAGTAGGCGATTGACGCCAACAGCAGGAAAGTAAAACTGATATCCGTCTTTCGGGGCTTTAATGTCGCTAGGTTTTCCACAGGCAGATAATAGCATCCCCCTACCTTTCTTTCAATTCATAAATCAAACGCTCGATATTTTCAGCCCTTTTTATATCCCTATGGCTCCATTTATGCAGATTTATGCGCCATCTCACGCATAAATGCGCAACCCATTTATAATACTGAGCTCTTTCATTTATGCAGATTTATGCTTGACATAACGCATAAATACACTTAAACTTTTCATACAGAAAGACAATGGACGAAATCACGAATCCCTTTACACCCGGAGCCGGCAGTCCTCCACCGGCTCTTGTCGGTCGAGACAATGTGCTCTATGAAGCCAACACACTTTTAGATCGCACGTTGGCGGGACGTTCTGCACAAAGCATGCTACTTACCGGATTGAGAGGTGTGGGGAAAACTGTGCTACTCAACAAGGTAAGACACATGGCAATGGACAAACGCCATGTCTCCATCATTCAACTGGAAATAGAAGAAAACAAGACCTTTGCAGAACAACTTGTGCCGGAGTTGCTTAAAACACTCTATGAGCTCAATATGATTACCGGCGCCGGAGTCGCAGTCAAAAGAGGGCTCATGGCACTGCGAAACTTTATCAAAGGCATTAAGGTCAATGTCGGCAACATCAGTCTTGACCTTGCTCCTCTGCAGGGCGTGGCTGACTCCGGAGATTTAAACCGAGATTTGTGTGACCTCATACTCACCGTTGCAGCTGCAGCAAAGGCACAACAGCGCATTTTGCTGCTCCTGATTGATGAAATGCAAATCATGGCAAAAGAAGAGCTCAATGCGCTCATTCTCACCATGCATAAAGCACAGCAGATTGTCGCCCCCATTGCCTTGGTCGGAGCCGGCCTGCCTACTCTTCCCATGAATGCAGGTAAAGCAAAATCCTACGCCGAACGCTTATTCCTGTACCCCGATATTGACCGACTGAATAAACAGGAAGCTCAGGCAGCTATCTCAATGCCGGCAGAACAGGCAGGGGCATCGTTTACTCAGGAAGCTCTGGACGCCATCTTTGACGAAACTCTCGGCTACCCCTATTTTCTGCAGACCTGGGCCTATAACCTATGGAATTCCTCTCCTGCCCCAAAAATTACCCTGCAGGATGTCATGAGAGCCAAACCTCACATTCAGGCAGGGCTGGATAACAGCTTCTTCCGCGTGCGCTACGACCGACTGACACCAAGAGAAAAGATTTTCATGCACGCCATGGCCCAATGCGATAATAACGAATGCACATTAGCTGAAGTTGCCATGCAAATGCAGAGTACCTCCTCAAGCATTTCTCGCATACGAGAACAGCTCGTCCGAAAAGGTATGCTGTTCAGCCCTCGTCACGGAAGCATCCGATATACGGTTCCCTTATTTAAGGAATTTTTATTGCGAGTACAGGCTCGGGCCTGATACTTGGCATCATTTATGCAGATTTATGCGCCATTACACGCATAAATCTGCATATTTGTTCCCGACTCGGGCGTTCTGTCCTGCTCCATTTATGCAGATTTATGCGCCACTACACGCATAAATGCGCATATTTGTTCCCGACTCAGGGGTTCTGACCTGCTCCATTTATGCAGATTTATGCGCCACTATACGCATAAATGCGCATATTTGTTCCCGACTCGGGCGTTCTGACCTGCTTCATTTATGCATATTTATG
This sequence comes from Akkermansia sp., assembly GCA_045531695.1. GTDB lineage: Bacteria > Verrucomicrobiota > Verrucomicrobiia > Verrucomicrobiales > Akkermansiaceae > Akkermansia. Next base: position 9,627 of record JAZSEM010000054.1, read on the forward strand.
CGCCTCCCTACGCATAAATATGCATATTTGAGCCCGGCATCGGCAGAAAAAGCCCCGCACTACCAATCGGCAATGCGGGGGATTTAAAATCGCTACTGCGGGTGCAATCAGCTCTCTTCCGGCATGTCGAGCTCAGCGGAATCATCGTCCACCTCGATTTCAAGCTCGGGGGCCTGAGGAAGCGAGGGGCGCGGAGCGGGCTGGCGATAGCGGGCAGCCTCGAGCAGGAAAAGCTCAGCCACACGGAAAGCACGGCGCGAGGCCTCGGCAGCGGTACGGTCATCCATGAGAGCCAGACCTTCCTCGGTCACCTCGCCGAGGTAAATCTTCCAGGCACGGCGCACGAGCTCATCGGGGTCGACCTTGGTAGCAGGCTGTTGGGGCTGCTGGGGATTGTCGTTGTCGCGATTGCGACGGTTGCGACGGCGCTTACGGCGGTTCTTGCCACCGCCGTTGCCCTCATTGCCACCCACGGTTTCGGGCAGGGCGAAGCCGGGAGCCGGCTCGAGAACGGGCATATCGCGGGGGTCGGGCTCACGCTCCCAGCGCTCCTGGTTATTGTTGCGCTGCTTGTCGTCGCGACGATTATTGTTATTATTATTGTTGTTATTCTGACGCTGAGCAGGTGCAGGCTGCTGCTCCTTCTTCTCGGGGGCCGGAGCGGGGGCAGGTGCAGGCTGCTGCTCAGGAGCACGCTCGGGCTTGGGAGCGGGTTTAGGCTCGGGTGCAGGAGCGGGAGCGGGGCTCGGGGCGACAACCGGTTCGGGCTCAGCCTTGGGTGCCGGTTTTTCAGCAGCAGGGGCTGCGGGCTTCTTGCCGCGGGGCTTGCGAGCGGGTTTCTCAGCGGGGGCGGGAGCCGGAGTGGCAGGCTCAGCAGCGGGGGCTGCGGGCTTCTTGCCACGGGGCTTGCGGGCGGGCTTCTCGGCGGGGGTGGCGGCGCTCTCAGCAGCAGGGGCAGCCTTCTTGGCAGAGCTCTTGCGAGCTGCAGGCTTGCGGGTTGCGCGCTGTTTGGCGGCCGGCTTCACCTCGGCAGAGTCGGCGGGGATTTTCTTTTCTTCTGCGTCCATGATATGCGGAATGTAGAATATGGTCATTGTTCAACCGTCACAGTCCGGTCTGTACTGAAGGACCACTCCGCGCGGTGGCGGCTGCCGTCTGTATTGTTCCAGAGTATGTGAACGGAGATGTGTGGCATATAAATGCGGCAGGGTGGGGTCCACTGAATGGTGCGCGAGGCGGCATCCACCTTAGCGGGCACTCTGCCAAAACCGCTCACCATCATGCGAACGGTCGAAATATCTATCCCGGGCACACCACCCAGCTGAGCGCTGATGGTGGGCAACTCACAGGGAACCACCTCTGCAGGGCGAGGGGTAACAGGGAAAGGCGGCAAGGGCGTACCCGACGGCAACAGCCCGGGCTGAGACCCGGCAGCAGCTGCAGCTGTCGAGCGTGTTGCAGAACCTCTGAAATCAATAGCACTGCGGAAAATGGACGGGTCGGTACCGAATACCATGTAGCGGTCAATGCGCATGGGATCCACGTTGCAGGAAACCTTGTGCGGAATAACGGTGAACGCCGCTACATAACCATACCCCGCCATACGACTGACCATTGCCTCGTCATTGTAGCCACCCGGGTAGCAGTAGGTATTCACCGGGCCGAAAAGCTGCTCCAGTCGCGTGCGGGAATCACCGATTTCCTTGTTGATGAAAGCCACGTAGGCCTCCTGCCCGGCGCGCTCGTGTTTTCTCCAGGTACTGGGGTATGGGTGGGTGGCAGAGTGACTGCCCACGCTGGCGCCGTTCTGCATCATCTCCTTAATCATGGCGGGGGACATACTGTCGCCACGGCCTGTCAGATAGCGGGTGTAAAGGAAAAGGTGGAAGGGATAACCATACTCGCGGAAAATGGGGTAGGCATCGGTATACACACTGCGCCAACCGTCATCGAGCGTAATGAGCACGCAGCGCTCAGGCAGACGGCGCTCACCGAATCTCCACTCCAGGAACTCCTGCATGCTGATAACACTGATACCGGCACGGCGAATGCTCTCCATCTGCTCGCGCAGCTCAGTTGTGCGCAGGAGCATTTCGCTCACAGGGCGGGTATAGCTGAAATTGTGGTAACCGAGAATAGCCACTCGGGTTTTCTCGCGCTCAACAAGGGGGGCACGAAAACGATTTCCGGGCTCAACCGGTGCGGCAGTCACTTCCTCGGCCACATCATCATCCGCAAATGCGGCAGACGAATGCCCCGGACGGGGTGTATAGGTACTCCCGTCTGTTGCAAAGGGATTCGGAATGATGGGCGGAGGGTCAAATATCTGCCCCCAAGTCAACTGGCACATCAACAGAACCACCAGATACAAGTAGTGCTTCATGCGCCTTAATCTTAGCATATTCTTGTGCTATAGCAAGCCAATAGTATGTCAGGAGGAGCGGTCAGGGTAATTTAGCATCTACAATTTACAATGTATCGAACTTGGCGGCTGTGCCGCAGGCCGCTGAGCCTATTCCACCGTTCACGCCCCTCGGCGTTAGGCCGAGGGCGGCGGTAAGTTTGGCTCCTGCACTGCTATTCTTCAGGCAAAAGCCTGCAAAATTAATTACTTTGTAGATTGTAGATGGTAGATTGTAAATCCCAAACCGTCCTTTTTTCTTGCCAACACATCATATTTGCGCTACAGTGAGGGGTAGAGGATTCAGCACACCATCCCATACCAGTCATGAAGTTCCGCCACCCCCTTACATGTACCCTTTCCCTGTTCACCCTCAGTGCCACCGTTACGGCACAAACACCTGACGTCCCCCCGACAGCGACCGATACAGCTCTTCCGGCACCGTCCATTGCAGCTCGCGGGTACTACAGCCTGAACAAGGGTGATGACCTTCGCATCGATTTCGCTGTTCCTATGGTTTCGGCCGAAGAAATCGGGCAACCGGTAAAGGCCGGTTATTTCACCACGAGCTATCCGGATTGCAGCAAAGCAACATGGATAAGCACCTCACGCATACAGTTGGAGATCACGAAGGAACTGCCCCCGCTGGAAACGATACGCGTGGAAGTACCGGCCGGTTTGCGCGGACTGAAAGGCGAAGTGCTCCCCGGCAATTCCCGCGAGTTCCCCACCCTGATGGGTGGTATTGTCAGTTACGGCGAGTGCAACAACGGCAACCTTCTGCTGCGCGCCGAACGCCCCGAGTATAAGGAGGCACTCAGCCAGCGCATGAGCGGGCTCTGCTATGTATGCAGTAACACCCCTCAGGAGCGCACCCCCCTGCCCTATCGCCCGGCCACCGTGGCCGATGCCCTGGCGGACTGGGATGCCTTCGATGCCGCCTGCAACTACGACCTGAGCTCGCATGACCGCGAGGAACTTTCCACCCACCCGGCCGATGAAGTCATACCCGACACCTGGGTGATAGAATTCCCCGGCATAGCCCCACAGGGTAGCACGGTTCATATTTTGCTGCCCAACGGAGCGTGGAATTCCGACACCCGCAGAATAGATGACTACCGCCTCACCACCTTCGATGCCCCGAGCATCCGTCTGACTCTGAGCAACGAATGCATAGCCAAGGGCAGCTACACCGTCAAACTGGAACTCGGCATGCCCTCGTCTGCGACAGATGCCGCCGCCCTCATCAGCGGCCTGACGTGGCAGATGCGCGAGGATGCCCACAGTGACCAATGGGTTCCGCTTGCGTGGAAGGACGGTGCCCTGCGTGGCAAAATCCGTGGCAAAGACATCACCATTACCCCCACTGCCACCGAAAACGGAGCTGTAAATCTCATCGGTCAGGGGCCGACTCAGGGCATACAGTCCGTCACCCTCACCGCCGAAACCGGTGGGCGCGAAATCCGCCTGCAGGTCAAGGGCACCTACACTCCCGTCAGCACGCCGAGTGACGCCACTCCCGATGAGGACTACACCATGCTGCGCCCCCGTGAACCCTTCATCTACACCGATGTGAATGCCAACCACATGCAGTTGCGTGGCAGCACCACCCTGCGCTGCCGCTACGGCCAGCTCGAGAACGGCACCGCCCGCGTGTGGAAACTGGCCGTCGACAAACCGGCCGATATCGTACGCCTACTGCGCGATTACCACACCCTCTACACCGGTCAGGAACTGGAATGGCGGGATCACAATCAACAAACCGAAGCCCGCGAAGCCGCCCAACTGAGCGACGATAAACTCGAGCACAACAGGGTGGACACAAGCTCACTCCCCGGCGTCATCGCCACGGCTGAGCGTCCGCTGCAGCAGGGTGCCGAAAATGAGCTTCACCTGCCGCTGTCTGAGCTTTTCGCCGGACAGCCCGTGGGTGGTTTCTATTTTGTAAACATCGAGGGCAGCCCCATCCGCGAAAGCAAGACCCCGCTGGTGAACCAAGGGCTGATACAGGTGACCGACCTGGGGCTGATGTGGAAGACCGATGGCCGCCACCTGCTCGCCTGGGCCTACCACCTGAGCACGGCTCAGGAAGTTCAGGAGGCCACCCTGCGCCTGATGGATGCCGATGGAAACCTGCTCGGTGAGCTGCCGGTAAAAAACGGTCTGGCTGAGGGTGAGTTCCCCCCGGCCACCCGCTACATACAACTGGCTACGGCAGACGACTGTGTTACCCTGCGCCACAGTGTCAGCGACATGGAGTACGCTGCCCACATGGGGTACACCTACGAGTTCTCCAAAATGCTGCAGAAAGGCGAGATTCCGGCAACGAAGCCCACGCCCATGGTCTACCTCTTCAGCAACCGCTCCCTGTACCGCCCCGGCGAAACAGCCCACGTGAAAGGCATCGTTCGCAATCTGGTGAACAATGAACTGGTGACACCCGAAATCGAGAGCGTCACTGCCAAGCTGAAAAAGAACTACGAGGAGGTTGCCACCCTTCCCGTCACCCTGCAGCAGGACGGCACATTCACCCTCGACCTCCCCCTGAGCGAAGTGGGCAAGTTCCGCGTGGAGTTTGACGTCGCCTTCAAAAATGAAGACAAGTCGCAGGACAACGAGGAAGATTACGATGACGAAGACGACTTCAGCATCGAGCTGAGCTGTCAGGAGTTCCGTCGCAATGAGTTTGAGGTGAAGAGCACCCTCACCGCCAAACCTGATGAGCACCGCGTGGAAATCAGCTCCACGGCAACCAACCTGACCACCACACCGGTAGCTCATGGAAAAGTAAGCTGGTACCTTATTTCCGCAGGGCGGAACTTCTACCCCACCCAAAGCGAGTGGGCTGATTTCCGTTTCGGTGACTTCCGTGAGGACCCGTGGGAGTTCTTCATGTACCGCTACAACGGCAGCTCCCGCAGCAGCGATTACCGCACCCTCTCGCAGGAAGGCACGCTCGATGCCGAGGGCAAGGGCAGTGCTACCTTCACCCTGCCCGCACAGTCCTTCCCGCTCGTGCGGCGCATTACCGCCACAACCACCGTCACCAACGGCAACGAGCAGAGCATTAAGAGCATACAAACGACCACCCTGCACCCGGCCGATGTCTACGCCGGCATACGCCCCCATGTATCGATGGCGCAAGTTGGCGGCAGCCTGCCGGTGGATTTGGTAGCTGTGCGCCCCGACGGCAGCGCCTGGGACGGCACCCCGCTGGAGGTTACCGTGACAGCAACCCGCACCGTATTCCGCCCCTATCGCTACGGTTCGCGCTTCAGCTCCTCGGTCGTCAACAGCGAGGAAAGCACCATCACCCACACCATCTCCACCACACTCACCGGCACACCCTCCACCATTCAGGTACCGGTGGACAAGGCCGGCCGCTACGATATCACCGTGAGTGGCAAGGACGCTCAGGGGCGCGAGTTCCGCAGCGCCACCCGCCACTATGTGTGGGGCGATGAGGAAAGCCCGTGGGAGCACCACGACTTCTACGCCGTCGAGCTGGTGGCCGACAAGCCCCTGTACCACCCCGGCGACACCGCCCGTATACTGGTGCAGACCCCGGTGGATGCCGAGCTGCTTGTTACCGTGGAGCGCGAGCGCGTGCTGCGCCACTACCGCCGCAGTGTGTCGGTCGACAAGCCTATCATTGAAATACCGATTGAAGCGACAGATGGCCCGGTGGTCTACCTGAGCGTGAGCCTGGTACAGAACGATAACCGACGCAGCGGCGACGGCAAACCGCAGATTAAAGTAGGCACCTGCCAACTGGCCGTTGCCTGCCCCGAAAAGGAGCTCAGCATTCAGCTGCAGGCACCGCCCCACAGCCTGCTGCCCGGTGAGAGCTGCACGGTGAGCGGCACCATTACCGATGCCGCCGGCACCCCCGTTCCCCATGCCGATGTTGCCCTCTACGCCGAGGACGAAGGCACCCTGCAGGTCAAGGGCTACAAGCTCCCCAATCCGGCACAGTACTTCTACAGCGCCAATGGCCGCCCCCACGGCGTCGGCACCTTCTCCGCCCTCCAACATCTGACCGACTCGGTATTCAGCAAGCGCGAATTCGGCAATAAGGGCGTGTTCATCGGCGGCGGTGATGATGAATGCGAAGAAGAGTCGGAGGGAGAAAGCAATGAGCTGAATGACCGCCTGCGCGAGGACTTCAACCCCACCGCGCTCTGGCTCTCCAATGTGCGAACGGACGATAAAGGCAACTTTACCGCCACCTACAGCAATCCCGACACCCTCACGCGCTACCGCCTGATGGCCGTGGCCGCTGCCGGGGATAAGTTCGGCTCCGCTCAGGCTGCCTATCTGGTCACCAAACCGGTCATGCTGGAACCCGTGGCACCCATGAGTGCTGCTGAGGGAGATGAGTTGCTGCTGCCCGTAACCGTCAGCATGCTGCCCGACAGCCTGCCCGAGGCACAGAACAACCAACCGATTGACTGGAGCGTGAGCATCAGCGGCACCGGTGCCGATCTGCCGCAACCCACCAAGAGCCTGACACTCACCGGCAACAAGCCCGGCACCATTCACTTCCCCGTGAAGGTGACAGGCACCGGCCCCGTACAGTTACAGTGGAACGTGCAGCCGGTCTCCGCCCCGCAGGGCAGTGCGCTGGCACGCGCGAAAGATGCCGTTCAGCTCAGCTTCGCAGCCACACCGCCCACCCCGCACCTGCGCGAATATGTATGGGCAGAACTGCACAACGGACAGAGCAGCGGCACAGCCAAGTGGCTGAAGAATCCCTACCGCGCCGACAGCGCCCTGCAGCTCAGCTTCTCCACCTCGCCGCTGGCAGGTCTGGGCTACCCGCTGCAATACCTCTTCACCTATCCCTATGGCTGTACCGAGCAGCTCAGTTCCACGGTTCTGCCCTGGATTATGAAAGACCTGCTGCAGCAGGCGCTGGGGGTACAGTACCCGGTTGATAAAGATGTCGACAAAATCCTTGTTGAGGTAGACGCCAAGCTGAAAGCCCGCCGACTGGCACCGGGCCGCTATGGCTACTGGGACAGCGACCGCACACCCAGTGAGTTCTCGGCCTATGCTGTGCTGGTACGCGCTTTCATGAATGGCCTGGATTCAGATGAAGCGCTGAGCGATATCAAGGGGCTCGAAGAGCAGATACGCTCCAACGAGGGCAACACCTACCTGAACCTTCTGATCCTGAGCATGCTGTCGCAAGAGGAAGAAGAGCTGTTCAACCTTGTCTACGAGCGCTCTCAGAAAGAACGCAAAGCTCTCGACCCGAATGAGCTGTGGATACTGGCCACCGTAGCGACCGCAATCAAACACTCCGCGGCAGAGGAACTTACCCGCCGCGCAAAACAGGCCGACAAGGCAATCGATTACAGCTACGCACTCCCCCCGCTGGATATACTGAAAGTGCTTCACAGCATGGAAGGCGGAGCAGATACAAGCACCACAGTCCGCATGCTGAGTGAGCTGATACAGAAGTCTGCCGGCCAGTACTCCACTTGGCGCAACGGCTGGCTTACCCTGCTTATCGGTGCCTACAGCATAGATGAAGGGCTGGTTTCCAGGAAATCCACGGTCAACGGCACCGCTATCAGTACCGAGACACCCATGCACCTGCAGCTCCGTACCGACAGCACCGAGCGCTTCACCGTGAAGGGCGACACGGTGTATGTGAGCGGCTACGCCGAGGGCTACCTGACCAAGCAGCAGCCCGAGCAGGCTGTTGATAAGGGCTTTGCCGTACACCGCCACTACGAACGCCTGATGCCCGATGGCAGCTGGCAGCCCACCGGCACCTTTGCCGTGGGGGATATTGTGCGCGTGACCGTCAGTGCCACGGCGGGCAAAGATATAACCAACCTGCGCTACATTGCGCTCGAGGATCGCCTGCCGTCCACCTTCGAGGCCATTAACCCCGAGCTCACCTCACAAGGGCTGCCCGAGGGCATCAGTGCCGAAACCTTCAACGGCTGGTTCTATTTCCCTGCCTCCGTCAATAACCGCGAGTTCCTGAAAGACCGAGTGCGCGCATTTGCGGGCAACCTGTGGGGCAGCAGCCGACTGGAGTTCAGCTACGTTGCCCGAGTGGTACGCAGTGGCAAGGTAACTGCCCCCGCCGCCAAGGCCGAGCTTATGTACCGCCCCGAGGTGTACGGCCTGAGCATCCCCCAGCAATTTGAGGTCAAGCCCGGGCTTAGCTCACAGGGCAAGTAATTCAACCCGCCCCCGTCACGATTTAAGCTGCCATGCGTCCACGGTTCCGCAAGCTCTTGCTCTGCAGCCTGACCATGGTGGCAGCCGTGGCGGGGGCGTATTATCTGCTGCCTTTCTGTGTATCGGCACCCGACATCACTCCCCCACCGTCATCGGCTGTCTATGACCGTAACGGCGAATTACTGGGGTATGTGGCCGGGGCAGACGGCTACCGCTGTGAGCCGCTCACAGCACTGCCACCACACTTGGCACAGGCGCTGATAGCTGCAGAGGACGGTCGCCTTTACAGCCACGGCGGGGTGGATTTTGCTGCCGTAGTCCGCGCCCTGTGGCAGCGTGTGCAGGGGAAGCGCGGCGGTGGTGCCAGCACCATCAGCATGCAGGTGGCCAAGCTGTACAACCCACCCGCAGCGCGTAACTGGCGTACTAAGGTGAAGGAAGCCCTGCAGGCCCGTCGGCTCGAAATGCGCCACAGCAAGGAGGAATTGTTGCTTGCCTACCTGAACCGTGCCGATTTCAGCAACCTGTGCCGCGGGGCGGAATGCGCGTCGCGTCTGTACTTCGGCAAGGGAGCAGCAGCGCTGAGTGTGCCCGAGGCCACCCTGCTGGTCGGTCTGGTCAAGGCGCCCACACAGCTTAATCCCCTGCGCCATCCGCAGGCAGCTCAGGCTCGGTGCCATGCCATTCTCACCCGAATGGGGCAGCCCATCGGCTCACCTGTCACGGTAAAAGCTCACGACATTTCCGCCCCGTACATAGCAGCCGGCCAGCCCGGGCAACTGACCATCTGCGCCGCACTGCAGCGGCGGGTGGCGACCATTGCCCGACAGGAGGTGGAGCAACTGCGCGGGCGCAATGTGTCGCAAGCCGCCGTCATGGTGGTCGATAACCGTACCGGCGAGGTTCTGGCTGCTCTGCCCGCCGCCTGCCCCGGCAGTCCGCGGGGCGGCGCGCTCAACGGCACCACCACCCCGCGCTCGGCCGGCAGCACCCTCAAGCCTTTCATTTACCTCATGGCCTTCAGCCACGGGGCGTGGCCCGGCACGGTCATGGCCGATGTCCCCACCATCTACCGCAGCGCAGACGGCATTCAGGCACCGGGCAATTACAACGACTGCTATCTGGGGCCTATCAGCATGCGTCAGGCACTGGCCTGCTCCCAGAACATACCGGCCATGGAAACGCTCGAGCACTTCGGTGGCCCCGACAATGCCCTGCAACTGCTGCGCAGTCTGGGTTTCCGCATGCCCGGCAGCAAGGCGGAATACGGGCTGGGGCTGGCTATCGGAAATGCTCACGTCACTCTGACGGAGCTGGTGCAGGCCTACAGCACTCTGGCACGCAACGGGCAGCACCTGCCCCTGCAGCAGCGCCTGCCCCTGAAAGATTCTGAGCCCTCGCCCCTGTTACCGGCAGAGCACAGCTACCGCATTGCCCACATTCTGAGCGATAAATCCGCGCGCGCCACCACCTTCGGCCCCGCCCCGGCTCTGAGCTTCCCGTACCGAGTGGCAGCCAAGACCGGCACATCATCGAACTTCCGCGATAACTGGTGCATTGGCTTTACCGCCGAATATACCGTGGGGGTCTGGGTCGGCAATTTCGACAACTCGGCCATGCACAGCATATCGGGTGTCAGTGGTGCCGGCCCTATCTTCCACCGTGTGATGTCCCACCTGCATGAGCACACCGCCGCTACCTTCCCCGCTCAGCCGGACAGCCTGCGGAGCATCGATATCGACGCCCGCACGGGTAGCCGAGCCACACCTCAGACCCCGCGCGAGTGCCGTCGCAACGAGCTCGCCACAGAAAGGGATATTGCCGCCCTACCCCGCCCGCTGCTCGATGCTCAGGGCCGTGTTGTTCTCAACAGTCGCTACACCGAGTGGTACAAGGGTGCCGGCCTGCAGCACCTCTATGCCCTCGAGGAATCAGCGCCCTCCGAGCGCCGACCGGCCATCCTTATCCCCTCGCCCGGCACCACTCTGGTAATCAGCCCCGAACTGCCGCACAACGGACGCTTTGCCGAGCTACGCTCCACACTACCACCGGCCACCACAACCTGGCGCTGCGACACACTACCCGTCATTCAACGCAACGGCAAGTGGTACGCCGTACTGCGCCCCGGCACCCACACCCTGCACGCCACAGCCCCGCCCAACCTGCACGCTCAATCAACGTTCAGAGTGGAGTAAAGACATATACAATTTGGGCATCTCGAAAAACTCAACAAGTAGTAATTTGTAGAGTCGTACGGCGAACCGCCGGGTGGAAAATAAATTGCTTTGTTGAGTTTTTAGATATTCCCCTATTATAAATATATTTGCTTGTCGCTGTATATGCCATCTGATACAATGAGTAGGAACGTTCGGAGAATAGCGAAATGAAATACCTCTATTTTGCCATGCTACTTCTTTGCATGAACATGTTGAGTTCTTGTATCAGCACGACCTCGTATGAATTGAGAAAATCCTGTGAGTTCAAACCGCAGGACGCAAATAAAGCTCCGCTTCATTTTTATCGCCTGGATAACCAATATTACTTGGAGTGCGATGTAACCTACGAGACAATCAATCGGAACGTGACTTTGGGCGGTTGTATGGGTGCCAAATCAATAAAAGCGCCTATCAATATGCATAGAAAGGTAACGGAGAAGTATTATTTCCTCTTGCCGCCGAACGCCACAAGTCATCTTTTCGGTTGTAAAACGGAGGACGCCGTTTCGGAGGATGAACACTGCCTATCGGTGAGTGAGTGGGATGCAGAAAAAGCCGTGCCGCTCACGCCCGCTCGCAAGCCCCCGGACATTTGCATTTACGAGGTATATGAGGATGAGTATCAAAACCTCTACGATTCGAGAAAGAACGAACTTACGTTAAGAGTCCCGAAATACAGGCCATGGGATTATTGGGTCAAACAACCTCTCAGTGTGGTGCTGTTTGTGGCTGTTGATATTCCGGCAACTCTCATTTCGCCCATATTTATCGTGCCTTATTATGAGTTCTGCTCCCCGTAACAACTGTAGCCATCGGCTAATATCGGCTAATTTACGGCTAAATTAGCCGATAGAGAGAGGGTGTTTAAATGAGATAACAAGCGTAATATTCTACTTAGAGAATAGACTGTAAACGGGTAAAGACGGATTTGCGACGATTTTTCTAAATATCTAAAACCGGATTTATCGGCTAATTTGTGGTAAAATTAGCCGATAAATGTTGACCTTCTCGGTGAATGTGCTACAATTAAGGCATGAAGAGGAGGAAAGCAGTTCCATTATTAACAGAGCTTATCAAAAAAGAATCGGGTAATATTCTGGAAATAATGAAAGCATCGGAACAGGAAGCGCTGAACATGGAGCGTTACCTGAGCTGGCAGGAATTGCAATACCGTAAAGCGCCGGAGGGACTAACCTCTGCTCAATGGTGGCTGGGGCTTAAATTGCACCGCGAGCAAGCCAGACAAACTATTCCTTTATGTTCAGCAAAGGGCAAGGCTTTCAGGTATGCTTTGACACAAAGCATACATCAGAAGTTGCACTTAATAGATCGCAAGGGTGGCAATATGGTGATGACCGATGCCAGCGAGATATTTTGTGACAGGGAGAGGGACAAATATCTACTGACTTCGCTTGAGGAAGAAGCCATTATGTCGAGTATGTTGGAGGGTGCCGTTGTCACAAGATCGGAGGCGCAGCAGATTATACGCGATAATAGACTTCCCAAAGACGAACACGAGCGCATGGTGATGAATAACTACCTCACCATGAAAATGATACTGGAGAATAAAGATAAGCCGTTGACCCCGGCATTTATTCAGGCTCTGCACCGCAGTATGGTAGAAGGGACATTGAAGAATCCGGAGAAAGCAGGTGCCATTCGCGGGGCAGGAGATAATGTGTACATTGAAGATGTGCGCACAGGCGATATTGTGCACATGCCCCCGGCGGCGAAAGAGATACCTGAGCGTTTGGAAGCGCTTTGTCGCTTTGCAAACGGGGAAGACGAGACAGGTTATTATATACACCCGGTTATCCGTGCCATTATTCTGCATTTTCAATTAGCATACGACCACCCCTTTGTGGATGGTAACGGTAGAACAGCGCGTGCTCTCTTCTATTGGTGCATGCTGAAACACGGCTATTGGTTATTTGAGTTCATTTCCATTTCCCGAGAGATATTTCACCATTCTCGCCATTATTATGAGGCATTCCTTAACACAGAGGAAGACGAAAATGATTTGAACTATTTTATCATTCATCAGTTGCAGACAATACTGAACTCCATCAATAGCTTAGTGGAATATGTGCAACAGAAGAAAAAGGAAAAAGAGCAATTCCGGCAGAAGTTTGAACGGGGGCTACCTGCTATCAATCAACGTCAGCGGCAAGTCTTGCTGAATTTCATTCACCATCCTGATTTGCATACTTCCGTTACCGCTCACTGTAGCACTTTTAACGTCGTTCGACAAACTGCGCGCACGGATTTGAGTAAGCTGGAAAAAATGGGTTTCCTGTATTCGGAAAATATCTCGCGCGAGTTTATCTACAGGCCTATGCCGGGTTTGGAAAACCTCATCAAAAAACAGTTGCAGAGTTAGTCGCCATCGGCTAATATCGGCTAATTTACGGCTAAATTAGCCGATAAAACTCGAAAAATCCATGTCCCACCCCCCTGTTCCCTCACATGAGTAAGAAAAAATTAAGCGTATATGTGAGCCTGCATCTGGTATTGATGCTGGCTGTATCTATCGTGATATGGTTCCCTGTTTTCTTTGTGTTGTATGGCGGGGTTCAGGCGGTGGTATTGCTGTATTGGTTGAACAGGAAGTCGTCGGCTCCGGCGGTTGAGGGCAGGCCGAGGTGGGTTGATGTGCTTTTGCTGATGGAGGCGGGGTACACCATGGCCTTGGCGTATGTGGGGGCTCAGCTGTTCTGCGAGTCGTATGGAATCTGCGACTTGTCGCCGGGGTGGTTAAAGGGCACGATTTTCACCAATCCGGAGTTCTGTTACTTCATACCCGGCGTGGGGCTGAGTACTTTTTATTTGCTCGTGGCGGTAATATGGGGTATTGTCAGTGTATTGAAAACTAAGTGACGCGTTGGAATAATCAGAGGGGTAAACCTGTTTTGACAGATAAATTGGAGCTTGTCCGCCTATCCCCAAGGCGTCAGCCTTGGTCTTCACCATGCGCGTAGCGCATTCTTCACCACCGTGCATAGCACGGTTCTTCACCGCGGGCTTCAGCCCGCTTTTCACTCGGCCGCAGGCCGTTAAAAAGCTTTCATTCCAAAGCGAGCCACAGGCGAGCCTAAACCAGAGCCCGCGACAGCGGGCGATAGCTCAATAGCCCGGCGGCTGAGCCACGAAGCGGCGAAGCCCCGGGTAGGAGTATATAAAATAGATGAGCCCGAGGAACGAGGGCGGCAGATGAGAGGCAGGTTGGCATAAATAACGCGACAATTTCATGACGTGCCGTTTCTGCCGCCCTTCAGGGCTCATGTTCTTTTTGTACTCGCTGCAGGGGCTTACGCCCCTGCCTATTGAGCTACCGCCCTCGTACCTCGGGCTTATAATTCCGCTCACCTTCGGTTCGCCATACACCCCTACAAATTGGAGCTTGGTGAGCATTTACAATCTACAATTTACAAAGTGTTGAGCTAGGCGGGCTTTCGCCCGCGGATATGCGTGGCCTATACCACCGTTCACGCCCCGCGCTTTGAGGCGCGGGCGGCGGTAAGTGTGATTCCGGCTTCGCTTATCACAGGCGTAAGCCTGCATTCTCCTACATTGTAGATTTTGTAAATGGTAGATTGTAGATTCGCCTCGGCAAATTGCTCTTTGGCGAGTTTTTAGAAATGCCCAAATGGGAAAATTGATTATCTATGTAAGAAAGAGGGGAAGAATAGGAGCTTATCTTCATTTTGTGCATCGTCTGAAATAACATCAAGATATGATATGCGAATATAAAAAATATACTTAACTATACTTTAAAAAAGAATAAATGAAAATGAGCTGCAAGATATTTTTCAATGAAGCTAATGTATATTGAAAAAGCAGCTTCTTATGTGATTGAGCGGGGTGTGAAAACGCCGACACCCCGCTCAGTCTCATGAGCAGGGTGCCGATAGATTGAACTGTTCCTGTGCTCTGCTTACTGCAGCGAGGTACGCATGGAAAGGGTGGTGAGCAGGGCGAGGAATCGGGAGTAGTCGTGCTCGCGGTCGGCGGAGACGAGGGCGAACCGGTACTCGCCCTGACGGGCGTCCTCGGCGGCGGCGTTGCGCAGTCGCAGCTGTATGACGTCCTCGCTGTCGGTTTGGCGGCCGCGCAGGCGGGCCTCGAGCTCAGCGGAGGGAACGTGGATGTAGATGTCGGCGTAGGCGCGGCGAATGATGGGATCGTCGCAGGCGCGGATGGAGGCGGCGCCCTGCACGTCGATGTCCATCACGACGTTCTTGCCCTGTTGGAGCAGGTCGATGATGTCGGCCTTCAGCGTGCCGTAGGAGTTGCCGTGCACGGTGGCGTGCTCGAGGAACTCACCGGCCTGCACCTTGGCGGCAAAGACTTCGGGGCTGAGGAAGTGGTAATCCACGCCGTCCTGCTCGCCGGGGCGGGGCTGACGTGTGGTGCAGGAGATGGAGTAGGCGGTCAGGCCGTCGGCCTCTGCACGGCGGCAGAGGGTGGTTTTGCCTGAGCCGGAAGGACCGGAAACGATGAGGAGTGTGCCAAGCATGGGAAAATGACGAATGACGAATTACGATTTACGAATATTATTGAAGGGGCTTATTCAATGTTCTGTACCTGCTCGCGGATTTTCTCGAGCTCGGTTTTGGCGGTGACGACGAGCTGGGCGAGTGCGGCATCGTTGGCCTTGGAGCCGGTGGTGTTGAGCTCGCGGAAAATCTCCTGGCACAGGAAGTCGAGCGTGCGGCCGACAGCCTCGGGCTTGTCGCAGATTTTCTCGAACTGGTCGAGGTGGGAGAGCAGGCGGGTGGTTTCCTCGCTCACGTCGCAGCGGTCGGCAAAGAGGGCGATTTCTTTGATAATGCGTTCATCGTCTGCCGGGATGGGCAGGCCGCTTTCCTGCAGTCGCTTGAGCAGCTGCTCGCGGTAGTGGGCCGGTACGCCGGCGGCGCGCTCAATGAGCTGCTCGCGGTACTCGCGCAGGGTGCCGATGCGGCGCAGCAGGTCAGCGCGCATGTTGGCGCCCTCCTGAGCACGCAGGGCAAGGAAGGCAGCCAGAGCCTCGCGCACGGCGGGTTCGGCGGCTGTCCAAGCCATGTCGGGGGTGATGTCGGCCTCGGTCTCCTCGCCGATGATGCCGAGGCGCAGCAGGGAGTCGAGCGTGATTTCCACGGGCTTGCCGGTGGCGGTGGCGACTTCCGCAGTGCAGGCTTGCAGGGCGGCGAGTTTTGCCTTGTTGACAGCCAGATTACCGCTGCCGGTGGCGGCTGTCTGCAGGGAGATGGTGACGTTCACGCGGCCACGGGATACGCAGCCGGCCACGAGGTCGCGCACGCGGGTTTCGAGCTCGGCCCAGGCGCGGGGCAGGGAGATGGCGATTTCTGTCTGTTTGCGGTTCACGCCGCCAATCTCTACACGGAGGGTGGCGCTGTTGAGGGGCGCGGTGGCGGCCCCGAATCCTGTCATGCTGTTCATAAGGGGGATTTGCCGATGATGTCGAGCAGTCGCGAGTCGAGCGCGAGAGCCTCGTTGACGTTGAAGTTAAGGTCGGTTCGCAGGGCATCGACTGCGCGCATGCGTCGCAGCAGGTCCGGTATGCTGTGGGCGGCGGCTACGGCCGGGAGCTCGGGTGCCAGCGCTTCGACATCGGGAGCATGCGAGGCAAGCAGAACGGCTTGCCCCAGACTCAGCGAAAGCAGTTCGAGCATTTGGGAGCGCTCGCCCAGGTACTCGCTTTCGATGCGGGCATTGGTGATGTCTTTCTGAGTGGCTTCCCAGTTGCGGATGTCGGTGCCTTCGGAGATGGCTTTGGCCTCGGCCTTGAGGGCTGAGGTTATGCGCTCGGTAATCTCCTCGCGCCGCTTGGTAAGCAGGTTTTGGAAGTCGGCTCTCAGAGCGAGTGCGGCGACATCGTTGCCCAGCCGCGGAAGTGCAGCTCGAAGGGAAGGGAGGAAGGCCTGCTGGGCATTCGTCAGGCGCACGCCGCGGTGCGAATCGCGCAGGTCAAGTCGCACGCAGCGCGACAGGATGGTCGGCAGTAACTTTTGCGGAAGCGCGGTGATGAGAATGATGAGGGTCTGTGGCGGGGGCTCCTCGAGGGTTTTCAGGAAGGCGTTGGCGGCTTCTTCCGGTAGACGGTCTGCCTCGTCGATGATGACGAGTTTCGTCTCGCCCTCGGCTGCTCTCAGGGCAAGGAAGGGCTCTACGCTGCGCACGGCATCGATGGAGATGGTGCGAATTTTGGAGCCGGGGCGCAGCACTCGGCAGGAGGGGTGGTGCAGATTTTCCAGCGTGTCGGCTCTTGCTCCGTTGAGCTCATTTGCCAGACTGAGGGCCAGGCGGTGAGTGCCGGCATCGGG
>JAZSEM010000038.1:0-7970 GCA_045531695.1 Akkermansia sp.
TGAAGACCAAGGCTGACGCCTTGGGGATATAAGCCGTTGCTCCCATACAAAAACTTCAAAAGCTATCTTGAAAAAACCGGCACCTGTTACGACAGGTGCCGGGCGTGTTAGTTGGCTGTTTAACCGCTTATCAGAAGCTCATCGATGCACCGATGTTCAGGCGGTGCTCGGTGGAGTCCTCCATGGCGTTGAAGCTGTAGTTGGCGGAGGTTGTCCACTTATCGTTGATTCTATAGGTTGCACCGGCCTCAATACCCAGACCATGACGACCGGGGTTGCAGCTGCTGCCGCTTACTCCGTTCATTCTGATGACAGGATTATTGCGCATCAGGTCATTGAAGTAGGAGACCTCGCCGTATACCATCAAGTTTCTGCAAGCGGAGGTGCGGGAGCCCCAGAGCATGTAGTCGGTACCCACACCGATTTCGGCGCGCAGATTCTGAATGGAGCCGGTCTTCACACCATCAACCGTATCGGAATTGGTGGCGAAATATTCCAGCCCGCCGAATGCCGTCACGGTGAGTCGGTCTCTTACCCGGCGGTTCCAGCTCAGGCGGGAGTTCAGCTGCAGGCTGTCCTGCTCCCAGCTCATGCTGCCCTGTTCGGACTCAGTGCTGCCGTAGGCCATCACCCAGTCAAGAACCCAGCTGGTTCGGGGGGTACGGTTGCGCAGCACATGCTCGCCGTAAACGGCTGCATAGTAGGCATCCTGATTAATCTTGCGCAGCCCGACCGGCGATACCTTGCCATCTGTGTAGCCGAAGGCTATACCCATGGTGCTGCGCTTCGTCAGCTTCATATCGGCACCGATAGCGGCACCCTCTACCGAGATATCGGCGCGCTCCATGTCGTTGCTGGCACCCAGGGCGCTGAACCATACCGTTCCTCTGCCGTTGACCAGGCAGCCGGTATTGTTGCGCTGACCGCGTACGGTATTCACGAAGGCGCGGGAGGCCGTGGCGATGCCCCAGTTACCCTGTCCCACGGCATCTGCGATATCTTGCTTGAACCGCAGGGTCAATACCAGACTGTTGCCCATCTGTTCGAGCATGTAGGCAGAATCGTAATCCAGAATGAGCGTGCCCGTTGTCAGCTCGCCCGTACTCGTGGCGAGCGTGTCGCCGTCGCCGTAATCACCGACGAGCTTGAGCGTTGTCACACCACTCAGGGTGAGACTGCCTGTTACGTTCAGTATGCTGCCGTTGTTGAGTGTAATCGTGCCGTCGTTATTTACCGTCACATCGGCGGTGATGGAGGCTGTGCCCCCCTGAGCCTCGATGGCGTCAACCGCAAGGGTAGTACCCTCTACACTTGCATTGTTACCCATTCGCAGTTCTGCGGCCGTTGTGTCTCCTTCCAAAGTCAGCGTATCAATGACCTCCAGATTGCCGCTGAAGGCCGTTGCGCCCTTCAGGGTTCCGCGCACGGTTCTGATGGTGTTGCCAATAGCCTTGCCGTTCATGTTCAGAGAGCCGTCGTTTTCAATCTGCACGTCACCTGTTCCGAGTGCGTTATCACGAGTGATGGTGAGTTCAGCTCCATCGATTTCGGTACCGCCGGTGTAGGTGTTATCGGCGCCGCTGAGCGTGGTGTCTTCCGTTACCTTCACAGAGGAACCCCCTGTGATTTGGGCTTGTATTTCGCCGCCGGCTGCTTCGATAGTGGTGTTAGCCAGTGAGCCCTTTACCACGGCCCCTGTTTGGCTGATCACGGTGCCGGCGGTGGATTCTACGGTAAGATCTACCCTATCCGATAACCCGGGATATTCAGGGCTGTCGGCTGTTACCGTCAATTTTCCGGTTTTTTCAGTCATGATTACCTTTACGGCGTCCTGATCAACATCAGCTGCAGCAAGGCGAATATCCTGAGACATTACCTCACTACCTTTACCTTCAGCTTGTATGTAGTAGGTGTCGAAATTCGGCATTGTCTCGTATACCAGACCATCATCGTTGAGCGAGTAGATTGTACCATTCACAACCACGCGAGTGTAATCTTCCACTTTCAGCTTACCGTTCTCTCCGTTATCGACTATCTGATAGCCTGTTCCTCCGGCCTCGCGTTTGAAACCGTTTTCTACTGAATTCTCGGTCCCTTCGAGGGTGTAATAGGCCTCGCCGAGAGTGACTTCTTTCGGGTCGATTGCTCGGTATGCACCCGACATAGTCAGGGTTCCTGTGTTCTGAATCTCTTGATAAAGATCGGTTTGGTAATGGTCATCACTTTCCAATCTCGAGACTCCGGTTGTCGTTATTGCCCCCTTTCCGAGAGCTGTATTGTTTTTCAGCGTTACCTGAGCACCGTTGATGATGATGCCACCTGTGTAATTGTTCTCACCGGAGGTTCCGGAAATGGTGGTATCGCCGTTAATTGTTACTGAAGTATTACCCAGGATGATTGAGTCGATTTCACCACCTTCTGCCTGCACTGTGGTGTCTTTCACGGTGCCGCTTACCACGGTTTCTGCTCCTGTGATTACAAGCGTTCCATTCGTAGTATCAACAGTTATGCTTTCATTTGCCGTCAGCTGGCCGGCTTTCATAACGGCTGTCACATCCACGCCGGCGGTAGTTTTACCTTCGGCTGCATCGTTGATGGCTTGGGCATCTGCTTCGTGAGTATCGGTGTTGATATAGTACTTGTCGTAGTTCACCTTGCCGGCCAGACCATCGGTAAAGAGATCCATTTCCTCCGTTCCGACCAGCACGCTTGTGCCGCTGCCAACAGTGAGCGAAGCTCCGGCTCCGTTGTCCACAATTTGGTAGGTGTCGCCCTCGCGCTTAAAGCCGTTGTCTCCCTCTTCGGTGTTTGTGTTGAGGTAGAGGTCGGCAACCTCGCCGGTATAGGCGGTGGTGTTTTCCGTCTTGAAGCTGCCCTCCATGGTCAGTTCACCGCTGTTCTGAATGATGCCGGGCAGATTGGCCGTGACGCCATCAGCTGCAGTTAAACCTGCCTTCCCGGTTGTGGTTATCTCTCGCCCCTCGCCCAGTGTGCCCAGCGCATTCTCGTGGCCCAGGGTGACTGTTACGCCATTTATTCTGGTGCCGTAGCTATAGCTGTTGTTGCCGCTCAGGGTGACATCTTTCCCGCTGATGTCCAGCCCGGTGAGCAGGCTGTTTTCCGGGGTTGTTTCATTTACATAGGTGTCCTTGATGTCTGCGTCTCTTTCCACCCCATCGGTAATCTCAATCCAGGGGTTGTAGATGAGGGTCGTACCCAGCACGATATCGCCGGTCTCGCTATCCTTCATCAGGGAGGTACCTTCGCTCTCCATTTGCCATTGGCTCACGTCACTGCCGTTGATGTCGCCTATTGCGTATTCACACTTGAAGTTAGCAAGATTCACGTCAGAACCGTCCTCTACGGTTGCTACAAGGGCATCGGTAACGACAATTTTCTTTTTATCGGAGCCATCAATGGTGCTGATAGTGGTCTTGCCGAGCCCGCTTTCTGTCAGGACAATGCCCAGTGTACTACCCTCTGCCATTTCCCAGCCTGTCACTGTTTTTGTATCGGTACTTGCCGCGCCTACGTTGATGGCTGCATTGGTACCGTCCAGCGTCAGGTTCAGCGTGCCGCCGGAGGTCACATTCAGCACTCCTGTTGTACCTTCTGCTCCCGTGCCGACCGTCAGCGTGCCGTTGTTGTCAATCATTGCGCCGGAGGTGATTGTCAACTCAGTAGTGGTGAGTTTTGTGCCTGCATCACGGAGTACCAACGAGGAGCCGGCTCCGACCTCAGTGGAATCTGCGTTAATCTGGGCGGTAATAGCACCCTTCGAGTTGCCGCCACTTATGAGTTGCAGGGTGCCACTGCCGGTCAGGCTGATGTTGTATGTACCCTTTGAGCCGAAAGTGGTAGAGAAATCCGTGCCCGAGCCATCATTTTGCCCATGAGTTCCATTACCACCACCCAGAGTGATAATGCCGCTGCCGGTTTGGCTGATATTAATGGTTCCTGTAAACTTTTTTGCAAACAAACCGGAGCCGGAATCGGCAGCACCATATGCAAGGGTAATGCTACCACTACCGCTCTGGATAAAATCTATGACTGCCTTTTGACCACGAATCTCACCGATGGACAGAGAGCCGTCTCCGCTCTGAGTAATTGTGTTAACTTTGGAACCGGAGAACTCGAGTATTTCATGGATATCCATCTTTCCTCCGGACTGATTAATAGACAAGCCTCCTACGGCGTATGTGTAGCCTCGAGCGGTGAATGTACCATCGGTCTGGGTAATAGTCAGAGGAGTAGAATTACTATTACCGAACGCATTAATAATATGCGAAGAACTCGTGTTATTGTGCTTGCTGTGTACGCGTCCCATATTGAGGGTGCCACCATTAATGGTAAGAGTATCCTGAATACAAACAGTCTTGGTGGACGTCGTATCGCTACCAAAAGCACTTCCTGAACTATTGCCGCTGTATTGATCTTCGTGTAAGGAAACCTTGCCGTTGTTGACTGTCAGATTGCCGATAATTGCAGCTGTAGCCTGTAAATGTGTGCCGGTGCCGGTGCCATTCACAACCACGGAGTCAGCGCGGAGAACAGAGTAATAATCTTGCCATGAACTTGCCTTATATTGTCCGCCGATAGCCATCTGAGCCGTTCCCTCGATGGTCAGCGTGCCGTTCACGGTCAGCATGCGGGAGAACTTATTGTTGGAAGTAGTCGAATTGTAACTATAACCATCCCCGTTTGCGTAAACGATAAGATTGCCGCTGGAGTCAAAGCGTCCCAGCTTGTCACCGCTTTTGAGGGTGAGGTCGCCGTCATGCACAACTCGATTATCTACAAGAGACGGATTTTCCGCAGGGTCACCACCACCTACATTCCACATGTGATAAGAAGCATCGTCAGGTGCAATATCCTGGAGGGTATAGCTGGCTTCCACCGGCATGACAAACGCGCTGATGATAGCAGTGTACAGCAGCTTCGGTAAGTGTAACTTCATGGTCGTATAGAGATATGGTTAAGGTACGATTGCAAGTAAACAGGAAGACGGAACTCGAAATGCTTACTCGCGCTACAGTATAGCGTATATCTCATTTCAAATGAGATTGCAAGCCTAAAGAGTGTAAATGATTCAAAAAACGATGAAATAACCGATTGTGTTTGACGTTAAGTTGTTTGGTGGGGAATATACAACGCTCGATGTTTGATTTTTTGTTATTTATTCTTATTTGTTGAAAATGAGAAACATTGTTGAGTGTATCACTTGAAATTCGATATGCACGTGGGAATGTTGTTATGCTCTGATGATTAGAGAAAACGAGTGGAGTATAGCAAAATTCTGTGCATAACACAGGTGATTAGCCGGTGGGAGTGTCATTTTTTACTGGACTGTTTCGGGGGCTTGAGTGTAGAATATCGCTATGTTGCGCAAATTGATGATGTGTGTGTGCATGCTGTTGTGCGTGCCGGCAGATGCCACAGAGTGGCTGACGGATATACCAACTGCACAGCAGCGGGCGGCAGAAGAGGGGAAAAAGGTACTGGTTGTTTTTACCGGGACGGACTGGTGCCTGTGGTGCATACACCTCA
The DNA here is from genome assembly GCA_045531695.1 of Akkermansia sp. GTDB lineage: Bacteria > Verrucomicrobiota > Verrucomicrobiia > Verrucomicrobiales > Akkermansiaceae > Akkermansia. The sequence goes on from JAZSEM010000038.1 coordinate 5,548, forward strand.
AAAATCAGATTTTTACCACTCCGGCATTCCGAGAGTTTGCAAAAGAACAATTAGTGCCGGTGGAAATTGATATTCCACGCAATCGAGCGTTAGTAGGCGGGGAGGAAAATTATAAAAAAAATCGCGCGGCCTGCCGTCAATATGGTATTACCGGATATCCGACAGTTATTGTCATGACTCCCGATGGCGATGTGTTGGGTGGTTACAGTGGTGGCTACGAGAACTGGGAGCATGCCCGCCGCCCGATAGAAGGAGCACTGGCCAGAGCGGGGGAGTTGGCTGCAATTCGTCGCCAATCCGGGGCGGCTCTGCTCCGCTCGCTTGAGGAATTTTATGACTCTCTGCCCGAGCGCGTAAAACCCTGCGCCCGGCGTATGCGCGAAGAAATAGAGCGACTCGGAGCAGAATGCACTACCGTGGCAGGTGAATAGCCCTTGCTATAGTATAGGCTCGGCAGTTCTATGGGTGTAAAACAGATTTGCACCTCGCAGTAGAATGGGGTACGGCTCATCATCGGTAAATAATCGACCGGTTCCCAGCCCCTGCAGTCTGCCGGGAGCGGCGTAAGCACACCATTCGGCCAGAGCTGTCAGGCCTATATGGCTCTCGAGAGCAGAGTTGACCCACCAGGAAATTCCCCGTTGCTCGGCGAGTTCGGCCCAATGTTCTGCTGCAAGCAGCCCACCATGCAGGGAGGGCTTTATGACAATCGCCTGTGGGGCTATGCTGTCGAGCAATATCTCGGGGGTAGGGCAGGAAATAAGCTCCTCATCCAGAGCGATGGGCAGGGGCGTATGGTGGCAGAGCGCGGCCAGGGCCTGCCATTGATGGGGGCGTATGGGCTGCTCAATGCTGCTGACACCAACCTCTGCCAGCGCGGCCAGCTTGCCCGGGGCCTCTTGCGGGGAGAAGGCGCCGTTGGCATCCACCCTTATTTCGGCTTGCGGGAAGGCGGAGTGGGCGATTCGCAACATCTCGAGTTCCTGAGCAAAGGGCAGAGCTCCGACCTTGAGTTTCAGGCAGCTAAAGCCGGCATCAATCCCGCGTTGCATGGCCGCCAGCATGGTATCGGCATCTGCCATCCAGATGAGGTGGTGAATTGGCAGCCCTTCTTCCCCTCGGGCAAAGGGGGTATCCCAGCGTGGCTGTCCCGGCTTGAGTGCCGCCAGCAGGGCACACTCCAACCCGAACTGAATGGGTGAGGGTGCCTCGATGCCCTGTAATCCGCCTCGTCGTTGTACTTCGGCGCACCAATGCTCCAGCTCTGCTTCCGTCGGTTCCGGCAACAGGCCGGGCATGGTGCAGCACTCGCCATAGCCCGAGCCCTTGTCAGTACGCGCCTCGATGATATATGTCACACGCTCCGTCAATGCCCCGCGTGAGGTCATCGCCGGCCGCCGGAAATGCAGAACCCTCCGCTCTAGGTGTAATGTGAACGGACGCGGGAACTTAAACAGAGCGGATTGAGCAATACGGCGCATGGCGTGGAGTATAGCCGACTCTGTATTTGGAGTCAAGCTTGCTATAACCGACCGCGCACGCGGTCGATATAACCCCGACAGGGATATAACTGTGCCCGAAGGGCACAATATAACCCGCCGCAGGCGGATATAACCTCTTTACGGTTGCGAATTTTAGCCGACATTACTAAGAATTAGCTGTACAAAATTTCCGGATTTGATAGCATATTATTTATGCAGAAAGAAGGCAGACTGAAAAAATCAGCAATAGAATTGTCAGTTAAGTTGATTCAACTTTATGATTGCATCGAACGTAAAGCTTTTATCAAAAATCAGCTGGCTAGAGCTGGCACATCCATCGGTGCGAATATTCATGAGGCTGAATATGCTGAAAGTACGGCCGATTTTATTCATAAGCTTGGGATCGCTCTTAAGGAGTGTAATGAAACGGAATATTGGCTTGTTGTGTTGGCTGAAGCGTGCCCGGAACTTGCTGAGAAGGCTGCTATGTTACGGCATGATGCCGGAAGAATTCGGCGTATGTTGATTTCGACTATTACAACGATAAAAGGAAAGAGTGAGGTTAAATAATAGCCACTGTGTGGCTGCGAAAAAATAACCGACCGCGCACGCGGTCGATATAACCCCGATAGGGATATAACTGTGCCGAAGGGCACAATATAACCCGCCGCAGGCGGATATAACCGGTTGCCGTAGCATCCGATGGAGAGTAAAGCAATCGCCCGCCACGGCGGGCGATGATATCCACGCCGATGGCGTGGGTTAAATCCTCGCGATGCTCGGGTGATATCTGCCTGCGGCAGGTTATATCGCCACCTGCGGTGACGGTGAAATATAACCGACCGCGCACGCGGTCGATATAACCCCGATAGGGATATAACTGTGCCGAAGGGCACAATATAACCCGCCGCAGGCGGATATAACCGGTTGCCGTAGCATCCG
>JAZSEM010000062.1:0-9076 GCA_045531695.1 Akkermansia sp.
CGCAAGTAAAGCGGTAGAAAAATATTACAATCAGCTGTCTGCCTGTTAACGGGCAGGTGGTGGTGCGGGGCAGAGCTCCGCCGGATAACAGGCCGCCGTCGGTAAAGACGGCGGCCTGTGCTTTGCCTAACTGTAGCGCAGCTGGAGCGGAGGTTGAGCCTCACCTTGAATTTTCATCCTCTGTGTTCGTATTGCCTCAAAATTGCGGTCACCGAAATTCTAGCAGATAATTGACCCAAAAATTCGCCGGAAGGGGTGGAAAACTCATAAAATGCTCTCGGGTTTCATGAGACTGAAGAGCTTTTTTAGGGATTTTTGGATATTTTCCTGTAATTCGATGGGGTCGAGTGATTCTTTCAGAGACACAAGGTTTCTTTTCCTTGCCCCGTCTTTCATTTGTTCCATAACTCTTTCATATGGGGTTCGGGCTTTGTCGTATTTCTTTCTCGTTTTGCCATAAAATTTCAAACTATAGTTTCGACTTGACACTGAGGGGCGAACATGATACTCTGCATGCAGAGAAAGCACAACCGGCAACACACTATCCGACAGACTATGAACTTGGACACCCTTGATATCATCAATCTGGCATTTTCGCTTTTGGGAGCATTTGCTGCGCTGCTGTGGCTGCGCCCGGGCAAACAGCAAGCCATGCGCTACGCAGTCATCATGCTGTCATTTGCCGGGCTATGCGCCATACTGCACCAAAACCCGGGAGAATATGGATTCAACGTGCTGCACTATCTGCCACATGTCATCCTGCTGTTCGTCTTTCTGCTGGGTAGATATATGCTTGGTACCCCCTGGCGGCGCGCGTTCCTCTCATTGGGTGTATATGCCCTGGTGGCAGAACTGAGTGTACTTGTCCGCGTAGCGCTCGGGGAGCACATTCACCCCATTCCTTTCGACTTCTACCTCACGCTAGCCTGGGTCTGGTTCACCATCTTTCTCTGTACCCGCAAGGATAGCAGCATTGGCAGAACAGAGCGTATTTTTGCAGCTGCGGCGACCCTGATTGTCGCCAATAGTCTGACAGAGATTATTGTGCCGAGTCTGAGGGCTCTGCTGCGGGTGCTGTTCAGCAATGATCTATGGGAACTCACCCCACCGGAGCACCTGTCGCTCTTCATTTTGTGCATGCCGGTGCTGATACTCACCCTGTGTTACGCCGCTAACCTGCGCTACGTACTGCGACAGGCGTGGGTGCGAACTATCTGCACAACGGCCATTGCCGTGGCTGTACAATTCGGGGCGGTTAACATATATTTCTACGCTGAGCAGCTGAGAGAAAGCCGTAAATCCGAACTGACGGAGGAGTTAATAATTGCCATAGAGGAAAATGATATAACAAAAGTTCAGCACTGCCTGAGCGAAGGAGTAAAAGTCAACCGCCCCCTCGTCGCCCCCAATGACCGCGATGGCGAATTATCCTATTTCTTCCCGCTTATTCATGCCACGGCCCGAAATCAGGTTGCCACCGTCAAAGCCCTGCTTGCTGCCGGGGCCAATGTCCATGTCTGTCGAGTGGATGGCGATACCGCCCTGCTCTCTGCCTGCATTGAGAACAATGCCGAAACCATTCGGCTCCTGCTGCAGGCCGGTTCAGACGTGAACGCCACAAACAACCTCGGCTATACCCCGCTGTATCAGAGCACCCTGACCGGCAATTCGCCCGAGATTGTCAGCATGCTCCTGCAGGCGGGCGCAGATACGAACCTGACCGACAACGAAGGTAGTACCGCGCTGCACAACGCCACCCTGCCCGATACGGAGGCAGACAAGCCGGCGGCCCTGGCAGTCATGCGCCTGCTGCTGGAACACGGTGCCGCCGTCAATACTCAGGATTGCCACGGCGACACCCCATTGCTGCAATGTGCCGAATGCGGATTTACCGAGGGCGCCCGCCTGCTCCTGGAGCACGGTGCCGACCCCACCCTGAGGAATAAAAACGGCAACTCTCCCCTCGAACTCGCAGAACAGAACGGGCACAGTGAAATCGCCGAATTGCTGCGCGCCGCCCGTTGAGCCACATTCCGATTGACAAACAGTACAATCGGATAGTAAAATGTGCCAACAAACATGAAATCCATCAGCCTTTACGCCATCCTGTTGCCGGTAGTCTATGCCCTGCTGTTCTGGCTGGGTAACAGCGATGACTTCAACGACAACTCGCTCTGGTATGACGAAGCCGCCCCCTGGCTGGGCGAACCGCCGGCCGGGGTCAGCGCTGAGCTGGTTCGCTCGAGAAATGCCGAAGCTTACCCCTACATCGTATACGCTTTGCCGGCCGATGATACGCTCAGGCAGAACATCATCACCACCTTTCAGCTGGAGAGCAGCTACCCGGGTATCTACGACAATCACGGCATCTCACCCATTTACCCGGCAGAGAAAGAGACAATCCTGTCCGCCTCGACCACCCTTTACCCCCGATTGGAGCTGAGGCCGGACGGGAGTATGCTCCTCACGCTGTACGATGACAACAACCGCGAACTCAAGGACGAAACCCTTGTGAAATCAATCCCCATTCCCCACCCCGACTACCTGCCGAACGGGAATGTGGAGACAGCCCGCTCCATCATGCTGGCAGTGCTGTGTTTCCTGCTGCCCGGCCTATTCTGCTGCGTGGGTTGGTTGTGGGTGCAGCGCCGCCCCATTCGCAGCGGAGAGACGCTCGTCATTTGCCTGGTTATCCCCGCGGTGGTGGCATTCTTCGGCGCCTATGTCGATTTTTATTTGCACGGGTTCAACAAAGTCTACGCGATTTTCAGCGCCGTCTTCAGTGTCATCACCAATGTCATTGCCGCCGCTATTCTGCTGGCAGTTACAGGAGCGGCTCGTTACTTGTGGCGCAGCCTGAATTGAACGAGTTTGCCGCCGAAAACAGTGCCGCAGACGCAAAAAAATGTAGCAAAAGTGAAATTTGTCTTTACAAACGGTCATAATTGAGTATAATGCGCGTCCCGACGCAAATGCTTCGCGGTCGAAAATCTTAACAACACACAAACAAACCAGAGATCATGAAAGTTCTTTCCTCACTCGCCTCCATGAAGCGCCGCCACGCTGATTGCCAGATCGTGAAGCGTAAGGGTACGCTCTACGTCATCTGCAAGAGCAACCCCAAGTTCAAGGCTCGTCAGGGCACGACTGCCGGCACGCGCCTGAGCAAGAAGGGTGTTAAGTAACCCCTGCGCGGCCTGACCGCATACAGAGAAAAAAGGAGACCGGTGTGTTATGTAACCCCGGTCCTTTTTTCATTTATCACAAGCCCCCTTCTCCACCACGGCAACCATGGAAAACACAGTCCGCACTCAGATATTCCCCATCGGCGATTTCACCTTCGATAGTGGCGAAACCCTGCCGAACCTTCAACTTGCCTACGAAACCTACGGTACACTGGCACCGGACAAGAGCAACGCCATCCTCCTTTTCCACGCCCTGACCGGCAGTCACCATGCCCATGGGTACAACGATGATGTGCCCGAGGCCGGCACCTTCTGGCAGCCGGAGTATTATGAAGGCTGGTGGGACCGCATGATTGGCCCCGGCAAACCGCTCGATACCGAGAAATACTTCATCGTGTGCATCAATTTCCTGGGCAGCTGCTACGGCTCCAGCGGTCCGGCCTCCATCGCCCCCGACGGTGAGCCCTGGGGCAGCCGATTCCCCATGGTGAACGCCAACGACCAGGCTCGTGCACAGATAAAACTCTTCGACCACTTCGGCATCGACCGTTTTGCTCTGGTTGGCCCCAGCATCGGCGGCATGCTCTCTCTGGCTTTCACCAACCTGTACCCCGAGCGCGTACGCAGCGTCATTATTATCGGCGCCAACTACAAACCGGCCATCGAACACAAGCTGAGCAGCTTCGAGCAGTTTTGTGCCATCGAAATGGATGAAAAGTACCGCGGGGGACGCTACCCGCTCTGCGACCCGCCCCTGCGCGGTGTAGCTTTGGCACGCATCATCTGCCACAAGCACTTCATTTACCAGCGAGGGTTGGAAAAACGCGCCCGCAAGGGCTGCTCGCCCGACCGCAAGGGACTACTCACCTGGTACACCCCGGCACGCAGCACGGAGAGCTATATGCTGCACCAAGGCACCAAATTCGCCAAGCGTTTCGATGCCAACGCATACATCCGTATCATCAACATGTGGACAGCATTCGATCTCGAGAGCCTCACCGGCCTCAGCACAGACGCATGCTTCCGCCGTTTCGCGGAGTACGGCATTCCCTTCATCCTCTTCTCCATCAATACAGACTGTTGCTTTTCCTCCCGAGATATCTCCCTTTTCCACCGCAGACTGCTCAAAAATGGCGTACAGGCAGAGTACAAGAGCATACGCTCCGAAAAAGGGCACGACTCGTTCCTGCTGGAACCGGAGCTGTACGAAGCCGGCATCACTGCCTATCTCAACCGAATCTAAGCCCCGGAACAGACCTAAAAACCTGTTTTTTTGAGTAATTTTGAATTTGCCGCTTGCAAGAGCGAGGGATTCATGGTATACATAAAGAGTCAACACAAACGCATATAGCATGAAAATTCAACTTAACAGACAGAAGAAGGGTTTCACCCTGATTGAGCTTATGGTGGTTATCGCCATTCTCGCCTCTCTCGCAGCCGTAGGTTATGGCCCCATTATGGAGCACATGAACGACGGTGACCGTCAGCAGGCTTCCTCCAACCTCGGTCAGGTGCAGAAACTGCTCCTTACCTTCAGCCAGGAGAACGGCTCCTACCCCTGCGATGCCACTGCCGACGCTCTGCTTGAGGACGAGCGCAATGCCGAGTACAACTTCGGTGAACTCAAAGGTGACCGCGCCAATGCCTACTTCCGCCAGCTCTTCTACAAGGGTAACCCCACCGAGGCTACTTTCTTCGCCAAGCACAACGGCACCAAGGAGCCCGATGGCAAGTTCGCCAACGGTCAGGCTCTGACCAAGGGTGAGAACGCTTTCGCCTACGTTCTGCGCAAGGAGAGCACCAACCCCGAGGACGCCCCCGGCAAGCGCTCCGTGACCGGCACCAGCACCCCGCTGGCATTCAGCTGTGTTCCCTCTTCCCGCACCCCCTACACCGGCGACAAGCTGAAGTTCAACCGTGAGCTCTTCTATGCTCACGCCTTCATGGTGAAGACCGACGGTGCTGTAACCGACCTGAAGGACAAGCTGCAGGAGGACGGCGAGGACGACACCAAGAGCGTATACGCCGATAATTTCACCCCCTTCCCCGAAACCAAGAAGGGCCGCGACACCTCTCCTGACTACATTATCGTAACTCCCGAGCTGTAAAAGCTCACCTCAGGATTAATCCTTTCATTCAGCGCTCAGAGCCCCGGCTCTGAGCGCATTTTTTATGCCAAGTCGCTCGAACCATATCGGGTCAGATAGGCAGTTTTCAAACTTCCGGCCATCAACAGGCCGTTCTTTACCCCGACTTTCGGCCGCCAAGGGGAACGGTTGAATTGCAGCAATCTTGAACAGGTTTTGTTATCTATTGCACTCAGTATGTGCACCTTGCAGGTGTGCACTCGCGGCGAAGCGCCTTTCTTTTCTTGCTTTATTCCGCTTTCTGTCACATGATGTTTTCACTCGGCATGATGTTGCCGTTAATTCAAACACCATATAAAAATGAAAACACACACAGAAAACGATATGTCCCTCGCGGCTGATTTCAGCGCAAATGAGCTTGTTGCCCCTGCTTCTGCAGGTTCCAACCGGTCCGGTTCTCATCCCGATGGCGAACTCGTCAATCCGGAATGGGACACCGTTGTGCCTACCCCGGAGCGTAGCCTGAGCCTCCCCATCGCAATCGCGGAGGAAAAATCATCCAACACTTCTGCTGCGGGTACTGTGCTGAGCTATCAACCGGCTGTATTCACGGTGCCTGTTGGCGGTGCTCTGATGAACGTTTCTTCATTCCAAGTGGATGACTGGGGCTTCCTCGGGGCTGTGCCTGTTGGGAAGACCCGCAGCGAAACTCGCGAGGATTGCAAAATCGATTGCCGCAAACGTACGGGTAATCAGGGTACATACGGTGGTCATGCCCGTTGGGGTGGTACTATTTCAAATGCATTCCTGCCTCCCGGCGACTATATTCTGGTGATTGAACAGGAGAACGAACCCATCACAGCTGTGGCCAATGCCTCTTATGGTAAATACGACCTTACTATCGAAGCTTGTCTGCCCGATGGCCCGACTCCTCCCGATGGTCCTACTCCCCCGGACGGCCCGACTCCTCCCGATGACACAACCCCGCCGGATGAACCCGGTAAGGAGCCGGAAGTCTGCCCGGTTTGCGGCTGCGGCAATACGTCTGATGGTGACGCTGATTCTGCCGGTAGTACCGGAATCCCCGGTGACCAGACGCAGGATATTTGTGCCCCTTCTGCTGAGTTCGGCAGCGATGATACAGCAGCTGCCATGTTGGCAGACTCCGGGGATTCTCCCGTGGTGCTGACATCCGGTCTGAAACCCAATTCCGTATGGCAGTGGAAGCTCTCTCGAAATGCCGAGTCCGGCATCATTACCATCACCCCGCCGCATGCAACTCCGTTGCATTTCCTCGAACAATCCGGCAATGCAATGGCCATTCTGACCGGTGGTGCCCGTAAGTATAACTACGCTCTGCAGCTTCAGGATGTTCTCGGTAATCCTTGTACTGATAATACTCCCACTCGCTTCTGCCTGAAAAATGCTCAGGGTGTTCAGGTTTGCTTTAACTCCCAGGGTGACGTGATGTTCGTTCTGACCGCCGAAGGTCGACAGACTACTGCTGAACAACATGCGGCTGTGGTATACCGCGAGAATGCCGCCGGGTATCTGGAGTCCGTATACTCTGCTACCGAGGGCTTGATGCGAGCTTCGATTATGGAAAATGGGGCTACTCTTTACGAGTGGTTTGCTCCGCAGCAGGTTACTATTAACGGTGAGGCTTATGAAGTGACCGGGCTTCCCTACAAGACGGAGTCTGTGCTGACAACGCTGACTGACGGCGTGAAAACTATGACGATTATCCGTCAACAGCAGGGGCTTCCGGCTCATACGCTCACTCGCGTTGAAAATGGTAACACAATCACGATTACCAAGGGTGAGGGTAATGAGGCAATCGTTCGAACCTTCGTGAAAAACACTCCGGCAGATAACTTGCTTGAGGAGATTGAATCGGTGAGCCGAGTTGGGGATGAGGCTCCCGTCAGCTGTTCGCGCACGCTGCGCTGTCGCACCGCCGGTGGTTGGCTCACTCTGGAAACCACGGAGGCTTTCGGTACTCCGCTTGCACGCACCACTTATTATGTGTACGATGCTGAATACAGGCTTCAGAAAGTACTACGCCCGGATGGTGCTTATACTGAGTACGAATACGATGCAGACGGCCGTGTAACAAAGGAAACGACTCCTTGGGGCAACGGTGGCAAGAGGCGTACTCGATATGTGTACAATGCTAACTCCGGCCGCTTCTACGATAATCGCCCCGCCAAGGTTTACACCGATTATCAGGAGGCAAACTCAAGTAGCTGGCTCAATATCAAGGTCGTGAATTATACCTATGAGACCACATCCTCAGTAGAACGCATCTCCTCCCGTACCTACGCAGCCGGTGTTAATCATCAGCAGGTGACGATTGAGGAGACATTCGGTACGGCTGCAGAATACGCCTATGCTGTGGGTAAGCCTAAGTTCAGACAGGCTGTCGATGGTGTTCAGACCGTTCATGAGTATGAAGCAACCACTCTGCATAACGCCATTCATAAGCACTCCGTCATCACCAAGGCTAATGACGAGTTGGTGGCAGCTCAGAGTCGAAAGACGGAAGAGTTTATTGCCGCCGATGATACTATCACCTTTGAACAGGAAAGTATCTGGGATGGTGAAAACTGGCTGCTTCTTTCTACTACTGCATTTGAGTATGATGAACAGAAGCGTGTAGTACGAATGACTCGCGGTAATGGACGCAGTTCTTCCACTACATGGATGTGCTGCGGTAAGCTTTCCGAAACGGATGAGGATGGCATCACTACTTCCTATGGTTATAACTCTGCCCATCAGCTGGTAGAAGTAATCCGTTCCGAAGTGAAAGACGGCGATGTCGTCGTAACTCCGGAAACGATTACGACCTACACGCATGATGCCGCCGGGCGTACTCTTACCACTCGCCGTGATATTGGGGCTATGTCAACCACGGAATCTACCGCGTACGATGCCCTCGGGCGAGTTACGGCGCAGACAGATGTCCTTGGTCGAGTGACCACTACCGCCTACAGCGCGGATGGTCTCACCACAACGGAGACAACGCCTGCCGGTGCTACGATAATCACCCAGAGAAACCTTGATGGTTCAACCGCTCGCATCTTTGGTACCGCTCAGCTAGAAGTACAGTACATTTATGCCGTCAGCGGCAACAATCTGGTCACGACAACGGCTCTGGCGGATGGTAGTGTGCTCGCTCAGAATATCACTAATGGTTTTGAGCAGGCTATAGTACAGGCTCAGCCTAATACCCATGGTGGATTCATTTATACGCACTCAGAGTACAATGCTAAAGGGCAGCTGGTGAAGCAGTACCAGAATACAGGAGAAGATACGGAAAATACCGCACCTACGCTTTTTGAGTACGACAGCTTCGGAAATCAAGAGAAACAGACTCTAGCTCTCGTGGATACGCCTACCAAGGACAATTCCCCTGTAGCTGAGATGGCCTATTCTGTGGAGTCTGCCGAGGATGGCGTGTACTCCGTGACCACCCAGACTCGCTACAATGCCGAGGGAGCTGCCCTGAACAGCACACAGAAGCAGCTGATTTCACAGCTCACCACAACCCTGGCAAACAAGAGCATCAGCATCGATGTGCGTGGCAACAGTTCGGTGAATTGGTCCGAGTACACCGAGGCATCCAAGGTGACGAGCTTCAGCACCGTCCCCACCTCGAATATTACGGCGGAGTCTATCAGTATCGATGGCTTTACCATCTCGCAGAAAGACCATGCGGGTATTATCATTACCGCCTCCCGCAGCTACACCGCCACGGGTATCACGATGGTGAATGTCGATGGCCGCAACAACGCCACCACTATT
>JAZSEM010000119.1:0-62701 GCA_045531695.1 Akkermansia sp.
TTATTTGATATGGGACAGCAGGAACCCGCCGAAAGATTCCCCCCCCTAATTCCTAAACCTTTTTTCAAAGAAAATCATCCATACATCCAGCAATCATGCACCATAGAGGCTCGTTATCGTGCCTCTATGGGATGGCAATGAATCAATATCCAGAAAAAGCCAATAATCGAAAACATAATGGCAATTCCGAAAGTGCCACTGTCAGGCATAAGGCAGTAAAGAATCCAAAAGCTTGCAACTATCAACCAAGTCATGGCGTTGCCGGTAAATAGGAACTCTCCAAATGGCCGCCTGTGAAAATAATGGGGATTGATAACACAATTGTCCTTATCGTTGACGACGAACGAAGGGATATCAGGGCAATTTTTACTGAAAACTGAGCTCAGGGGTGTTTGTGTTTTACCGACATAGACTCCGCATAAATGTCTTACGCTCAGAGCAAGGATTAACATTTTCTCGACATCTTTCAACGTAAGCCATACTTGCTCGTCGCATGAGTTGAAGACAGGATGCCGACTCATATTGAAAAGACGTCGACCGGAGCCTATGTTGTACAGGGAGCAGAAACAGTATTTATCTCCCATCAGGATATTGCCCCAGCTCGCGTATTGCCATGCTTTATACCAGGACAGGCCTTGCCTATACGCCCAACAAAATCGACGTTTCCAGGAGTCAATCTTTGTTTTTACAATAGTTCGGTCTCCTCGTATTTTTGCAGTTTTGACTTCTATTTCGTAAGGATTTTTGGCTGTAAAGGTATAAACATGCTCTCCGTTATACAGCATTTTAGCACCACCTCCCCAACCGGAAGATGAGCCATGAAAGGTATCGCTTGTAGATAGCATAGCAAAGGTCGCACCAGAGCCTACGATATTTAAGCAAGCATTTTCTCCGCCTTCGCTGTAGTCTACACTCGCTATTTTCTGTCCGCTTTCTGCATAAATTTCTCCCTTCCAGGAGCTGAACGAAAAGCCTTTATGCAATTTAAGAAGCATAATCGAAGGATAGCATACGTGCTCCAAAAAACAAGAAAAAAATCAGCTTCGGATTTTTGGCCTGTTACCACCCCTTCTGAGCCGACTTCACCAGGCGACAGGCAGAGTAAATCAGGGAGGCTACCGCCAATACAACGGCAAGGGGTCCACCCCAAACTGCCGCCTGAGCCGCTACCCCCACTCCGAAACTCACCAGCAATCCGGCAGGTAGCAACTCCAGCCCCATACTAATCAGTGCCACATAACGGAAAGATTGCAGAGAATACGGATGGTAGAACCATGCATAAACGGCACATGCTATTACAACTGCCAGCACAAAAATCGCTGTCAGCAGAAAGACGGGAACAGACATCTGCATGTAATTTTTATAGTGACCGTCAAATTCAGCAATCTCATTAACCTCAATAACCTTTCCCCGCTGACGCCCCACCAGTTGGGTGGGAGAGTCATCATAACTGACAGCCGGAGAATAAACTATCTCATATCCATCTTCACTTCGTCCGGACACTCCGAGTTTTCCGGCGAAATCACGAATCTGTTCGTCTTTAAACTTCAACTCCCAACATCCACAAGTGATACGGGGTGCCGGAAAATATTCCCCTTTATATTTAGCAAAAACGGCCCACTCATCGATTTCGCCGATATCGGGCAACTTAATTTTTCCCCGTCCTCGCAGTTTCTCTACCTTCAATTCCACCAGCAAACCATCCGTCCAAGGGCTTAACTTGTCAGCCTGAACCTCATACACAGGCTCATCCGTCAGTTCAATCACCAGAGCAGCCAGACAGAAAACACTCACCACATACGCGACCACCATCGGCAGCAACAGCAACGCCCCCAAACTACGGCGCCACCACCTGCACTCCCTCAGTACCTCCGCAATCCGGTGCAAACAAGCATACATACTCCGCTCTCCTTGTTACATTACACATCCGTGGCGAGTTCGGCTTCTGCCTGTTCGATGGCAGTGGAAAGTTCCTCCCAGCGGGTGAAGAGGGCTTCAGACTCACGCTCGAGAGTCTGGTATTTCTGTGTGAGTTCCATGAGTTTCTGATTGTCGCTCATGTTCTCCGGCTTTTCAAGTTCTGCCGAGATGGCAGCCTTGGCGTCATCCTTCTCCGCGATGGTGAGTTCTACCTGCTCCAGCTCTGTCTGCAAGGGCTTGAGAATACGGGCACGGCGCTCACGCTCCAGAGCACGGGCGCGGCGGGCATCCTTCTTGTTGGCAATACCGGCTGCGGGGTCTGCTGCGGCAGATGTCGGCACGGCGGCTGTCGCAGCTTCCTTCAGTCGGCGCTCCTCAGCCTCGACCGTTTCAATGTATTGCGACACATTGCCATGGAACAGACGCGGCGCGTGCCCCAGTCGGAACTCGAGCACCTTGTTGACGATGGGATCGAGGAACTGACGGTTATGAGAAACAATGCAGTACGAACCGGGATATTCCGCCAGAGCGGCCTGCAGCACATCCTGACTCTGAAAATCAAGGTGGTTAGTCGGCTCGTCCATAATGAGGAAGTTGGCAGGTTTCAGCAACATGCAAACCAAGGCCACACGAGAACGCTCACCACCGCTCAGAACACCGATTTTCTTGAAAACATCATCGCCGCGGAACAGGAAACAGCCCAGAATGTTGCGCACTAAGGGGCGGGTTTCACGACTGGCGGCAGCCTCCACACACTCAAGTACCGTCTGCTCATTGTTAAGCACATCGGCATGAGTCTGGGAGAAAAACGCCACCTGCGTGTGATGGCCGAAGGAGAACTTGCCGCTGTCCGGTTCTTCCGTACCGGATATCAGGCGCGTGAAGGTGGATTTACCGGAGCCGTTCACCCCCACAATAGCGATACGGTCCCCCTTATCCATGCGGAAGTCGTAGCCCTCCAGCAGGCGGATGGGGCCGTATGCCTTGCATGCCTTTTCCAGCTGCACAACAGTATTACCACCGGGAGGGGGCGGAGGGAAATGGAAACTCATGACGGCGTCATCGTCTTCCACCTCAATGAGTTCAATCTTTTCCAGCTGTTTGATACGGCTCTGAGCCTGACTGGCCTTGGTGGCCTTGGCACGGAAACGGTCGATGAAAGCCTGAGTCTTGGCAATCTCTCGCTGCTGAGCTTTGGCCTGACGCAGCAGGATTTCCTTGCGGGCCTTGCTCTCTTTCAGATAGAAGGAGAAATTACCGGAGTACTCCTCTGCCCGCCCGTGGTGGAACGCAATGGTGCGGGTCACGAGGTTATCGAGCAATGCGACATCATGGCTGATAATGCAGATAGCCCCGCGATAATTGCGCAGGTTCTGCTCCAGCCACCGCTGGCTCTGAATATCCAAGTGGTTCGTCGGTTCGTCCAGCAACAGGACTTCGGGCTCCTGCAGCAGAAGACGTGCCAGAGCTATGCGCATCTGCCAGCCCCCGGAAAACTCACCGCAGTCACGCGTAAAATCCTTATCAGCAAAGCCGAGACCGCGCAGAATCGACTCGGTTCGCGGACGCAGAGACGCAGCATCCCTATCCTGCAGAATGAGCTCCAGACGGCCGATTTCCTCAAGTGTATCACGGTATTCATCGCTTGCGGCATCCAGTGTCTGCAGGTCGGCCGAAAGCTCATCCACAGTCTGCTGAAGCTCCACGATATTTCCGACAGAGCCCAACACCTCATCCAGCAGAGGACGGCCGGAAATATGAATACCATCCTGCGGCAGATAACCCACATGAGTGTGCTTAGGCATCAGCACCTTACCGTGGTCGGGTTCCTGCGCCCCCACGATACACTTCATGAGTGTGGACTTACCGGCACCGTTCTGTCCCGCAAAAGCGATACGCTCTCCCCGTTCCACAACAAAGGAGAGCGAATCGAAAAGTACGCGCGGGCCGAACTCGATGTGCAGGTCCTGGACGGCAAAGACCATTACTTACCGAGCTTGCTGTTCCAGCGAGTAATGTTGGCAGCCTGCTCCTCGAAAAGGTCAGCGCAGTCGTCGTGAATCACGATATCCGTAATCTTGTCACCCTGACGTACGGAATCCACAACCTTCTGGTCCTCTGCAGAACAGACCTCACCGAAGATGGTGTGCTTGCCATTCAGCCAATCCGTGGGAACGTGGGTAATGAAGAACTGGGAACCATTGGTACCCTGCCCGGTCCATGTCTTACCGGCATTGGCCATAGCCAGCAGACCGGGACGATTGAACTTCAGGTCGGGACGGCACTCATCATCAAACTTGTAGCCGGGACCGCCACAGCCGGTACCATCAGGGCAGCCACCCTGAATCATGAAATCGGCAATCACGCGGTGGAAGTTAAGGCCCTTGTAAAAGCCCTTGGTGGCCAGATTCAGGAAACTGGCGGCAGTCATGGGGGTCTTGGAAGCGAAAACAGTCAGATTGATATCGCCACGGCTGGTCTTGATGGTGATTTTCTTGTCAGTTGCCATGCGCGCACCATACCAGTTCAGGATTCATAATGCAAGCCTAATACGTGACATATAAATCAATCAGCGACTCTCACAGTTGTATTCGGGCTCAGGCCATAGACCTGGGGTTCATACATCATCTGCGCCTGAGCCGGGGGAGCGGTGGCTGAACCGGCGCGCTTCACACGGGCGTAGTAAGTCATGTTAAGGAGTTCGCGGCCATACCAGCGGGTACAGAAGCCACGCACGCGGTCAGCCAGATATTCACGATGGTCGAACGCCGAGCTCCAGGGACAGGGGGCAAGCCCTGCGGCCTGCGAGGGAACAGCGGGGTTAATGGCCTCCATACAGGCGGGAAGATAATCCTCGAGCACCAGGTACTCCAGCTCGTCGGCCACCTTGGCACATGTCAGGGTCACGCGCACCACATCCCCCACTTTCAGCACCTCGGGAGCGGGGCTCCAGTTGCCATCAGCCCCCATCACCTCATACAGGCGAGTGACCTGCAAGCCCTTCTCTGTCACACCGGGAAACTCCCGTTGCTCGGGTTGAGCCTTGGCTTGCACCAGCACAAACACCGTGCCTCCCTCTGCAGAAAGTGTAGTCGACAGCTCAGCCGGGGTACGGAAAGCGGGAAGCGGCAATTCCTCCGCCCGTCTGCCAGTCTGCAAGGTTGCATCCTGCGTTTTCACCTTAACCGTGCTACCCTGTTCAGCATGCGTTTTCAGGTAATCATGCAGGGCCAGCAACTCAAAGGCAGAGGAAGCTGTCGTGGCATGACGATAATCCTTCGCGAGTGTTTTCATCCAGGTACGGAAGGCCGCGTGTACGTCTGCCCCTGATTGTTGCTGAGCGAGCATGAATCGCACCGTAGCCCCGTAAGTTCCCGGGCGCTCCCATTTATCAACCATCTCCGCCAGTAGCTCCAGCTCACGACGCAAGGCGCGGCGCTGCCCCAGCGCTCGGGCAGCCATCACCCGAGAGCTGAAAGTGCTGCAGTCAACGTCATCCACATAATCGAGCAAACGCTTCATCTTGTCCTCGGGGACATCAAAGCCGCGTTCCTTTGCAACGGTCAGAGCCATAGCAGCATAGCAACTGGCCCAATCACAGCTGTGCTTGCTGTCGGCCCAATAGCTCAAACCGCCATCCCGGCACTGTCGTGCAAGCAGAGTAGCAATCTCTCGCTGCACCACATCGCGCACCTTCTCCCGGGGAGTAGCGGCGAGCCCGGGGCAGAACGGCGCCAGTTCATCGTAAAGCAGCCAGGGCATAAGAGCCGATGAGCGCTGTTCCGTGCAACCGTAAGGGTACGTAAGCAGGAAATCCATACACCCCTGCAGGTGCAGCAAGGGACTGGACGACACCTGAACCTGCAATTCCGCCCGCGTGGACTGAGCCACCTCGGGCGCAAACAGAGATGCCACGCGCAGGGGGCTCTGCCCGGGTCGGAGCTCCAGATGGTGCGACTCGCGCAGAACGGGAGCGGGAAAACGCACCTTACACGTACCCTGCACCGCATCGGTTCCGGTTTCGCCCAAAGCCTGCCACTGCAACTCACAATCACCCTCATGAACAGGGGCCACGTCAAAGAACAGCGTACCGCTGCCACCGGCAGGCAAATCAATCTGCTGCGGCGTGTCACAGCCCTGCATACTGACACTCCAACTCCCGGCCTTGTCCGAAGCGTTGGTAATGCTGAGCGGCAGGCGCAGCTTATCCCCCGTGCTCATGAACAGGGGCATGCCGGGCGTAATCATCACCGGCAGGTTCACCTTAAACTCAGCCTGAGCAGAACCGAAACGGGAGCCGCTGTCATCTGCGGCCACAGCATAGACCCGATATGTGGTCAGGGTATCGGGCAGAACGGCCTCGGTCACAAATCGTCCCTCGGCATCTGTACGCAGTGCTGCCTGCCATACAGCAACAGGCGCAAAATTCCGGCGCAGACGCGGGCCGGCTTCAGCCTTGGGCTTCACAGGAACAACCGGACAGGGAGCAGGCGCGGCTTCATAACAGGCTCCGTCCTCATCTTCCAGGAGCCAGGGAGGAATCTCCGAGTCAACTATAGCGCCTGAACCACTTCGCAAGCCGCCGGTCATAAAGCCGATATTCTTTATTTCCGGCGACTGCAACAGCCAGCGAGAACAGCCGCGCCACACTTCACCCCGCCAGACGGCCGGAAGCATGCTACACGACAGGCTCTCACGAAGCTTCCGATGCGAGGCCGCCACCTCCGGCAGGAAACGGCAAGCCTTGCGCGAGGCAAAAAAGCGCTCTGCATCGGGCTTCTGATATCCGGCCACTGACAACATACCGGCATCCACCGCATAAAGTGTTACCTCAGCGGGAGCCGGCTTACCTTCTTTCAAGACCTGACCGCTGATTTGCACCTTCTGCCCGGGGCGTTGCGCGTCCGCAGGAACCGCAAGAGACACGGCAAGGTGCCGGCGCTGCACCGGCACGTAACATTCGGCGTGGCCACGGAACATCCGTCCATCCCCTGCAGCGCATATAACAACGGAGCAACTTACGGTTCCTTCCTCGCGTTCACGCAGGTCAACAGGCAAGGACATCTCCCCCACGGTGACAGGCTGCTGAATATGGCGCAGGTTCTGACCGCAACCAATAAAGATATGAGCCATACCACAAACCGGCGAGTTAACATTCATGAGCAGGCGTCTTGCCTGTACCTCGGTCTGCAGCGCGAGTTCCTCCACCTTCCGCTCAGAATAATCTACCTCGCAACGGTATTCCACCGTTCGCCCCTCGGTATCAGTTCCCGAGAACACATAATAATCTGCCGCCATGTCAGCCAAGGGCAAACCATCCCGACAGTTGGCCGGGACTGTCAGCTCGCAGCTGCGCGTTGTCTCTTCATGCCTCTGCATCAGCGAGAACAAGGCGCGCGGATTCTTCGGGCGGCGCGACTCCTGAACAACGCGCAGGGAAATCTTCTGCTCACGGGCCAGCGGAGCTCCGGTCACGGCATCGGTCAGGAAGAGTCTGCCCTCGCGGTATTCCATACAGAAATCGCCGGTACTGAAGGTCAGCGTCTGCTCTGGCAGCACCACATACTCCTGCCGGTCATTACAAATACTGCCACTGACCGTCACGCGCCCCTCGCTCAGCCACTCGGGCAGCATCGGCAATTCCAGCCGGGCGGCACCGGCGGCATCTGTCACCAGGCGGTGCTTCGTTTCCCCCGCTTTCAACTCAAGGGGAGCAGCCGCCAGCGGCACCCCGCTGTAGTCATCTGCCTGAACCTGCAGCACAATCTTGTCGGGCGCGACTTTTGCAGCCTCAGCCGTCAGTGAGGCCGCAAAAGCATCCCGACGGAACACCTCGCAATTCACCGTAAAGGAATGAGTAAACTCGCCTACAGTCACCAGCCCATCATAATCCCCCGTCACATTATCCTCTCCCTCGGGCAAGGTAATGTCTGCGGCGAAGGCCCCAAAGGAACCGAGCGGAAGCGTCTGTCGGGTCAGCACCTCGCCATTCGGGCGGCACAGCTTCAGTTCTGCCGACTTCACACCGGGTAGCGCCGGCAAAGAGCCGGTTGTACGGCGCAGCAGGGCTCGTATGTGAACCGTATCACCCGGCCTGTAGAGCGGTCTGTCGGTAAAGAGAAAGCATTTCAGTCCCTGTTTACTTTCCCGGTCAGGCTCCTCATATCGGGAATAGTCAGCAGGAGTCCTTGCGAAAGCGACATCATCACCATGCGAAACCGTAATCGTATCGCCGTTGACATCACGCCGCAGAAATCCCTGCGGCATAGACTTCTTCCACTCCACCCATCGGGATTGCCCGGAATTATAGGTATCATGGGTCAGAACGGCACCATTCACCCCCGAGCCGTCTGAATAACGGGTCACCAGCACACCATCCGACGAAGCCGCGACATTGAGATTCGTGACCAGCACAGGGATATCAATCTCATAATCGAGAGCATCCGCACGTGCACCATTAAGCCCCAGCGCACACTTAACGTGCTGATTGGCCTGAGTTTTGAGAGTCAGTACATAAACACCGGCAGTCAGACGTTCGCCGGCCAGATTATCCAGGTCCAGCACCATTTCCGCACTTTTATAGAGTGCACACTGAGCCAGTTCGTAGCGGCGTGTGGGATATGCATGAGCGGACGGCATCCATTGATTTCGCAGCTTCAGGGCACGCTTTGCCTCCTTTTCCGCCCTATCTTCATCGCGCGAGGCCCCCTCTTTCACGTAGCTCTGAATGAGGTCTTTGCTGTAGCGCTGACGCGCCAGACGATAGTAGTAACGATTATCCTGCAACTCGCGGGAGTCATAAGGAGCTTGCGTAAACACCTTTTCACGGAATTCATCCGGCACACGGCGCAGGGTCACATCCACCATACTGAGATTGGAGCAAGGCAAACGCAGCTTATGGGTGCCCTTGAGCGGTACTATGACGTCAGATTGAGTCAGCAGTTGGGGCCAGCAGGGATTGAGTGCTATACGGTGCACATGGTTTTTCGCCAGAGTTGCCCCGTTGACCACAGTCGTCCCCTTGGGAATCGATATATCCACCACGGAGGGCAAGACGCCTTTCACTTTCATGCGCAAACCGGACGCCATACCGCCGGCGACCATGGCCGGCAGCTTATCGCGCTCGGATTGGGAATAGTACAAGTGAGGATTATAGCGCACCGGCTCGCAGGGAACAATCCCCACGTATCGGAATTGAAGCCACTGACCATCCGGCAGTGTCAGCTTGCGGTCATAGCCATCGGACGATGTTGTCACACTGCCCTTACCATCCACGCTGAAACCCAGTTGCGAGTAAATGCGGGGAATATCGCCCGCGGGAATGGGCGACTCAAACATCAGCACTAATTCAGGCTCACCCTTTCCCTTATCATCCGGCCTCACATGCAAGCCGGTAAGCAGGCTGTTACACACCTCAAACTGTACAGCCTTGCCGCAATTAATACCCGATGTCTGCGAACCGTTATAGAGCAGAGCCCACTCCTCGCCATCGGGCAAAGGTTCAACAGGTTGTACCAGCACATGCCCCGGCAGCTCATCATTGGCCTTCAATCGGCTCCAGACCTGTTGACCGGCAGCGCCCAAGCGCTTTAAGCCCTCATTCGTTATGCCATCACACACGCGCGCCGGGCTCACACGGGCAGCGACCCGGCGCCCATAATACTCCTTACCGGTCCAGAAGGAGCGCTTCACCCGACGGAATTCATAGTTAACTGCAGTATTGGAAGAAAAGCTCTGCGATTCGCGGGTATGATGATGGGCGGTTGTTAACAATACTGCAGCCCCCTGAGCTGTCTTGACCTGCTTACCGACCAGAGAATCCGGCGCACAACGAAAACGATATTCGCGGGGCGTGATAGCAGCCCCACCCAGATAGCGGCTGCCCTCGGGGAACACGAGCTTATAGACCGTATTGCACGAAGTTCCGGGCACAAAGGTCAGTTCCAGACAATCCTGATCCTTCCACCGAGCGATTGGGGTATGTGCCTTGTCGCCCTCTATACGGAACTCCGGAACCCCCATTCCGGCTTGCAATGAATCAGGTTCAGCTTCGACAACGCTCGCACTTACAATAGGTTCGGGGAATGTTTTCCTGTAGAGCTCATTCGTATATTGTGAGGGTATATCAGCACAGACGATTGTCCCTATAAAGGCGTTAGTACAAGCGGCAGCTGCAAAAAACTTTTTCATGGTCATTGAATGGTTGCATACTACCATATACAATCACCCAATGCGAGCAAAAAGTCGAGTTCAGCTGACAAAGTACCAGATAATAGCGGCGAGCACTATCAGCATACCGCCGACGAACAGGAGCCCACGTTGCAGCAAGCGGCGACCGGCGGCTTCATACTCTGCGGCTAACGTGGAGTGAGCAGCTGTCAGCAGAGGCAGAACATCGATACGCCCCTTGCGCATGGCATAGGTGAGAGCCGTTCGTCCGCGCGCATCTGTCACGATAGGATTAGCCCCATTATCAAGCAAAAGCTGAACAATCTCCGCATGCCCCAGAGCCGCAGCATGATGAAGAACGGAGAACCCATTTTCATCGGCCTCGCAAGGGTCAGCCCCGGCAGCCAACAGGATTTTAACAACCTCGGCGTGTCCCTGAGCGACAGACATCTGCAAGGCACAGAATCCGGCGGTGTTGCGAGCGTGTACATCCGCACCAGCATTCAGAATATATTGAACAGCTGCTTCATGGCCCCCCATAGCGGCCAGATGCAGCACATGCTGACCATCCTTCATGAGAGCATTCAAGGGAGTACCACATTTCTGCAGAAGCCGCAGGGCCTGCACATGCCCGAACTGAGCAGCGAGATGCAGCGGCAGTTTACCGGCTTCATTTGTTGCCAGTGGCTCAGCACCGGCAGCCAGCAGTTCCTGCATAGCCTGCACATGCCCGGCAGCAGCTGCCACATGCAAGGGAGTCAATCCGTCCTTACCGGGCTCATTCACCACAGCTCCGGCACTCAACAACTCACAAAGCAAGGGTATGCAACCACTGCGAGCCGCGGCGTGCAGGGCTGAGTTGCCCCCTGCACTCTTCATGTTCACATCGGCTCCGGCCACCAGCAGCAGGTGAGCCCCCTCGGCAAATCCCTGAGCCGCAGCCAGCTGCAGGGGCGTGACAGCATCCCCGGTCACGGCATTGACATGAGCACCCGCTGCCAACAGCTGACGCAGGAGCGCCACGTGCCGACCATTTGCGGCGGCATGCAGCGCAGTCGGCCCCTGCGGGCGCTGCTGCTCATCGAGTAGCTGAGCATTCACATCCATTCCCCCATCGAGAAGAGACTTCACGATGTCACAGCGCCCGGCAATGGCAGCATTGACAAAGGCGATAATGTAGTCGGGGTCATCTTTCATGCGAATGCCATGTTGCCGGTACCGAACAGCGAACCGTATGTCTGAAGGGCGTAGGAATCCGTCATGCCGGAAATATAGTCCACCACATGCAGGAACCGATAGCGGGCATCATTGCTCTGTGCCGGGTCTGCATGCAGAATTGCGCCGATTTTGCGCCCCAGAGCACTCTGAGGCTCAGTAACCCAGCGCATGAAGAGGTTCATGAGGCTCTTAATCACATTGAAGCCGGTGATTTCCACCTTTATCACGCTCTCGTGGCTGTATATATGCTCAACCGACCAGTTCTGCACCGACTCATAGGCCGCAGACATGGCAGAGCATTTCATCAGACTGGAGCAGAGTTCACCGCGCATCATGAGGGGGTATACCTGTTCGAGCGTGCTGCGCAGGCTGCGAATGCAAGCACCCACGGCACTGGCTCTTGCGTAACGGACAGCGGCCGTTGCACCGCTGCGCTCTTTCTCGCGCGCTACACTCTCTTTCAGGCGGTCACTGAAATCGCCGAGAGCGGCAAGCTGAGCAACTACATCGTCGTAGCTGATGATTTTGGAGATGTAGGCATCCTCCATATCCGCAATGAGATAGCTGATATCGTCAGCGGCCTCCATCAGGAATGCCAGCGGGTGACGCGCCCACACGTTCTCCGCCAGAGGGGGTAACCCACACATCAGCGCCACATTGCAGAAGTTAGGCAACTCCTCGACAGCAATACCGAACTTCTTGTAGCGGGCAGCAGCCCCCTGCTTCTGCAAACCGGCAGCACAAGGATACTTGGTAAATGCACCGAGCGTGGCCGCCGTGAGGTCGAGCCCCAGTCCGCGGATGGGGTCACAGGTGCGCGTGAGCAGGCGCAGCCCCTGAGCATTGCCCTCAAAACGGAAATCGGCAAACTCTGCCGGGCAAAGTCCCGATGCAGTGGCCTGCTCCACGGCTTCATCAATAGCAGTCTCACCGGAGTGACCGAAAGGAGGATTGCCCAAATCATGAGCCAGACAAGCCGTTGCAACCACATCTCCCATGGCCGTGTACAGCAGGGGCATCGCTTCGCGCCCTTCGTGTTCCGTGGCAACATCTGCCAGTTCCTGAGCGAGCGCGCGGCCCACGTTGGCGACCTCCAGACTGTGAGTCAGGCGCGTGCGCACGTAATCATTGCGCCCCAGAGGGAACACCTGTGTTTTGTCCTGCAAACGCCGGAACGCACTCGAATAGAGCACACGACCGTAATCGCTGTTGAAGGCTGAGCGCCCGGCATCCCGTCGCCCGGTACCGCTCAAACGCTCGCAGGTGAGTAACTGTTCCCATTGCATGCGGCGTATTGTAGGCAAGCCCCGCTCGCTTGTCAATATAAAGAGATGTCAGTTCCTGCTATCAATAGTCCTGCACAGGAGAGCCCGGCATTTGAGCAGAAAGCGCCGGAACCCTGGAGTTGAACTCCCGCACATCTGCCAGATATTCGCGCCACTGAATGAAGGGCATGGGCGGGCGGGTGTGAAGCCCCATACGGAATCGCTCCACACGGGCTTCGACAGCCTGCAGAACCGCTTGTGGCAGGCGAGATATTGCCTCGGCCGCGGCTTCGATGTGTTCACAGGCGTCGTGGCAGATAAGCGGCAAATCGCAACCTGCGAGCAATGCCAGAGCGGCCGACTCTGCCGGGCTGTACCGCTTGGCTATGGCCCCCATGCAGAGGTCATCGGTGAACACGACGCCCTCATACCCCAGTTGGTCACGCAGAAAGCCCTGCACCAGAGCGGGCGAAAGCGACGTGGGCAGCTCCGAATCAATCTCGGGAATCAGCAGGTGCGCTATCATCATGGACGGCAGTTCCGGCATGAGCGCATGGAAGGGAATCGTGGCATCCTGAAGGAATGAATCGCGTGTACCATGCAGAACCGGCAAATCAAAATGGGGGTCACACTCGGCAGCCCCCATACCGGGAAAATGCTTGCCGCAAGTGGCGATTCCGGCTCGCACATGAGCGCGATTCCACACACCGGCATGAGTGGTGACCGCCTGAGAATCGCCCCCCCAGCAACGGCTGGGCAAGGCATTGGCATGGGCGGAACCGATATCCAGAACCGGGGCAAAGTTGGTATTGACACCCAGTGTGTGCAGGCACTGAGCGTTGTACCAGGCGGCCTGAGTAATGAGATGGCTGCTGCCGGTGGCGGCCAGCTCAGCAGCGGAGGGTAATTTCACAAAAATATCGGCAGTGCGCACCACTCGCCCGCCCTCCTGGTCAATGGCAATCACGGGAGCATCCGGCCCCGTGGTGAGTGCGCGGAGCTCATCGGTGAGCTCACGCGTCAACTCATAATCCACAATGTTGCGGGTAAAGAGAATGTAACCGGCGGGCTGCAGGCGCGTGAAGAGCTCTCGCTCGCGTGCCGTCAGCACCGACCCCTCAATACCTGCAATAATAGGGAGCATTCGGGATTTACTTATTACCGAAAATGCTGGCACGGGTGAACATGGGGAACACAGGAATGCCGCGGCTTTCAATAGCCTCGCGGCCGCCCTCCTGACGATCCACCAGCACCAGAGCGGCAACAACCTTGCCACCCTCAGCCTCAATAGCGTCGATTGCCTTCAGCGTAGAACCGCCGGTGGTGATAACGTCATCCACCACAATCACCTGCTGACCGGCTGCAAAGTTACCCTCGATTCGCTTGCCGCGACCGTGGTCCTTGGCCTCCTTACGCACGGTGAACACGCACAGGGGCTTATCGGAGTTAGCGGAGTACATACCGATAGCCAGAGAAATCGGGTCAGCGCCCATCGTCATACCACCAATGGAGCAGGCCTCGGGGAATTGGGGCAGAATCTCCTCCTGCACCATCTGCCAGCCCACCTCGCCGATGAGATTGGCACCGCGGGCATCGAGAGCGGTGATGCGGCAGTCGCAGTACAGATCGCTCTCCTTACCGGAGGCGAGAATGAAATGACCTGTCTTGATGGACTTTGCCAGCAAGATCTGCAGAAGTTCGGATTTGGCGTTACTCATGACGCCGATATTCTAGCGCGGAACAAAGGAAAAATCAAGCCAGAAGCGCGGCAAGGTCGGCAGGAAGAGGTGATTTTACCTCAATCTCCCGCTCACCGAACGGAAAACGCAGGGAGCAGGCATGCAAGGCATGACGTTCAATATGTAAACGGGCTGCCAAATCGGGAGTCCAACCCTGTGCAATGAAATCGAGGTAATTATACTCATTACCACCGTAGATTTTATCACCGAGGAGGGGGAACCCCAGGTGGGCGGCGTGCACACGAATCTGGTGCAGGCGCCCCGTGTGAGGGATACAGCGCAGCAACGACAAGGGCGGCAGACCATTGCGAGCCGGCACACGTTGCAGGACTTCAAACTCCGTGCAGCAGGGTTTACCCAGGGGGTGACAACACTGGCGCACATGAATGCGCGTTTGCGCGACCTCCTCCATGCGCAGGATGGGCTCATCGCAGCAGGCAGAATACCACAGGGGAGCCCCCTGCACCACGGCATAATATTCCTTCTGCAACAATCTGTGCTGCATGGCCTTGCCCAGTTCGCGAGCAGCGGCGGCAGTCTTGGCCACGAGCGTGATTCCGCTCGTCTCCCTATCAAGACGATTGATGAATGACACCTGCCCTCCGCAGGCAAGCTCATAAACAAGCAATTCCCTCACACCATGCCAGAGAGTCGGCTCATTTTTCTCGCCGGTGGGGTGAGTGAGTAAGGGCGCGGCCTTATCGACCACCAGCACATCATCGTCCTCGTACAGAACCGAAAAATGGGCCTGTACCGCTATGGGCATGTCAAAGCTCATGTAAACATCGTCGGGTCAATAGCACACCACTCACCGGGAGCAAGGTTGAGGTCAGCCAACTTCATCGGCCCGATGGCCGTGCGGGTCAGGCGGGTGACCGGCGCTCCCACTGCAGCCAACATACGCCGCACCTGGTGATAGCGCCCCTCGTGCAGGGTAAGGCGCCCACAGCACTCGCCCGTTATCTCAAGCTCAGCGGGCAGACAGGGAGTGGTCTCACCATTCAGGAGCAACTCCCCGCTTGCGAACAAACCAACTGCCGAGAGCGGCACAGGAGCAGAGCACTCAAACTCATACACCTTGGGCACGTGGCGCTTGGGGCTGGTGAGCGCATGCACGAAAGCACCATCATCCGTTATGAGCAGCAGCCCCGATGTCTCCTTATCCAAGCGCCCTACGGTGCTGACACCATCACCTCTATCCATCCACTGCTGAGGGAGCAAATCATACACTAATTCGCCCTCTTCACGATGGCTGCACGTACACCCAAGCGGTTTATGGATAGCCACATACAAACCGTCCGGGAACTCAATCGGCTCACCATTCACCAGCACATCGGCCGGCTCAGCCTTTGCCGAGGCGGACTTCGCCACAGCCCCCTTCACCGTCACGCGGCCACGTTTTATCCATTGAGCGGCTTCACGTCTTGAACAGTAGCCGAAACGGCTCAATATGGCATCTAATCTCATCGCAGGGACATTTTGCCATAAAAAAAATAAAAAACAAGGTTGAAATCAAGCGAGTTTTGTGGTAATTGTATTGTAAACCGCGTGTGCACGTGCGGTAATGTTCCGTCGTGCCCTCAATTTTTCTCTCACACACTTATGATTACCATCATCACCGAAAGACAGTTGCCTCAGGCAGAAGCCGGTCTCTGGCTCAAAGCTCAGCAGGCAGTTGCGGCCAAGAATTACAAATACGCCGTCAGCATTCTGAAGACGCTCGTAAAGCGCGCTCCGGGCTTCCTGGAGGGTCGCAAGATTCTGCGCAGTTGCGAAATCAAGACCACCCCCGATGCCGGCCGTCGCTCTTCCCTTTTCGGCGGTATGCGTATCTCCACCACCCGAAAGGATCCCGCCACGGTCATCGTATCGGTAGAGGATGATTTGGAGAAAGACCCCTATTCCGTAACGGCTAACGAGGCTCTGTTCGCAGCAGCCAATGATCTTAATCTGCCCGAGCTGGCAGCATTCGCGCTTGAGACCATCTGCAAGGGCCAGCCGAACGCCAAGAAGCACATGCACATGCTGGCCAACCACTACATCAAGAACGAGAACTTTGCCGAGGCCGCCGATACCTACCGCCGCATTCTCGAAATTGACCGTACGGACGCCATCGCCCAGCGCGGTGAGAAGGACTGTGCCGCCCGCGCCACCATGAAGCAGGGTAACTGGGAAGGCAAGGGTGACTTCCGCACCAAGCTGAAGAGCCAGAGCGCCACCACCGACCTCGAGAACGCCGACAAGATGGGTCTTACCCGCGCCGAAATGGAGCAACGACTGGCCCAGCTCTCCGAGCAGTATGCCGTTGACAACACCAACCTGCAGATTGTGAAGGACATCGCCTCCATCTACGAGCAGATGGAAGACTACGCCAACTCCTACTCCTTCTACGCATACGCCTTCCAGCTCAGCGGCGGTGCTGACCTTTCCATCAACGACAAGGCCATGGAGATGCAGGAAAAGGCCATGCAGGCAGAAATCGCCTACTATGAGCAAGTGCTGGCCGCCGACCCGAACAACGAAGAAGCCAAGGCCACTCTCGCTGCCCGCAAGAAGGAAATCGCCGAGGCCGTGGTGGCAGACGCCAAGGCTCGCGTGGAAGCCAACCCGACCGATGCCCAGCTGCAGTTCAAGTATGGTCAGGCTCTCTTCGATGCCGAGCAGTACACCGAGGCTATCCCCCCGCTGCAGCGCGCCCGCACCAACCCGAATCTGCGCATCAAGTCCATGCTCATGCTCGGCAAGTGCTACGCCTCCAAGAACATGACCGACATGGCTATCCGCCAGCTGGAGGACGCCGACAAGGAACTCGTTGCCATGGACGACACCAAGAAGGAGATTCTCTACATGATTGGCTGCCTGTACGAGAAGGCCGGCAACAAGGAGAAGTCCCTCGAGAACTTCAAGGTTATTTACGAAGTGGACTACGGTTACAAGGACGTGGCCCAGAAGGTGGAATCCGCCTACTCGTAAAGATATTGGTACAGGATTTTTCAACACGCTCTGCTGCTCATGCGGCAGAGCGTTTTTGCTTATCGGGTTCTGGCCAACTCAGTCGAGCCATCCCGGTGAAGGGATATCACATGCTGAGCAGAGCCATGGGTTGAATGGCGTTTTTCATAGCACTCGGAGGGCAGACCGTCGGCATCCCAGAAATACTCGCGTGTCAACATACCGTCTGCGCCGTACTCGCAAAGTCGCTCAGCATAGCCGAGAGCCTCGTTCCGGCACGGCAGACCATCTGCCCCGTTGTAACATTCCCAGACCACATTACCATCGGGCGTTGTGCGCACGAGATGCTCCGCCCATATACGACTATTACTGCGCATAAGCCCATCTTCACCACAGTAGCGGGTGCGGCGCAGGTTCTCAGATGGTTTATTTTCGGCGAGTACCGACACCGTATTAGCATCTGCCGCCGCAACGGACTTTCCCTCGGCATCCAGCCAAGCTGTGTGAGTAACCAGTGAGTCACGAGTATGCCGCGTGCGCCTCGTTGCCACGCCCTTGGCATTCTCGGTCAACTTATCGTTGACATAATTGGAGCGCAGCTCCTCCTGCTTATCATCATTGTACGTATAAGCGATACGGCATTCCCCCTGAGCGTTGACAATCGGCTGCCCATTACCGTCCAGATACTGAACCGACAAGGGGCGTCCCTGTTCATCGTATGCGATTCGCGCCTCGGCATAACCGGGCATTTTGGGCACAATCTTCTGCCCCTCAGCATTTCTGAAAGTGCGAGATATCAGCCGACCATCAGCATTGTAACGGAACTCGCGAGTTGCAATTCCGGCAGAATCAGCAACCGGGTGACCATGAGCATCGAAATTACGACGTGCCGTGACCCGACCGGCGGCATCGTACTCCACCCGCTGTTCCGCCACACGACTGCCGGGCAACGGTGTAACATAGCCCTCAGCATTGAGGTGAACCAGGCGATTCACTCTCCCATCCTTACCGTATTCAAAACGAATGTGAGGAATCGTCACGCCCTCCGGCCCGGCATACAGCTCCCCCACGCCGGACGGAGCAACAGCCTGCGCCGGATTCAGCAAGCCTGAGTAATACCGTACATTTACGGAATCGGACTCACCCGTGAACACATGGTAAATCCCCATACCCAGAACGCCCAACAACAAGCCCAGCGCTGACAGAGTGCCCATGTACCCCCAGGCGTAGGACACAATCCTGCGCCACCAGACCGATTTATCCCGAGCTGTTGCAACCATGATAAAAGAGATGGCTTAACAGCACGGTTAATTCAATATCAATTAGCCACAGAATCGGTATAGCGCATGATGGTATGGCGAAGGCAGTTTTCCAGGCTCTCGACATCACTCGCAGCAGCTGCACAAGGCCAGCTGAGCAATCTCATAGGCACAGAGGGAGTATCCGCATGAAAAGGCAGCTGCACATGCTCATAAGGCAAGAGCACAAACCCGGCAGCCTGATAGAACGCCAGCCGCCTGCGCGAGGGAGCATCCTGCGGCGGTTCTATTTCCAGAATCAATAACTTTCCCTGCTCCTGCAACCACTTGAGAGCCGCCGTACCCACACCATTCCCACGGCACGGCTCAGCTACAGCCAGATGTTCAACAAACAGACATGACGGCAATTCCCAGTAGAATAATAACCCTGCTACCTTTTCGCCCTGCATAAGCTGTTTGCAATGAAAGGTAGGTTCTGACCTCGTGGCCAGCTCATGCTGAACACGAGAGCGGCGTTCACTTCGCGGAAAAGCCGACTCGTAGATTTGCCACACATCCGGCGCGGAAGTTACAGAAGTCACCCGAATCATGCGCCTATGCTAACCACTGCAGACCTCTAAAACAAGAAAAATCGCCGTTTCAGACACAAAAAACTCATTATTTGATGGACGTGGCGAGAGCTCTGCGCTATTATAGGGAACGTGAGCATCAAATGGAAAGTTGTTGAGTTAAAGGAGTGCGAGTCTACTTTCAACATGGCCCGCAAGGAAGAACCGTGGACCGTGGTGTGCGCAGAGCGCCAGCTCAAGGGACGTGGAAGGTTTAACCGCAGCTGGTTCGGTGAGTCCGGCGGCCTGTGGGCCACCTACAATCTGCCGCTGGATCCCCGCTCTACCCGCCATTGGGGGCTGTTGCCGCTGGTAGCGGGCGTGGCCATCATCAAGGCTCTCGAAGGCTACAGAATCAAGGGGCTGCGCCTGCGCTGGCCGAATGATGTTCTGGTGGGGCGCGATAAACTTGCCGGCATTCTGGTAGAGAGACCCTCCTCCACCATGGCCTCCATCGGCATCGGACTCAATATCAGCAACGATATTGAAAGTATTGCCGTCAAGACAACAGACCGCCCGACACGGCTGCAGGATTTACTCTATGCCTGCCCCAAGGTAAGCAAGCTGCGTGACCTTCTGGCAAATGCTCTGGCAGAAACCTTCAATATCTTTGTTGAGCACGGCATCGAAGCCCTGCGCGAAGACCTTGAGAAAGCCTGGGGTAGGTCCCTTCCGGTTGTAGCAATCACCGATACCGAGCGCATACGCGGTCATTTCATCGGGGTTGAAGGCGATGGCTCCCCGATTCTGCGCAAGGTTGACGGCACGACCGTAACCGTACCCGGTATCACGGTCAACCGCATGAAAGAACTCATCTGAGCCACACATCTGTCATGTCTGTTCCGCAGAACACCATTGCGCTCATCTTCGATTTCGACCAGACCCTCAGTCCTCACAACATGCAGGAGGACACTATCTTCCCCGAGTTCGGTATCAATGCCGAACTCTTCTGGAAAAAGTGCAACGAACGCAGTCGCGAGGAAGGCTGGGACGGCGAACTCAGTTATCTGAAAGAACTGCTCGATACACTCAGCATTGATGGCGTGAGCAACGACACGCTCAAAAAACTGGGTCAAAAGCTCACATTCTTCCGCGGTATACCGGAGTTCTTTGAGAAGTTCGAATCACGTGTGCTCACCCCCGAGCACCGCTTTGCCGGTATTCATGTGGAGTTCTACATCATTTCCAGCGGAATCAAATCCATCATCGATGGCTCCGTCATCCGCCCGTACATGAAGGAGGTATTCGCCTGTGAGTTCAGCGAGCACAACGGCTGCATCAGCTTCCCTAAGCGTGTAATTTCGCACACCACAAAAACTCAGTTCCTCTTCCGTATCAACAAGGGCATGATAAAATACACGGAAGACGTGAACGACCACATGGACAGCGATCTGCGCCCCATTCCCTTCAAGCACATGATTTACCTGGGGGACGGTCCGACAGATGTCCCCTGCTTTACCGTCATGCGCCAACAGGGCGGCCTGAGCGTAGCGGTGTACAACCCGGATGACCCCACGCGTGCCAGTTTCCGCAAGTGCTACAATCTGAAGACAGACCAGCACCGAGTGGATTTCTTTGCTCCGGCCGACTTCCGAGCCGGCAGCCACCTGAGCAACATACTCGAGGAAACAGTGCGCAACATGGCAGATGGGATTCTACACAATATGCGCACAGCCGGCAGATAAATCGACAATCTTAAAATCAGAAAAGGGAGGAATGTCAATGACATGCCTCCCTTTCTGCATGAAATGGCTGCTATTGCTTATTCAATGCTCCACTCTATTGTGCGGGCATAAATCTGCCCCGGTCTCAGCTCAATGCTCGGGAAATGAGGATTGTGGGGAGAATCGGGGAAGTTCTGAGCCTCGAGCGCTACACCACCACGCTTAAGTGGCAAGTAATCGCCGGTGTACACCTGCAGGCCGGGAGCATCCGTCGCAAGATGCAGGGTATACTTACCATTTGTCAGAGTTGCAGCTCGCTTCACACCCGGGGCGGTAGGCAGCACGTAGTTATCATCGTACCCGCCGGCGATGGCATCGGGCGCGTTGCGATCACCCAAACAGGCAGGAGACGTCAAATCGTAGAGAGTTCCGGCCACCGGCAGAATAGCACCGGTCGGAATGTTGGCCACCATCGGAGTATAGGCAGATGCATAGACCGTTAACAGGTGGTCATCCATCGTGCCGCAGCCATTCAGGTTCCAGTATGCATGGTTGGTGAGGTTCAGCAGCGTCGGAGCATCTGTCTCGGCTTTCATTTCCAAAGTCAGGCGATTCCCGACAAGGGTATAGATAGCCTGCACCTTCACAGCACCGGGATAGCCTTCATCGTCATCAGGAGATTCCAGGCTGAGCACCAGTTGCGATGACGATGCGGATTCTACAGCCCACGGCAAATCAGAAAAGCCCTTCAGACCACCATGAAGGTGATTGGGGCCATTATTAACGGCCAGTGCGTATTCCTTACCATCCAGAACAAAGTTTCCGTTGGCAATACGATTGGCCACGCGTCCGCAAATGGCACCGCAATAGCAGGTATCTTTCTGCAATTCCTCGGCATTTTTCGGCCCATACAACATGTCTACCCCATCGTACTCGAAACTCAGTACGCGTGCACCGATATTGCACACGCGTACTTTGAGCGTTTCCGACGAGAGAGTATAGATTTCGGTATCAGTTGTCATTGTATTCATGGTTAAAATTTAATTAGTGGGCGTGCCCTGCTGCATCCAGGATGTTACTTTTCCGTTCACAAACTCAACATAGGCTACATTTTTGGGAATAAAGACCGTAGAAGTATCCGGTCCGGGATAACCATACCATCCGTAGGGTCCCCAATAAGGATAGGGATTGTTATTGATAACAGTCACCGGGTCATAGCCCTTGTAAATCCAACGGGTAATTTGCTTGCCATCCTTCAGCCCCTGCACAGGCTGGGTATCAGGCCTGCCCCAGGCCAGGAAAACGGCGTCTTCCTTCATTCCCTGACTGATTTTCCCCTGCTGAACCAAGGCCTGCTGTTGGGGTGGCAGTGCTCTGAACATAGCAGGATGCTCTGCAATTCTGCTTGCCGGGGTAGCTGACTGGCATGACACGAAGCCCAGGCTCAAAAGCCCACCGGCAACGGCAGCCACAATTTTTTTCTTAAGCAGCGCTTTCATACGTGCATGACAGTACCACGAAATTTCTTGCTTGCCAAGTAAAAAAAACAGTGGTAGATTAACAGTCACAAACATGAAAGCGATTTTACCGATTATTGCGTTGATGGCAGCTCCGGCTATGATTGCACAAGCATATGCTGCCGAAGGAGCCGGAGTATTGCAGGGCATACTTCCGACAGATGGCAGCATGCAAACCGGCGTTGCAGTCATACCTCAGCATACACCTGAGTTTGCCCCCTTGCACCAGCAGTTCATCAGCAAGATTCAGTCTTTGGAGCCGGACAAGCAGAAGGCTTTTCTTGAAAGCTTTGATCAACTGACATTGACGGCATATAACGCTGATATCTGGCCGGATAAGGCAGAATACGAAAAGTACAAAGCTGAATGGAAAAAGGTTAAGCTTGCAGCAACTCAGAACGTAGCTGTAGGACTCAAGAATTCCGGACAGAAGCGTTGGACAGTTCTTTCCCTGAGAGAAGATCCTGCTACCAAACGCACCGCTCCGCTTACCATCAGCGCCCTCACCTACGATTCCGGGCGAAACATCTGGATTTCCAATAATGGTGAACTTACAGCCAAGGAATACAGTGTAACAGATGACAACGTGTTCGGAGCTCAGACCGGTCACGAGTGGAAACTCGAGAAGAACGACAGCCTTTCCAAAATGACTGAAATCATCCGTATCACCAAGAGAACAGATGGTAAGGCAGTCTTCATTACATACTCATTCGTTGAGGTTTCCGCAATTAATCCCAGACTCGTAATAGCACAGGGAGGTTATGCACTGATGTTCCCGACCCGCACGGCTCAGGTCAACATGGCAGCTCCCGGCAGTCGCTGATAAGCGCCTACCATTTCACAATAAAGAAAAACCGCGGTATTATTACAACTGCGGTTTTTCTGTTCAAGTCATCTTTCCTGCTTGTCAAAATCAGAAAGTATGGTAGAATAAGTACATTAGCTCATGAAGTCTTTCGCACACATCATTGCATTGTCTGCTTTACCGGTTATGGTAGCCACTGCGCAGGAGTCTGTCATTCCACCGGCTCTCCTGAATTTCCCGGCCAATGGGATGCGTGTCACCGGCGAATCCATTGCGATTAAACTCACCCCGGAGTTCACGCAAATGCAACAGGAAGTCGCAACACGTGTACAACAGCTGCCAACCGAAAAGAAATTGGAGTTTTTCAAAAACTATAAATCCACGACATTGTTGCCATACTCCGAAGATTTATGGCCCGATAAAGCCACATACAATCTCTACTGCGCCGAATGGAAAAAAATATCACTGGTACCTAAGCAAGTAGTTCAATTGGGAGCCTATTCCCGCGGTGGTCAGGAATGGGGCTTACAGGGAGTGTCGGTCAATACCTTAAGCAAGCAGGTGACACCCCTGGTCATCAATGGCTTTATTTACAAAGCTGACCGTAATGTCTGGGTGTCCTCCAATGGAGAATTAACCCCTTCTGAAATTTCGACGACATCAGATAACGTATACGGAGCTCGCAAAGGAACCGTCTGGGTTCTGGATAAGGAGGATGCCCTATCCCGCATACGTGAAGTTCTGACAATAACCAAAAGAACTAACGGGGAGTTTGTTTATATCACTTACGAGTTCGCGGAACGAACCCCGGGCGAGGGAGCTATTCTTGCGCAGGGCAGCTATGTCCTGAGATTCCGTGTAGGCCCCCCTGCTCCGGATCCTGAAATTGAAAAAGCACCGGAGCAGGAAGCAAAAGTAGACAAGCCCAAACAAGTTGTAAAAAAGAAAGAACCCCAGCGCAAAAATAAGCGAAAAAATCGCCGTAAGCGCAGAAGATAACAGTTATCACCATCCCATATGAGAATCATTGCCGGAAAGGCTAAAGGATACAATATCAAAGTGCCACAGGGCGAAGTGCGCCCCACGCAGGATCGCGTTCGCGAAGCCCTCTTCAACATTATTGGCCCCATCATTGAAGGTGCCCGAGTGCTCGATTTATATTGTGGCTCCGGTTCAGTAGGACTGGAGGCACTGAGCCGCGGAGCCGCCAGTGCACGCATGGTCGATGCGGCACGCCAATCCTGCGCCATGGCCCGTACCAACCTTGAAAAAAGCAAGCTCATCGGTGGCAGCGTAGTTCAGAGTGATTGCCTGCAGTTTGTCAAGCGCGACATGGGCAAGTATGATATCATTTTTGCAGACCCGCCCTATGCCAAAGCCATTGGCGACCGCGATATGATAGCCGAATTGATGACAGACAGACTGCACGAATTGCTGGCAGATGACGGTTATTTTATAGCCGAAGCACAGCTGGGCTATGGCGTGGGCGATATCCATACACGTGACTTCCCCGGCTGGCGACTTATCGATGAGCGAACCTACGGCAAAAACACCATTCTTTTCTACCGCAAAGACGTATGAAACGTTTCATTTTTCTCCTGATTTATAACCTGCTTCTGCCCGTTTTTCTGGTTCTCTCCATTCCGGGCTATCTCATTAAAATGAAGAAGCGCGGTGGTTTCGGCACCGGGCTACGTGAGAGATTCGGGCTTTACAAAGTACCGGCCTCGGCTGAGCCGAAGGGTGGGCTCTATGTTCACGCTGTGAGTGTGGGCGAGGTCTTTATCGCGCTCAAGTTTATTCGCGAGTGGGTCAAAACACACAAGGAACCCGTGGTTCTAGCCACCAGCACCGCCACCGGACATCAGGTCGTGCGAGATGCAGCCCTGCCCGGCGTGCGTGCTCTTTATTCACCGCTGGATGTACCGGGCTTATCCGGTCGTTGTCTGAAACGCTTTGCACCGAAAGCCGTGGTGCTCATTGAAGCTGAGCTGTGGCCGAACTTTGCGGAAGCCTGTCACCGCATGAAAATCCCCATGCTTATGCTCAACGCACGCCTGAGTCCCCGCAGTGAGGGGCGCTACCGCAAGGTTCGCGGCATCACCTCCCTGCTTTTCTCGCGTCTGACTGCTCTCGGCGCACAGAACGCCAACGATAAAGGGCGCTTCGGAGGCATAGGCGTCAACGAGGATATCATCACCGTGACCGGCAGCATCAAGTTTGACGTACTTGGTGACACACCCGCCGAGCCTAGAGCTGAGTTCCGAGAGTTGCTTTCTACAGTATCCGGTGGCAAGCCCGTTGTACTGGCAGCCAGCACTCATGCCGGAGAAGAAGCACTTATTGCCAAAGCCATACGACAAGCCGGTGCCTTCCCCCTCATTGTACCGCGTCATGCCGAGCGCCGCGCAGATGTGGTAAAAGACCTTACAGCTGCGGGATTCACCCCTGTTCTGAGAACAGCAGGCACCCTGCCCCACCCGATTCCGGAAAATCTCTGTTATGTAGCCGACACAACGGGAGAGCTGCGTGACTGGACCGCTTTGGCAGACGTTGCCGTCATTGGCAAGAGCTATCTGGCTCGCGGTGGTCAGAACCCGGTGGAAGCCATTGCAGCCCGAGTGCCTGTTGTATTCGGCCCCGATATGACTAACTTCGCCGATTTGGTTACACTGCTTAATGCAGAGAAAGGTGTATGGCAGTGTGAACAGGAACAACTGGCAGACACACTTAAGCAAGTGTTGACAGACAAGGATGAAGCAACAGCTCGCTGCGAACGGGCTTACAATGCCCTGCATGTGCACTCCGGAGCGACCGCTCGAAGCGTGGCACTGGTCGAAACGCAATACAGATAGAATCTATGAATAGCCCAACTACCCTATACACCACCCTGCTCGTCGCGATTCCCGCCCTCGTAGCCCCGGCACAAGCCTGTCCTTTCTGCCGGAAAGGCGAACCGCATGACCCCGAAATCAATTGGAATGCCGAGATTATTGTTCGCGGCTGCGAGGACTTCATTCAGCTTCTGCAACCACTCACCACCGGCAATGTGCGAGCTCAGAATGGTGACAACGAAATGGCCCATATTGTGTTCATGGGGACAGAGGATGATAAGGTATCCATATCTGCCCCGTGCGGTGAGTTTCTGTGCATCTACCTGCCGGACAACTGTGGGCAGGATGTCTTTCCCCGCATCATGCGAGGGCTGCACAGACTGACAATCAACGGAAAATTACGCAATGTGCGCCTGAGTGAACTGGAACGAGTTCTCAGCGAAGAGGTAGAATATGAATCTATCATGTGGGATAATGTCAGCATCTCAGCCCCGGAATCGATGCTCGGGACAGCTAAAGCCCTTGCTGAACAACTTAGACCCCTGACAGCAGGTATAGTCAATGTGGCAACTGAACAACCAGCTCAAGGTACCACAATCATACAGCTCAGCATTCACCAAGCACCCACGCAGGCAAAAGCCATCGCCGGGCAGAACAGCATTCAGCTCAGCATCAACCATAACGATGAATACGACATTGCGGTGGAGCATTTCATGCAAGTTCTCAGGCAAATAGCAGCTGAGGATGGCGGCAAGCTGCATTCTGTAAGTGAAAAACGGCTCAATGCAGCATTCCATGAGGCCTATCGGGTACACATCATAGATTGGCAACACGTAGCCATACCGGCAGAGCCGGGTGAGGAGGTCGCAGACTGGTTCCGCAAGCACACAAATGCCACTGTAGAGCTATACGATGACGATGCCACCATTAACTACACCCAACATACGCTTCTGGTAAAAGTTCACAAAGAAAGAAACTGGTCACTCATGACTGTAGCTGCGGATATCACACCCACCCTGCACTTGAGTATTGCCCGAAAAAGAAAAGACAGCACTCTGACCGATACCGAGTACCGGCAAGCTGTGGCTCTGCAGCTGCTGGAATGGCTGCGCCCTCTCATGAAGGATGGTAAGCTGCCCCCCGTAACGGTGGAGGAACTGCAGCAACACCTTCGCAAAACCAAGCGCCCCATGCGCCTGCCATAAGCACCGACTTACACCTGCCAAATGCCGCCATTGGCCAAAGCGGCATTCAGGGAATCCACCACAGCTTGTGGCGTATATCCGGCGGCCCGCAAAGATGCCAGGGAACGAGCGCCGTCGCGCTTCGCTAATCGTTTGCCGGTATTGTCCCGCAACAGACCGTGGTGAGCATAGAGGGGAACAGGCAGCTCAAGCACTGCTTGCAAAGCGCGGTGTATGTGAGTGGCATCAAATAAATCTTCTCCACGTGTCACATGAGTCACCCCCTGAGCGGCATCATCTACCACCACCGCCAGGTGATAACTCGCCGGCATTTCCTTGCGAGCCAATACCACATCCCCATATTCTGTCGGCACGCATTGCTGCCTGCCACGGTGCAAATCAACCCATTCAGGGCAACCGATAAGGTCCTGTACGCGCTGCATATCAATGCGCCAAGCATGGGCATCCCCCCTAGCCAAACGCTCTTCTACCAGCTCGCGCGGTAAATGCCGACAGGTGCCCGGATACAAGTAGCCCAAGCTGCTGTGCGGAGCACGCCCCATCTCTGCAATCTGAGCCTTAATCTCGCTACGGGTACAGAAACAGGGATAAAGCAGCCCGGCAACTCGCAGTTTCTCCAGAGCAGCGGCGTACACATCGAAACGCTCGCTCTGAACCATCACGTCCCCATCAAAACGAAGGCCTAACCAAGCAAGGTCCTCATACATGAGCTCAACCCACTCACGACTGCGCGAGCGAGTGACGTCTATATCCTCCACTCGCAACAGACAGTGGCCGCCATGGGCATCGGCAAAACGACGGGCCTGCAACGCTGCAAGCAAATGCCCCACGTGCAGCGGTCCGCTGGGCGTGGGGGCAAAGCGTGTTACAACGGGTACCGACATGGGTCGTCAGTACTGAGCGTTCACAATAACATCGGTCACTCGGTCGATACCTTCGCGTGCCAGTGTTGATTTGGGGAAGAAACAGCGCGCGCGGTAGTAATTCGAAAGCGCCGAACCGTGTTCCCCGCGAGCCTCGCAATCTGCACCGTCCCGCAGAGCCTGCACAAAGTCATGAGCCTGCGAGGCGTACTGATTATAGGCATCGGTAAACACCTTATCATCAGAATAGCGCTTATCCTTCTTCATGAGGATATTAAGCTGCTCATAAGCAAGGCACGGCCCAATGGTACGGTCGGATTCTGCACCGGTTTGAAGCGATGCAAGCATGATGTCTGTAGCCCCTACAAACTCAACGACCTCAGTATACTTCTTTTTAAGTTCTGGGTCTGCCGCCACATTTTCAAATCGGCTGCGTTCATTGTAAATGGCGCGGAACTGATTGCGCTCCAGCAATCGACGGAACTCCTCCATCAACGGCTCATACGAATCAACCCTTGCTATTTCCTCCTCACCCGCATCAAGAGCAGGATTTCGAGGCCAGATAACCGCAGCCTCGGTTGCCAAACGGCGGAACTCCTCATCATTGCCGGCGGCAAAAGCCTTGCGTGCCGAGCGCAGGGCAAAATTACTCTGGCGTTTTTTGCCGGCGGTATATGAAAGGAGCTGGGAATCGTCGAAATCAGCATCCATCTTTTTCATTTCGGCAGCGATTTCCTCCACCATTCCGTAATCTCTGGCATTCATAGCGGTCAGTGCACGCTTGCGCAGCTGCCAGTATGCAGCAATGCGCTTTCTGTGCTCCGCCGGGAAAGTTGCTACGCTCTGCATGTACTCACCGATAGCCACCGCTGTAATTAAGCGATTCGTGGCTTCGCCCAGCTTATTCTGAGCCAAAGCCCCCAGAACAGCATCTATACTCTGATCTACTTCTCGGCGAGCATTGCTGGCCATCGTATCTACCGTATTAATGGTAGGCGGCATACCGGAAATTCCGGTAAACATCTTGTAGGAATCGGAATCCTTCTCAAGATTCATGCGTGTATCGCCATCGCGGAAAATATGACGGTATACTCGAGCACCGATAACGGCGTGATCATACCTGCGCTGCAGCATAAACCACACGACCAGCCCTTGGTAATTGAGCTTAGCAATCGGAATAGTCGCCTGATTGGAAGCGGTATTGGCCGCTTGCTGAGCCTTCTTCTCGGCTATCTTGCTGGTATTGGACGCAATCAGGAAAGTGTGTGATGTTGCTCCACCGGAACCGTTGGGGTTCTTAATACCACCCACTGAGCCACCACCGGCACCACGTTCGGTGTTACGATTATTCAGGGAATTCGTTTTAACGATAAGCTTATCGATTTCGGCATCCAGTTCAGCGTTGGCCTTATCTCGGCGACGATTAGCACGCTGAGCATCCAGAGCGCTCACGATTGCACTGGCAAGAGTACCGGCCTGACCGCCATCACCGGGATAATC
The DNA here is from genome assembly GCA_045531695.1 of Akkermansia sp. Taxonomy (GTDB): domain Bacteria; phylum Verrucomicrobiota; class Verrucomicrobiia; order Verrucomicrobiales; family Akkermansiaceae; genus Akkermansia. The sequence continues at coordinate 29,519 of JAZSEM010000119.1, forward strand.
AGACAAATTATAAAGGCCAAGACCGATTTTCACCAAGGTTTTACCGCCAATTTTGGCAGCGTTGCCACTATGGCGCTCGGTGTAAGTCAGGATTTCCTCCAATCTTTTGCGATACAGACGGGACTGTTCTGAGTCATCCGGAGTCTGACTAAGAAACTTCTCAAATCGTTCACGGACAACGGCATTGTTACCGACATCGAACTTAGCACCGGCATAAGACACAGTATCATTAGACGGATCCAGCAGTGGCATCTCCATGCCGAAAATCTGCGGCGGTGGGGTCTCGCCGGTGCGCATGGGGTCATCATTCTGCACGCCACTCTGAGCCTGCGTACTACGCCCCGAGGCATCGAAACTTGACGGCATCTGTCCCGGAGCAGTCGAAACCAGCACCAGAGAAATGAGGGGGAGATAATAGAGAGCTTTCATCACTTAGTTTTTACGTCGTTTACAACCAGAATACCCTTTACCTCATTGCCGGCGGAATCTCGCCCGGTACGACATGAGACATCGAAAATAAAGGTATCGCCACGAGTTATATTGATCTGTAGTGGCTTGCTGCCCAATACAAGCAAGGGTAAAAGTTCGCGTTTATTACCGCGAATGGATACAGCCAGCATACGGTTATCGCCACGAGTTTCAATACTCTCCACCTTACCTTCCAGCACATAGCGATTGCCGGTCGATGCAAAGCGCGAACCATCCTGCCGGTACTGGGAAATATTGAATGGTTTGGGGGTAGCACTGCGGGCTTCGGGTTTAAAAAATAACATCGATGCCAGTACAGCTACCAAGATTACCAATACTCCGATAATGATTGGGGTACTGTTTACTTTCTTATTGCGCCCCCGGCGCGAACGTCTTGCCATAATCGTTTATATGTGAAATTAAAATGAAATTACTCCCAGCGCGTGCGACGCACGCCTATCCAGGTCAGGAAAAGACCGACCAATATATGCAATCCGAGCACCACCCGGCAGAAACCGGATTCCGTGAATGTCGTCTGCACAATGCTTTTAACAGCTTTCAGCACATCCGGCTGCAAGCCCCCCTCAATACTGCCGCTCCATGCCCAATAGGCAGAAATAAACGGCTGAGTCAGAGTTTCAATCGTATCGGGCAATGCAAGCACTGCACCCGAGAGCGGCAGCTGGAAACCAACCAGATAAATACTCAGCAGTGATGCCTGATCAGGGGTTTTGCAATTGGCTGATATACCCAGACAGACACTCGTCATAGCAGCATTGGCCAACAGAAGGAACATCAGGTGGTTCATGGTGTCACCACGCAATGGCCAGAACCATTCAACAAAGAAGAACATCCACAGACTCTGAATCAGCACGAGCACTGAAAGGAACACTGCTTTCGAAGCAACATATGCCCCGACACCGGCTCCGCCGAACTTCTCCTTTTCCATAATCAGGCGCTCACCGGCCACCTCGCGGGATGAGTTGTTGGCACCCATCAAACCGAGAAGAATCACCTCGAACATGATGATACCCGACACGGCTGACCCCACACGAGCACGCACCTCGGCCTGCTCCTGCTGGGCCTGTGCCTCCATCATGAGGTCGGAGCCCTGTACATCAGTCAGATTGAGCAGCTGATCCTGCCCCTTGCTGGAGAAGAGAGCCACCAGAACGGGGAAAATCAAAATCATCGCAATCTGCAAAATCAGTTGCGTACGGTCACGCATGAGTATGGAAAAGCGACGGCGCAGCATCACCATCATCTGAGTAAAGAAACCGGGGGCAGCCGGCTCATTCTCATCTGCACCATCCTCATGGCGGGGACTGGGGGGCGGCGGGGCCTCTCCTCGAGCCGCGAACTTAGCAATATGTTCGTCCCCGAGTTTGCTGTAATAGTCTTTACGATGTTTCAGCCAGCTGGCATTCCACTCAACCGGGTCACGCAAAGCGAGACGAGGATAAACCTCCTCAAAGTCATTCACGGAGAAGTAGTGAACCATCACCTCAGGGGAACCATGGTACGCCAAATTACCCCTCACCATAACCATAATGCTGTCGTAGAGCTCCATTTGAGCCAGACTGTGCGTCACGGAGATAACGATACGGCCATCCTTCATGCTGAGGTCATGCAGCAGCTGCACAATCTCACGCTCAGAGCGGGGGTCGAGCCCACTCGTCACCTCATCGCACAGCAGAATGCGCGGGCTGCTCACCAGCTCCATAGCCAAAGCCAAGCGCCGGCGCTGACCACCGGAAAGCAACTTTACCTGTCGATCGGCAATCTCAGCCAGCCCGGTCTCGGCCAACACGTTGTCGATGATATCATTCAGAGTGTCCTCATCAGCACTCACCCTCAGGCGAGCAGCACTCTCCACGCTTTCGTCCACAGTAAGTTCCTCGTAAGCAATGCTGAACTGTGGCACATAACCGATTTCATGAGGTTCGAAATCCCCCTCTTCGGACAAGTCGCGCCCCTCCCAGAAAAAAGAACCGGATGTTGTTTCCTTAATACCGGCAATAGTTTTCAGCAAAGTCGTCTTACCACAGCCCGAGGGGCCAACAATTGCCATGAAATGCCCGCGAGGCACACAGAAATTCACATCATTGAGCAGAAAAAGACTCTCCTCCCCGTTATCGACTTCCAGACAGATGTTTCGTGCTTCTAGCATATCGTCAATTCTATTGTTAAGATACTATCAGAAACGCCCTCCCCCTGCAAGCCAAAAATCCGTGTAGAACATGAGTATTCCGGTTTGGGAAATCATATGGCTTGCATATTTCGGGGAATACTGTAGAATGGGACCGTCTTGCGACACTGCGTCATCACAGCCCTGTTCCTGAGCGCAATCTGCCTATCGATGTCAGATGCAGCAGAACTCAAGCGCCGCACCCCGGCGGCAGGAGTTAGGAAAGCTGCAACACAGAGCCTTCTTTTTAACCGAATTGTCCTCAACACCATTCAGCAAAGCATGCCGGGCGGAGGTGGGTATTCCGCCACCCCCACAGACGTTGAGCGCTTGGCCCAACAGGCGGTAGTATGGTCAGAATCCAAACAGCTGTTAAACATTGAGCCTCGTCTGGCAGTACCGACATTCTGCTCGGCTGCCTGCTACATGGTCTTGCTTCGCAGTGTGCAACACTGGGAAGCCACCGTAGGAAGACGCTTTCCGGCTGAAATCTGGAAAAAGCTGGATGTTACCCCCAATCAACCGGATGGAACCGGGATATGGGGGCGAGCCAATGCCAACGGACCGGGATTTGCCAAGATGATTCATGATCTCGGAGCCGGCATCAATTTCCACGATGTGAGACTGGCTCAACCCGGTGATTTTCTCAAAATATTCTGGTCCGAAGATATCGGATTAACCGAGCGCGGACACTTGGTTATCTATTTGGGGCTCGAAAGAAAAAACGGCACTGTATATCTCAGGTACTGGTCGGCCAATAAACCCGGTGGTTACGGTGTCAAAAGTGCCCCGCTCAGCCGCATGCACAACCTTATTTTTACACGTATTACAGCCCCGCAGAATTTTGTGAGAGCTACTAAACTACCAACCTGCGACAGCTGGCTGGCGGACATGCAGCGCAGGAGATTCACCTTTGCGGAAGTCAAGCAAAAATGCGGTATAAGCAACTAATTCAACAACAACACTGAGTGCTAGTCAAAGCCTGTCGGCAGAGAGCTGCCGACCACTGACCGGGCGCCGTCGGAGTATCTCCAAGATAGCCGTAAATCAGGCAGGAACCATGCTGAACATACAACAATCGGCTGACAGCACCAAGAGCCCCCATACCCATTACCGCAATCGGACCACCGGCAGAGCGCAACAACTCGACCCCCGTCATCATATCCTCTGCACTGTTCAACCTATAGGCAAACTTCACGATATCGGCTCCCAGAGAACGAGCCTGAGCTTCACGCTGTCGAAGCGTTTCTATAGAGGGCGTTTTTTCAAAATCGTGGTTGGAGGCAATAACGGTTACCCCGGCAGTTTTTGCGGCGCGCACCAACTCCTGAGCATGTTCGAGCTGAGCAACCTCCCAATCTACAGCTGCTGCAAGCGGCAGCAAGCGAATAGCCAAAGCGAGTCGTTCACTCTCAGTCATGGAACGGCACCCTCCTTCACTTTCATGTCGAACAGTCAGTAAAACCGGACATTCCGGACGTTGAGCCAGCAACTGTTCGACGGAAATATCAGGCGACAGAGCATCCACCCTCAGTTCCACCCAATCACACGCAGAGGCAAATTCCCCCTTGGCAGCGGCGCACCAAGTCTGCCAGTCACTCACCGAACCCACAACTCTGTAATGTTGCTTGTTTTCCATGCAGGCAACATTCTACCCGAAAGAGAGCTCTTAATCAAGCCTGATAAAATGTAAGTCAGAGATACTCATCAGCTGTGTCATAATGAGCAAGCTATCCGCAGGTGGCAATCTTTAGCATTGCATGTGCAAGGCTTACATGCTAGCATGGGCGCATGAAGCAGAGCTTTGAACGCGCGGTGGAAATACTTACAGAGCGCTATCCTCAATACACGGAGGAGGCGTATGAGTTCATGCGAGCCGGACTGGACGCCGCATCCGACAGGTTCTGCAAAGATGATAAAAGCCCCCATCTGAGTGCCCGAGAATTATATCTGGGGGCCTGTGCCTACGCTCTCGAGGAATACGGTCCCCTGGCCGCCAAAGTATTGGAGTTCTGGGGGATAAAGAGCGCAAGTGATTTCGGCAATATCGTCTACAACCTCATTGAAGTGGGAGTTTTCGGCAAACAAAAGGGCGATTCTCGCGAACAGTTCGACGAACTACCCGAACTCCGTCTTATTCTCGATGCCCCCTACGATGGCAGACTTTCACCACTTTCCTGATAACACAACATTATGAGCATACCGCAAGCAATGCAAGGCGAGCAGCTGCGCTGGCCCGCCGAGTGGGAAAAGCAGGAGGCCGTGTGGCTTTCCTGGCCACACAGAGAAGATTTATGGCAGGGTGGACTGGCAGAACTGACCGGCCACTACGCCAACCTGGCAGCAGTCATAGCCCCGCACGCTCAGGTTCGCATCAACGCAGCTGCTACCCTGCACCGCGGCATTGAGCAATTACTGCAGCAGCGAGGTGTACAGAACTACGCCCTTTACAATCACCCTACCAACGATGTGTGGTGCCGCGACCACGGCCCCATTTTCGTTCAGCGACAGGATGGCACCCGGCAGCTCGCCGATTGGACATTCAATGCCTGGGGCGGTAAGTTCGCTCCGTGGGATCTGGACAATGAGGTTCCCACCCGCATAGCTGACAGCCTGCAACTGCCCCGGTTGAGCAGCGAAATCATCCTCGAGGGCGGTGCTATCGAAGGTAACGGCGAAGGGCTTCTCCTCACAACCGAAGCCGTACTACTCAACCCCAACCGTAATCCCGGAATCAGCAAGGCTGAAATAGAAGCCGAAATTCACCGCATGCTCGGCACCAAGCAGGTATTCTGGCTGGGCTGTGGTATAGAGGGCGATGATACGGACGGTCACATTGACGACATGGTGCGCTTCGTGAACGCTGAGGCCGCAGTATCCATCGTTGAACCGGATTCCCATTCACCGCACTACCGCAACCTTGCCGAGAACAACGAACGACTGCAGGATTTACGCACGCCATCCGGCCACAAGGTGGAGATTATTCCCCTACCCATGCCCAAACCACTTGTAGCCAAGGACTGGCGACTGGAACAGCTCCCGGCAAGCTATGCCAATTTCCTGATATGCAACGGAGCAGTCATCGTTCCCATCTTCAATCAGGCTAAGGAAGATGACCGCGCGCTGGGTATTCTGCGTGAGAGTTTCCCCGGCAAACAGGTCATCGGCTTCGATGCCCGTCGTCTGGTCATTGAGGGCGGCGCTATCCACTGCATTACTCAGCAGCAACCGCTCTGATAATCAACCCAACTACCCTAACATGAAAAAAATACTCATATATATCCTTCTAATGCCCATCAGTTATGTGCTCCTGCTCTGGCTGGGTTATACCTACCTCATGCAGCAAAGCCCTCAGGAACAATGGCAAGAACAAGCAGCAATCTGGCTGGGTGAGCCACCGGCAAACCTTAGGGTTCACGTGGTAAACGAATCACCGGATTCCATCCCCTACACGGTCTTTCAGGTACCAACAAGTGATGACATGAAAGAGCGATTTCACCGAGCCTTCCCCGGAGCATCACAAGACTGCGAATATCTCGAGGATTTGCCCGAATGGAGTAAATGCGGACTGACCGGTGGCAACAGCGTCATCGTTCCGACCATGAAGGAGGATACCAATCTGGGATTGTTGTACATCACCATCGACAATCCTAATAACAAAAGTCAACACAGCACAGTCAGAACAATCAAACCGCTCTATCCGCAGTACCTGGACCACCACCCCTATCTGACCATGTGGCGGGACTTACTTATAGGGCTGCTTTGCTACGTCTACCCCTCACTCTTCTGCTGCATAGGCCGGCTGTGGATTGAACGTAAGCCGGTATGGACATCAACTACCGTTGAAATCTGCATGCTACTCCCAGCCCTCACCATTTCCATCGCTTACTGTATAGCCATCAGCAACTTCGGCATGTACGACGGAATCATGTCGATTATGGGGATATTCTTCTTTGCGGGTCTCAATATCGCCTGCAGCCTGACACTAATGATACTCACATCGATTGTGAGTTTGCTCACTAACACAAGCAGGTGTAGCACCCAATAAAGACAGAACTTATTTAATCACCTTGGCAGTGGTCTTGAAATGAAGCTTGGCCACGTCGCTTAATCGCTCCTGCCCGTGTGTAGCCACAAACGCACGGGCGGCTTTCGTTACATGCGGCGAACAGCCTAACGGCAACTCACAGCCACTGGCAGTAGCGGCATCGCGCATCCACTTCACAAAGCGGGCCCGGGCCAAAATAGAAGCCGCAGCCACGGCAATATCGCTCTCACCCTTAGTTCTCTGTTCTAACTTCACCGGTACATTGCGTTTCTTGAGTGCCATCTTCAGCACCCATTCATTGGCAAACTGGTCGCTCAGTGCACGCGGACACGAAGGTACTTTTTCGTGAAGAGCAGCTATCACACGAGCATGTCCCCAAGCCAGCAAACGATTCAGATTCCCGAACTCTGCATAAAGTTCATTGTACCGCTTGGGGCCGATGCACACAACCTCGTAAGCAACACCGGGAAGAGCCATTACCTTGGCGGCGATGGCAGCAATCTTGCGGTCATCAGGTATAGCCTTGCTGTCCTGACAGCCCAATTTGGCCAACTTCTCAGCCGTATTCTCATCCGAATATACACCGGCGATGACAAGAGGGCCGAAATAATCGCCCTTCCCGCTTTCATCCACGCCGAAATGCGGGCTGATATCGAGAGATTTCGCCATACCGGCTTGCACCTTGGCCTCCGGAGTGGCCGGTTTACCACTCACCGCCGATATTCCGGACTTCGGGTCGATGAGCATCACAAACTCCATGAATTCATCAGCCCCGCTCCCCTGCACGAGCAACTTACCTTTCTTAGGATAATAGGCTACATTCACACGAGGCCCCTCAAAACAGAAATCAGCGTAATCTCTTGTACTCTCCTCGTAGCCTGCGCGTTCCTGCAGTTTCTTTCGAAGAGCCTTCGCCTCTGTCTGACTGAGCTGAACTGTGTGTTGATTCGCCATAGCGCCCTTAAAATGCCTTTCTTCGCACCTTTCGTCAACTCAAAACACCCGAAAATGACGTCTTTTGGGCACTGTTGACGCAAAAAAAACTCGGAACACGCTTTTTTTGCGTGCACAAGGCAATAAAATGCGCTATAGTCCCTGCGGCTTCTTCAACAAAGCAAAAAACTTATGGCTAATACGATTACAAAACGAGAGCTTGTAAACAAGATCTGCGCCGAGACTAGCAGCGACCTCACTCAGAATGATGTCCTCGAGGTTATTCAGAAGGCCGTTGACCTGATCATCGAGTCCCTGGGTAACGGCGACCGCGTTGTTCTTCGCAACTTCGGCACCTTCACCGTTAAGGAGGTCAAGGCCAAGATTGGCCGTAACCCCAAGGACCCCGGTAAGGACGTGCCGATTCCTGCCCGTTCCGTGGTTAAGTTCAAGGTTGGCAAAACCCTCAAGGAGGCTGCCGCCAAGGTTGTGACCAAGTAATTGGTAACAACCGGGATTGAATTCAATCATCAAATCCACTTCCAAGAGCCGCACCGTTTTTTTCGGTGCGGCTCAAATCTTTCAAGACTTCAATGCGTACACCAAATTTGAAACATTTTTCGCTTTTCTTTACTTTTGCGCTTGACATCAGAAATCAACTTGTGTATTATCCCTGCGCTGCCTTGCAGCAAACAGTGCGCGGATAGCTCAGTCGGTAGAGCAGTAGACTTTTAATCTATTGGTCCCGGGTTCGAGTCCCGGTCCGCGTACTACATGTCCCCATCGTCTAGGGGTTAGGACATATGATTCTCAGTCATAGAACCGCGGTTCGAATCCGCGTGGGGATGTAAAAGCCCTGAGGTTACCAACCTCAGGGCTTTTTGTGTATCCTGATGGGAATAAGACACGGATTTAACTTGCCAGAGCAAAACGGATGCGATAGAATGCGCAAGTTCAGCGCGCAGGCGCGGAAACCACCATCTCATATCAGGCCATGACCTTCCTCGAATTCATCCGTAAAAACTCACTGTTGGTACTTATTGTGATACTTGCCATCGGTGCCGGTCTACTCATGATGGACTACGGCAACCAGGGCAGCACATTCTCCCGCGACTTCCACATTCAGGTGAACGGCACCAATTATGCCGCACCCGAGGTGTATAGCATGGGAGAGAGCGCCTCGGGCACAATCCAGAACCTTGTTTCCGCGACTCACACCAAACTGCGCAATCGATTCGACGCCAATGGCGACGAAGAGCTCAGCACTGATGAACAGGCTGCTATGAGTGCATGGATTCAGGAGAATCCTCAGTTCGAAGCTGCTCTTACCCGCCTGCAATATATCATGGAGGCCTGGTGCTACGGCCTCTGCAAGAATGCAGAGGAGAACATTGCCATCAATCGCGCTGTGCTGCACGAGGAAGCAAAGGCTCTGGGCGTTTTCCCCTCCAAGGAGCAGATTGACGCCTATATCACCTCCATGCCTGCATTCATCAATGCAGATGGCAGCTTTGATCAGAAACTTTACCAGAATCTCACCGGCTATTACGATGGCGTGGCAAACAATCCGGTGGAGCAATCATTCCGCAATGTCATCGCCGACATTATCATCTGGGAGACAATTGGCTCACTCGTAACAACCGATGTGACATATAACAGTAAAGCCCAGTCAGAAATCGTTGACGTTAGCTGCCAGTCCATAAAGGGCAAAACCGCTTGGCTGCCGACTGACAAAATTCAGGCTCCTGCAGAGCCCACGGAAGAGGAAGTTAAGGCTTACTGGGACACCAACAAAGAGAAGTACAAGAGTGAGCAGCGTCGCATCGTCTCCGTCTACACACTGACCCCCGGCAAGGATGTAACGATTGACAGCCTCATGAACACCGCCGACTCCATCATGATGGATCTTTCCATGGCCAACGGTGTCGGTATTGACAACATTCTGGAAAACACCGCCAACAATCCGGAGCACTTCGAGTTCACCTATAAGAATGAGGATGGTAGCACTCATACCACCCTTCCCCTGAGCACAGCAGCTAACGCTCCGGCTCTCCTTCAGACCGAGGTCGCCCATAATGGAAAGAACACCACGCTTGCAGCAATCGCCTTCAACGATGTAGACTCCGCTTCAACTGTTGCAGCTTATGAGGAAGCTGTAAAGAACGGTACCGCTGACAAACTGAGCAATATTCAGCAGTATCGCGGCTTCTACCTGACAAACGATAACAAGCTGATTCTTATTAAGGTAGAGGCTATCGAGCAACCCTCCGTTCTGCCCTATGAGCAGGCACGCGCCGCAGCTCTGGCTGATTTGAAGCAGGAACGAGCAGACAACGCCCTGACTCTGGCAGCAGAAAAGCTGTACAAAGAAATGAGCGAAGCCATTGCAGCCGGCGAGGGGCTCGATGCAGCATATACCAAGGCAACAGCAGCAGGCGCTGAAGTAAGTGATTTCGGCCCGGTCACCCTTGATGTTAATGAACAGCTGCCTGAAGGTATGTCCACGAAGGCTCTCACAACCACTGCTACGGGTAAACTTTGCCCGCTGGTAGTACTGACGAATGGCGCCCGTATCAGCAGCGTGACAGAGCGTACCGTACCTCAGACGACTGAATACAACTTCGCAAAACTGATGTACCTCATGCCGCGCCACAACGCACTGCTGAGCAACCAGGTTATGCTGGATTGGCTCAACACTGCCTACATACGCTACAACGTAATACTGGCAGACTCCATCAAGACAAACGCTGAGTAAGCCGACAGTAGGATATGGCATTCCCCCCGCAGACCAAGTACATCGTGGGAAACGAAGCGTGTGAGCGCTTCAGTTTCTACGGAATGAAGAGCATACTGGTGCTCTACATGGTAAACGCTCTCGCAATGAGCGAGAGCGATGCCATGGAAGTGGCACATCTTTTCAACGCTCTCATCTACATACTACCGCTGCTGGGGGCCTGGATTGCAGACCGTTTTCTGGGGAGATACAGAACGATTCTGTACGTCTCCCTCTTTTACTGTCTGGGGCATGGAGTACTGGCCACGGCAGACCTGACACAAAGTCTGGAAATTAAGCGTTATATCCTCTTGACCGGTCTGTTTATCATAGCACTGGGTGCCGGGGGTATCAAACCCTGCGTGTCAGCATTCGTAGGCGACCAGGTAGGAGGCTTTGACAGCAAGACCATGACCCGCGTCTATGCCGCGTTCTACTGGTCCATCAACTTCGGTTCATTCTTCTCCTTCCTTGTTATTCCCTGGGTACACAAGAACTGGGGCTATAGCTGGGCGTTTGCCATACCGGGTATATTCATGGCGTTGGCCACATTTGTTTTCTGGTGCGGTCGCAAGCAGTACTTGCACAAGGCCCCTGCTCAGCCGGAGTTCCTACCGGCACTTCTCTGCCGTATTTTCCACGGCGCAGATACCGCCTGCAATAAGTTCGGCGGGCAGGCCGTGAGCAAAGCGACCACAACAGCCATTCAGATTGCAGCTTTCATCGTAGTAGCTCCCATTGTCGTGGGCCTTGCCGTATGGGCGAAGAACGGAGCCACCCAGATAGCCACTCTCAGCGGCACCGGAGAAACTGCAGCCGGGTTCTGCGGGCTGGCAGCCCTTCTGCTGTATGTGGCTGCTCTCATTCTAGCCGGACTCAAAGCCGCTGCTACTTTCCACCTGAAAAACTTTTTCGGCACGACCGGCAGCATGCTTTTCAACAAGGCGGACGTAACGGCTCAACTCTACAGTGAAGACGAGCGCAAGGAGGCTCGCAACATGCTGCGAGTGCTGACCGTTTTCCTGCTCATTATCCCTTTCTGGAGCCTTTTTGACCAGACTTCCACCAGCTGGATTTTACAGGGGCGCACCATGCAGGAGATTCAGTTCAGCCTGTTTGGCATTAATTTCTACTTCGGAGCCGAGGAAATGCAGAGCATCAACCCGGCCTTCGTCATGACTCTGGTTCCCATTGTCACTCTGCTGGTATATCCCTATATCGGCAAGTGGAGCCAACCGCTCAAGCGCATGGGAATCGGCATCGTTCTGGCCGGTGGTTCCTACGCCATCGTCGCCTGGCTCCAAACCCGACTCGATTCGGGTGAGCAGCTCAGTATCCTCTGGCAGATTATTCCGTATTTCGTCATTACCGTTGCCGAGATTCTGGTAAGTACGACCGGTCTGGAGTATGCCTATACGGCTGCCGGCGACAAACTGAAGAGCATCGTATCAAGCTTCTGGTTCCTTACAAGCACGCTGGGTAACTTCCTGGTCATCTATCTCACCGGTATTGTTAACGACCCCGCCTCGACAGAAACATTCCTTCTTTACGGCGCACTGAGCGTCTGTATAGGCCTTCTCTTCATCCTCGTCACAACCCGCAATGGATTCCGGGCCGAATAAGCCAACCTTACACCACACTCTCAATGAAACTTAGCCTTCACACTGTAGCAGCCCTATTCGCAGCGCTTACCTGCGTACCCACCCTCAGCTCCTGCGGTGGAGGTGGTGGCTCAACAGAGGGAATAACAGCTGCAGAAGCCGGCATCGATTCCCTTTTAGCCCCGACAAGCGTCACAGCAAAGAACTGTACCGTTGAGTTTTCACCATTCAAGGACGATTCCGGCAATCAATTTAACATCCGTTTCAACTGCAATTCAACCGGCTCTATCACCTCCTGCGCACTTACTGTCGTACCGTCAGAAACAGGCAAGTCGCAGGAAACCCGCACTTCAAGTGCGGCAGATAATTACTGGAACCAAGGTGGTCAGAATCTGAGCAACATCACCTTTTACTGCGAGGAAACCTCGGTTCTGAACCAGTTCAAAGCCAACATCACCATTGACCTCATGAGAATTACCAACATGAATAACGATGCTGAGGGTAAATTGCTCGGGTTCAACGCTACAATCCAGACAGCCAGAGCCTTCATTGTTGTTCCCGGTATTACCTCATATCCCACACAATTTTTCATTACCCCCGGCACAAACGTAACTGTTACCTATAACTGACGCCTGCCTTTATACGGTTAAAAATGCGTCAGCCCGTGGAATGAGCTTGCTTTCAGCACGGAATAGCGGTAGAATCGCGCGCATGACGAACGAGGAAAATACCGTCAAGAAAGATTTCATCCGTGAGTGGATTGCGAGTGATTTGGCAGAAGGTCACTGCAAGGCCCCTATTACACGTTTCCCCCCGGAGCCGAACGGCTACCTGCACATCGGTCATGCGAAAGCAATCTGCCTTGATTTCGGCGTAGCTAAGGAGTACGCACAACTTGGTGCCGTTTGCCACCTGCGCTTTGATGACACCAACCCCTGTAAGGAAGATATCGAGTTCGTCAATTCCATTCAGGAGGACATCAAGTGGCTTGGCTTCGACTGGGGAGAACACCTGTACTGGGCTTCTGACATCTTCGACTTCTACTATGAGTGCGCCGTGCACCTCATTAAGAACGGCCTTGCCTATGTGGACGAGCAGGATCGCGAAACGATGCGCCAGCAGCGTGGCAACCTGACCACCCCCGGCACTCATTCCCCGTACCGCGACCGCACGGTTGAGGAAAACCTCGCACAGTTCGAGGCAATGAAAGCCGGTAAGTTCCCGGAAGGTGGCGCTGTGCTGCGCGCCAAGATTGACATGGCCAGCAGTAACATGAACATGCGTGACCCTGTTATTTACCGCATTTCTTACGACCACCATCACAACACCGGCAATTCCTGGTGCATCTACCCGATGTATGACTTTGCCCACCCGCTGGAGGATGCATACGAATACATCACGCACTCGCTCTGCACGCTCGAGTTTGAGAACCATCGCCCGCTCTATGACTGGGTAATCGAGAATTGCCCGATTCCCGCCGGTTCTCGTCCGCAGCAGCGCGAGTTCTCGCGCCTGAACATCACCTACACTGTCATGAGCAAGCGTAAGCTGCGCCAGATGGTAGAGGAAGGCTATGTAGCCGGCTGGGATGACCCCCGCATGCCCACCATCTGTGGTATGCGCCGTCGTGGCTACCCTGCCCCGGCTATCGTAGATTTCTGCGAAGGCGTAGGTATTACCAAGTTCAACGGCAACACCGATGTAGCCCGTCTGGAGAATGCAGTTCGTGCCGAGCTGAACACCAATGCCGAGCGTCGTATGGCCGTGCTCAAGCCCCTTAAGCTCGTGCTTACCAACCTTCCTGATGACCACGAAGAAGAGGTCGAGGTTGTCATCAACCCCGAAAAACCCGAGCTGGGCAACCGCAAGATTACTCTCACGAAGGAAGTCTGGATTGAGCAGGACGACTTCATGGTCGAACCGCCCAAGAAGTACAAGCGCATGAGCCCCGGTGCCTGCGTGCGCCTGCGCGGTGGCTACTGCGTGGTGTGCTCCGACTACATTGCAGATGCCGAGGGCAATGTCACCGAAGTTCATGCCGAAGTACTGCCCGGTACCATTGGAGCCAATCCCCCCGAGGGCATTCGCTGCAAGGGAGCCATTCACTGGGTATCTGCCAAGTACGGCGTGAAGGCTGAAGTTCGCCTGTATGACCGACTGTTTAAGGATGAGGCCCCCGATGCCAATCCCGAAGGCTTCCTTGCCTCGCTGAATGCCGACTCACTGACTGTATTGAAGGACGCTGTTGTTGAGCCAGCTCTTGCCGAAGCACCGGCAGAGTTCCTGACCCAGTTTGAGCGCACCGGTTACTTTGTGGCCGATCGCTACGACCACAGCCCGGAGCACCCGGTCTTCAACCGTTCCGTGGGTCTGCGCGACTCGTGGGCAAAAATGAACAAGTAAATCCTTATTTCTCAATAAGCAAGTATTAGCAAAGGACCGGCGGCTCACGCCGCATGCATGAAGTGAGCCGTCGGTCTGCTTTTCAAACAAGTTTCGACATGAAAAACGTAGAGTTTTCTTCCAAAAACGGCGTATTTGATATCAACAGCTTCATCTGCGAATGCGATGCCGCAGTCAGTGGCGAGCCCGTGCAGCAGGAAGCTGAGCCCGCCCCTGCCCCCGAACCGACTGCAGCAGCTGTTCAGGTACCCGTGGCAGATGGCACCGATCCCATCATTTACCACCCGCTCGAAGAAGTACTCTGCGACCTGCGCATGGGCAAGCTGATTCTCATGACCGACGACCCGCACCGAGAGAACGAAGCAGACCTCGTGTGCGCCGGTCAGTTTGCCACACCGCAGAACATCAATTTCATGGCCACACACGCCCGTGGCCTCATCTGCGTGCCCATGGCTCCTGAGCGCGTGGATTCGCTTGGGCTCCCCATGCAGGCGCAGCACAATACCGAAAAGCACCATACAGCTTTCACCGTAAGTGTCGATGCTCGAGAAGGCACCACAACCGGCATCAGCGCCTTCGAGCGTTCCATCACCACCATGAAGCTGGCCGACCCGAAGGCCACGCTCGATGACTTTGTACAGCCCGGCCACTGTTTCCCCCTGCGAGCCGTCGAAGGTGGCGTGATTCGTCGGGCCGGGCATACCGAGGGAACCGTGGATTTACTGCGCATAGCGGGCATGGAGCCCGTGGGCGTATGCTGTGAAATTATGAAGGAGGACGGCACCATGGCTCGCCTGGGTGAGCTGGGCTCATTCCAGAAAAAATATGGTCTGAAAGCCTGCTCACTGGCTCAGATTATTGAGCACCGCCAGCACACCGAAAAACTGATTGTCAAAGAGGAAGTGGTCAAGCTCCCCACGGATTTCGGTGATTTCATGTGCCACTCCTACCACTCCAAGGTGGATGGTCAGACTCACCTCGCGCTCGTCCACGGTGAAATCGACCCGGAAAAACCGATACTCTGCCGAGTACACAGCGAGTGCCTGACGGGTGATGTATTTGCCAGCCGCCGCTGCGACTGCGGCAGCCAGCTGCACACCGCTATGCGTCGTGTGGCGCAGGAAGGCGGCGTCATCCTTTACCTGCGACAGGAGGGGCGCGGCATTGGTCTGTCAGCCAAGCTGCACGCCTACAAGCTGCAGGAACAAGGGCTCGATACGGTGGATGCCAATATAAAACTCGGTTTTGCGCCCGATTTGCGAGATTACGGCGTAGGAGCCCAGATTCTGCGCGACCTCGGCGTACGCAAGCTCAGACTGCTCACCAACAACCCCCGCAAGATTGTCGGTTTGTCCGGGCACGGTCTCACTATCGAAGAGCAGATGCCCATCAGCATTCCCGCGCATGAGGACAACAAACACTACCTCGATACCAAGCGCGAGCGCATGGGACACCTTATCTGATTAACCTTTTACCTCATCAATAGACTATGACAACTGCAGAAAAAGCACTTTCCACCTTCCGTGAGCCGCCGTTCATGTACAACTGTGCACAGACAGTCTGTGCAGCATTCGGTCGAGAAGACCTGATAGAAGCCATGAAATCCTGTGGTGGCGGTCGCGCACCTGAGGGAATGTGCGGTGCACTCTATGGCGCTATACAGGTAGCACCAAACAAAGCTGAAGAACTGAAATCAGCTTTCACAGACGTCAACGGTGCCTGGAAATGCTGTGACCTGAAGGGCGGCACCCCTCGCGTTGCCTGCCAGCAGTGCGTAAGAGTAGCGGCAGAGCTGGTAGAGAAGCTACAGTAAACAGGCAAACATCTCCCCTTTTTCAGAAAATGTGCCACGTGTTTCAACATGGCACATTTTTTTCTTTTCTGCGGTGCTGTGTTAGTGTATAAAATAATATTGTGGAACGCGGTTGCGACCTCGTGCACGCGAGCGTTCCCTAACTAACGAGATTAAAGATTACAAGCAAAAGATGAGCACCTCCTCTTTTTTACCGGCTCAGTACGCACACCCGTACGAGATTGACCCTAAGTACAGCAAGTCTGTAGCATACTTCTGCATGGAGTATGCTATCGATAACGTTTTCAAAATTTATTCCGGCGGTTTGGGATACCTTGCGGGCTCCCACATGCGCTCAGCCGGAGCCCTGCGCCAAAATCTGGTAGGCGTAGGTATACTATGGTCCTACGGCTATTACAACCAGATTCGCGCGGAAGACGGCTCAATGGCTGTGCAGTACCGCAAGAAGGATTACGCTTTCCTCGAAGACCACAATATCAAATTCCTCATCCACATCTGCAATTCCCCCGTGTGGGTCAAGGCCTATTACCTGCGCCCGGAGGTCTTCGACACAGCCCCGATGTTCTTCCTGACCACTGACTTGCCTGAAAATGATGCCGTAAGCCGCTCCATCACCCAGCGACTCTACGACAGCAACCCCATGACTCGTATCTCGCAGTATATCGTACTGGGTCAGGGTGGTGCCAGGCTCTTCGAAGAGCTCGGCGTGGAGCCCGAGATTTACCACATGAACGAGGCTCATGCCATCGGTGCAGCCTTCAACATGCTGGCACGTAATGGCGGTAATGTGGAGGAGGTACGCAAGCGCTTTGTCTTCACCACCCACACCCCCGAAGAGGCCGGCAACGAGAAAATGGACATCAACCTCATGGCCAATTTCTCCTTCTTCGATGGCCTGTCACTGGACCAGGTGCGCAGCATGCTGAAACTCGACCCGAATGAGCAGACATTCAACTACACTCTCGCTGCTCTGCGACTCTCGCACATGGCAAATGGTGTGAGTGAGCTGCACGGTGAGGTATCCCGCCAGATGTGGCAGGGTTATAGTGATATCTGCCCCATCACCCACGTTACCAATGCTCAGAACGTACCTTACTGGCAGGATGCCGAGCTGGCAGAAGCCTTTGCAGCCCGCGACAAACGTGCCTTCATGGAGCGTAAGCGTGCTCTCAAGAAAGACCTCTTCCGCATGGTGGGTGAGCAAACCGGGCACCTTTTCGACCAGGACACCCTTACCATCGTCTGGGCTCGCCGCTTTGCCGCTTACAAGCGCCCTGCTCTCATTACCGATAACCCGGTCATGTTTGAGCGCATGTTACAGCGAACCAATCGCCCGGTGCAGATGATTTGGGCCGGTAAGCCCTATCCCACAGACTTCACGGCGGTTGACATCTTCAATAAGCTCAACAAACTCAGCGAGAAATATCCCCGCTGCGCTGTGCTGACCGGCTACGAACTTGCCCTCAGTCGCCTGCTCAAGAATGGCTCTGACATCTGGCTCAACAACCCGGTTGTCACACGTGAGGCATCGGGTACCTCCGGTATGTCTGCTGCCATGAACGGTTCTATCACCATCTCGACCAATGACGGCTGGGTGCGTGAGTTCGCCCGCGATGGTCAGAACTGCTTCATGATTCCCGAAGCCAAGGCCGGGCTGTCGGCAGAAGCCCGCGATCGCTCCGACCGCGACAACTTCTACAACATCCTCGAGTCGAAGGTGCTGCCCCTCTATTACGATAATCGCGATGCATGGAACGACATCGTATTCAATGCAATGGAGGATATATCCCCTGCCTTCAACTCCGACCGCATGGCCGACGAGTACTACACCAAGATGTACAACTCTTAATTCGCCTCTCAGCTGAATTTTTATTGCAAGCGTAAAAAAAGTTAGCAATAACTCACTTTTGCGCTTGCAATTTTTTCAAGATAGTGCTAAACTCGCGTCAGAAAGTTAGCCTTATCTAATTTATGAACACAACAATCGCAAAAATCCGGGCACGGGAGATACTGGATTCCCGTGGCAATCCCACAGTAGAAGCCGAGGTTCAGCTCAGCAGCGGTATCATCGGTGTGGCATCGGTTCCCAGCGGAGCCTCCACCGGAGAGCACGAAGCCTGCGAACTGCGCGACGGCGACAAGAACCGCTACCGCGGCAAGGGTGTGCAACAGGCCGTGGCACATGCCAACGAAGACCTGGCCCCTGCCCTCGTTGGCATGAGCGCAACTGAGCAAATAGCCATCGACACCCGTATGCGCGAAGTAGATGGCACACCGAACAAGTCGCGAGTAGGCGCCAATGCCGTGTTGGCCATCTCGCTGGCTACAGCACGCGCAGCTGCGCAGGCAACCGGCCAGCCGCTCTACCGCTATCTGGGCGGACCGAATGCTCACATTCTGCCGGTTCCGATGATGAACGTTCTGAACGCCGGGGCTCACTCCGATGCACCGATTGACTTCCAGGAGTTCATGATTGTGCCGAAGGGCTTACCGACCTTCCGCGAAGCACTGCGATGCGGAGCCGAGGTCTTCCACTCACTTGCAGCTGTTCTGCGCAAAATGGGGCTGAGCACAGCCGTGGGAGATGAGGGTGGCTACGCCCCGAACCTGAAGAGTGCCGATGCTGCGCTGGACGTTATCATGACTGCTATTGAGAACGCCGGTTACCGCCCCGGTGAAGATGTCAGTCTGGCTCTGGATGTCGCCAGCTCTGAGTTCTATGATGCCGAGAGCGAGCTCTATGTCTTCAAAAAGAGCAGTGGC
Source organism: Akkermansia sp. (assembly GCA_045531695.1). Lineage (GTDB taxonomy): Bacteria > Verrucomicrobiota > Verrucomicrobiia > Verrucomicrobiales > Akkermansiaceae > Akkermansia. Next base: position 48,509 of record JAZSEM010000119.1, read on the forward strand.
GACCGCCTGACTGCAGCCGAACTGACAGACTACTACAAGGGTCTGATTGAGCGCTACCCCATCGTATCCATCGAGGACGGCTGCGCTGAGAACGACTGGGAGGGCTGGAAACTGCTCACCGACAGCATCGGCAATCGTTGCCAGCTGGTGGGTGACGACCTCTTCGTCACGAACGTCGACTTCCTGCGCAAGGGGATTGAAACCGGCGTAGCCAACTCCATTCTGGTGAAGCTCAACCAGATTGGCTCGTTGAGCGAAACCTTTGAGGCTGTGCGACTCGCTACGACCAATGCCTACACGGCTGTTATCTCCCACCGCAGCGGTGAGACCGAGGACTCCTTCATTGCAGACCTCGCAGTCGCCACCAACGCAGGGCAGATTAAGACCGGATCTCTCTCACGCGCAGACCGTCTGGCCAAGTACAACCAGCTGCTGCGCATAGAAGAGCAGCTGGGTGCCGCAGCCCGATACGGAACCAAGTAAGAAGCCACTGCAACTCTCGCAGCAAAGCGCAGATATTCCTTGTAATATCTGCGCTTTTTTATGCTCGGCTGACGGGTTGAAGCCTTGACAACGCGCGCGTGAGCGGGCATACTGTCGGTGTTATGTTAAACTTATATGATACACAGTCGGGGGCTATGAAGCCCGTGCAGGCAGAAGACGGCAAGCAGCTGCGCTTCTACTGTTGCGGCCCGACGGTGTACGCAGCAGCACACATCGGCAACTTCCGTACTTTCGTGGTGCAGGATGTCTTCCGCCGTGTGGTGGAGCTGGGGGGCCTGCGCACCAAACATGTGCGTAACCTGACGGATGTGGACGACAAGACCATTCGCAATTCACAGGCTCAGGGCATGCCGCTGGGTGAGTACACCGCCAAATGGACCGCCAAGTTCCACGATGACTGCAAGGCTCTCAACTGTCTGGCTCCCCATGTCGAGCCCAGCGCAGTAGGCCACATTAAAGAGCAGCTTGATATTGTTCAGAAACTCATGGAGGCTAACCACGCCTACCAGAGCGATGACGGTTCCGTCTACTTCCGCATTTCCTCCTATGCCGACTACGGTCGTCTGGCTCACCTCGACCGTCAGGAGCTCGACCTCGGCAAAACTGCTAACACTCGAGCCGATACAGATGAGTACGAAAAAGACAGCGTAGCTGACTTCGTGCTCTGGAAAGCCCGTCGCCCCGAAGATGGCCCGAACTTCTGGCCGTCCCCCTGGGGTGAAGGTCGCCCCGGCTGGCACCTGGAGTGCTCTGCCATGAGCCACAAGTACCTTGGCGATACTTTCGACCTCCACTCCGGTGGCGTGGACTTGGTGTTCCCGCACCACGAGAACGAGATTGCCCAGAGCCGCTGCGCCTGCGGTGGTGAGTTTGCCCGTCATTGGTTCCACGTCACCCACCTGTTGGTAGACGGCGCCAAGATGAGTAAGAGCCTGGGTAACATGTACACGCTCGACCAGTTGCAGGAAATGGGCTATACCCCGGCTGCCCTGCGCTACGTTCTGGCCGGTGCCTATTATCGCCGCCCGCTCAATTTCACCCTCAGCGGTATGAAGGACGCCACCAGCGCCCTCAACAAGCTCGGTCGCTTTGACAAGGAGCTCGCCAAGGCCAGTGGTGCCAAAGAGCCCACTTACCGCGACCTCGTTAAGAAAGCCCCCGCACTCGGCGCATTCCAACCCGCTTGGGACAGTCTGGAGGACGACCTGAACGGGCCGGAAGCTCTCGGCCACGTATTCAGCGCCATCAAGGGTATCAAGCCCGCGGAAATGGATGCCGCGACCGCCACCAACGTATGGCAGGCATTCCGCTTCATTATGGAGGCCCTCGGCCTGCAGCTGCCCGACCCCGATGCCGACATCGAAGTTCCGGAGGACATCAAGGCGATTGCCGATGAGCGCTGGGCTGCCCGACTGGCAAAGGACTGGGCTACGGCAGATGCCCTGCGCGGCAAACTCGCCGAACTCGGCTGGGCAATGAAAGATGGCAAAGACGGCTATAAACTCACCAAGGCTTAATTGATTATGGATAACAAAGACCTTTCCCTGCTCGGCAAACACACTGAGTTCTTCAGCAGCCCCGAGGACGCCAAGCTGGAGGCATTCCCCAATCGCAGCCCGCAGCGTCCCTATGTGGTAACTCTCACCACACATGAGTTCTCCTCCCTCTGTCCCGTCACGGGGCAGCCGGACAGCTGTGAGCTCACCATCACCTACACCCCTGCTGAAAAAGTAGTGGAAACCAAGAGTCTGAAGTACTACCTCGTCTCCTTCCGCAATTATGCAGCGTTCAATGAGCAGGTGGTCAACCGTATTCTGGATGACCTCGTAGCTGCTGTTGACCCGGCATGGATGAAGGTAACCGGTAAGTTCGGTGCGCGCGGCGGCATTCAGCTCACCTGTACCGCCGAACATAAGCCCGAGAATCGCCCCGCATGAAAGTAGCCGTCCTGCTCTCAGGCGGGTTGGATTCCACCACCGCACTTTACTGGGCACACCACCACCACGAGGTGGTGTGTGCCCTTTCCTTTGACTACGGCAGCAACCACGCAGTCCACGAACTTGCCTGCGCTCGATGGCAGGCAGAGCAACTCGGCATACCCTACCACGAAATCAACCTGCGCAGCATCTCCGCTCACCTGCAGAGCGCACTACTCAGCGGAGCAGACGCCATTCCCACAGCAGACTACGCTGAGGACAACCTTAAGCAGACGGTTGTTCCGTTCCGCAATGGCATCTTTCTGGCCATCGCCGCCGGCATAGCCGAAAGCAACGGAGCTGAGGGGATTGTGATTGCGGCTCATGGTGGTGACCATGCCCTCTACCCGGATTGCCGGGAGGACTTCATGGCAGCCATGGCCAGTGCTATCTCGCTGGGTACTTACGCCAACCTGCAGATTCTGCGCCCCTTTATCTCCAATAACAAAGGGGAAATTACTGCCATCGGCGCTGAACTGGGAGTAGACTTTTCCCACACTTACTCCTGCTACTGCGGACGCGACTTACACTGCGGACAATGCGCCACCTGTCGCGAACGCCGGGAAGCATTCGCAGCGGCCGGCATACCGGATCCAACAATTTACGAACAATAACCAACTGCCACACAATGAAATCGGCCCTGCTCACCCTGCTTCTCATTTCCTCTGTTTTCTGCGCCGGTGCACCCGTCGACAGCGAGGGTTTATCAAGGCCTCTACCGGCAGCTATAGCTCAGGAAAACAAAGATTTTGCTGAGAGAGTTCGCCAAGCAGCTCAGGAATGTGCGCAAATAGTGGTCGAGGGAGGGTCAAACGAAGGTTCAACCCTCCGTGCGCAGGATAAAGCAGAGCTATGCGAAATCCTCAACCGAGTACAACCGGTGCGGTACTGCCATCTATGCAACATCACGTGGGGGGAGTGGCGGGCTATTCGCTTCATTGCAGCAGATGGAAGCGAACTCATAACATTGAGTATCTATGATTTCGGCAATCCTCACACTCTGACCCACTCCACCAAAATATGGCTGAACGCGGCAGATGAAAAACGACTGTTCGAAATACTGAAATGGAACTGACAAAAACGACGATTTTCCCATGAAAACGCCCCCAACTGTCCTAATCCTTGTCGCCTGTAGCCTAACCGCCTGTGTGCGCGTAAACATTTCCGATGCCATTGCTAACTTCGGGAAGCAAGAAGAAGCGCTCATAGTCCCCCGCGACCCGAAAAAGTGGAAATTTTACAGAGCAAACGGCACTCAATACATAGAAACAAAGCGCGTAGTCGTCTCCCCTGACGTGCCTGTCACCATCGAAGATTCATCCTTCAGCCAATTACCACACCGTAACTTTAACATAGATAAAGTTATACAGGAGCCTTACTACTATGCTCCGGAATCCGGGCAGAAATTATCCGCACTGCCAGCACACGCAGAGCCCGAGCCCAAACCGGGAAAACTGCAACATATATACCCCTGGTACACAGTAGGTTCAGAACACCAACCCATCGCACTGAATTCACCGGCGCCGTCACCTCACCGCTACTGGACAGCCCCTTTATCAGCGCTGACTTTTGTAACAATAGACATCCCGGCTTCTATAGCACTCACCGCCATCAGCCTGCCGATTAATATCTGTTACAGCCTTACCATGCGACATCAACAAATGGCCACTATCGATGCTGTACACGATGCCTCCGGGCAACAAACAAAACAGATTTCAGGCAAATGCACGACAACAAAAAATCTACCGAAACCACCCGCAGAATAAACTTAACAGACCGCTTCTATCAATATATGCTTACTCTTTTTTCACGACTCAGACTTGCAACCATTACAGCCGCCACACTGTTGACTGCTTGTATCAGCGAGACGGAACGTTTGGAGCAAGAAGCTGCTGCCATCAATGCAGAACGCCGTACAAAAGAACACGCCGAGCACTGTAGTGGATTGCTGAAGAAACATGCCGAGTTCGCCCAATACGTAGCACAAGCAACAAGCGCTGAGTTCAAGCGAGAGCGTGGCGATTGCTGCTGTACGGGCGCAGAATCTCCGGAAGTCCCCTCGGTAAAACTCAACCAAAAGGAGTTCGCCGAATTAAAAGAAATACTGAGCCATGCTCAGCCTATTCCGCCTATTCCCATTGAGAATTACAATCAGCATTTGCATTCTCAGGTGGTTACAGACGAGGACGGGAATCCGACCATTCAGACAGTGAGCCCACCCGCCGTTGTACCTTTCTTCTATATTCTTGACCGATTAGTATTGAAAGATACTGCGGGCAAGGAGCTGACATACATTGATATGGATGAGGGCTTACTGCGGCTTTCCGTAGCCCGTGACAGTGTGAATGCCGTGGCAGCCCTGCCCGATGAGTGGTTCGAGAGATACATCAATCTCCCTGCACGTCAACGCTTTATCAGAAATACCAACAAGGCCGATGGCGTAACCGCAGAACCGGCTTTACTCAATTCAACTGCCCAAACGGAGCCACATTGGAAAGGGCGCGAACTCTCCGCTAAAGCAGCTCAGCAGAACCGGGATTTCACTGATAAAGTTCGACAGGCAGCAAACAATTGCAGCAGCATTCAGGTGCAGGAAGTAATCTTCGGGGCTCAGAATCAAACAGGCAGCGGGGTTACCCTGTCTACGGAACATAAAACAGAACTTTGTCGCATGCTCAGTCAGGCTCTGCCAATATTGAATGAGAGCTACCTTACCGTCTACCCCGGAAAGAAAACAGAGATTATTTTTCTGGATGAAGCGGGCTCAGAGCTCCTCAGTATTTCATCCCTCGAAATTGGTACACCATCTACCTCTACACAGGAGTCCAGAATATTAATACCCAGCGAAGATGAAACAAGATTAAGGAAGATTATCGGTGAAAAGTAAATCCCCTACTCCATCAGTCCGTTACAAAAACAGCAGTTCCTACCACTGCATTATCGAACAGAAAGCGGGCATCCTCACGGCTCATACGTATACAACCATGAGATGACGGACGGGAACGAACAGGACCTTGGTGCAGCCCTACGCCATCAAGAGTCAGGCGCAGGAAAAAAGGCATAGAGCTGTTATAGAGATTAGATTTGTGTTCCTTTCGCTTTTCCATCACATGGAAATGCCCCTTGGGGGTGGGTGTTGACTTTTTGCCGGTACACACGCGAAAACGCCGCAGTTCCATATCACCATCCATAAAACGCCCTCTCTGGGCACTGAGCGAAATAACGATGTGTCGCCCCTTTCTATCCATAGCAGCCAAAACATCGGCATGCTCACGATTATATCGGTCAGCCTCAATCTTAGCCCGCCAAGCTGCCGAGCGCAGGGCTTCACGGCGAGCGCGGCGCATCAATTTTCGCTGTCGGGGAGTAAGCGCAGAGCCGTCGGCCAGTTGGTCGAGCGTTGGCTCCTCATCCTCGGGGTAAACATAGCGCACCCTCCCTCCTTTTATGATACCATACGGTGGCATTTGAGCCGTATAGAGCTGTTGCTCGCTCAACTCCCAGCTTGGTAATATCTCAATATCAACAGGCTTTCTGTAGCGCAGCATCATGGCCACAGCGGGATCGCGATAGCGAACAGGAGGCTCCGGCGCAGGAGGAAAGCTGATAGGTTCCAGTTCATCGGGAATCCCATAATCGGGATATTCATGTCCGAACAGCTGCGCAGACAACAGCCCGAGAGCTAACGTCAACAGCATACGAACATTTTTCCGAAATAACTTTCCCATGGTCAATTCTTATCTTGTAGTTTAACATATTGTTTACGATGTAGCAAGTCAAGACAAAGGCATGACGTCCGAAATGCTCGACTTTTCCCGAAAAGGCTTGCAATAAGAGGCGTGAACTGATACACTCACGCGCGCAAGCACACAATTTTCCTAGCAATGCCGAGTGTACTGATAAAAACCTATGGTTGCCAGATGAACGAACGTGACAGCGAACAGGTGCTGAGCATGTTTCTGGCAGGTGGTTATGAGATAACGCGCGATGAAGCGCAGGCCGATGTCATTCTCATCAACACATGCTCCGTGCGTGAAAAAGCAGAGCTGAAAGCACTGGGCAAAATGGGACTGCTCTGCGCCCGCCCCACAGCCAAACCCTGGGTTGTCTACGGTTTTATGGGCTGCATGTGCCAAAGCCGCCAGAAGAGCCTCTTCCGTGACCTGCCCAGACTTGACTTGGTGTGTGGAACCCGTCAATATCACAACGTCTACAAACACTGCAATCGTTTGCTGCGCAGTCGTCTGGGGCAGAATATCACAGAACCCATCCGTCGCGGTGCACACATCTGTGCCGTGGAACATGAAGAGGGGTTCCAGAATGCCATCAAAGACCACATGCCGCAGGCCGGCAACTGCACGGCTTTCGTCTCCATCATGCAGGGGTGCGACATGAAATGCTCCTACTGCATTGTTCCCAGCACACGTGGCAGCGAATGCAGTCGCCCGCAGGAGGACATCCTCACCGAGGCCCGCGAACTGGTTGAGCGTGGCGTGAAGGAAATCACCCTGCTCGGCCAGATAGTCAACCGCTACGGCAAGGATGAGCCGGTGGTGAATGGCCGTGGGGCATTCGTGCGCCTGCTCGAAGCTTTGCACGAAATTGACGGACTGGAGCGCATACGCTTTACCTCGCCGCACCCCATCGGCTTCCGTCAGGACCTGGTGAACGCCTACACCTACCTGCCCAAGCTTTGCAGCCACATTCACTTCCCCATGCAGAGCGGCAGCGACCGCATTCTTAAGCTCATGCTGCGCCCCTACAAGAACGAGAAGTACCTGCAGCTCTGTGAGGCCATGCGCGAGGCACGCCCGGACCTGGCCATCACGACTGACATCATCGTCGGTTTCCCGGGCGAGACGGATGAGGATTATCTGCAGACCAAGGCTGCTGTGGAGCGCGTGCAGTTCGACAATGCCTTCATCTTCCAGTACTCACCCCGCCGCGACACCCCTGCCGCAGCCATGGAAAACCAGATTTGCCTGCGCGTAAAGGAGGAGCGCAATCACGACCTGCTGGAATGCGTGAACCGCATTGCCACAGCTCGCAACATGGCACTTGTCGGCACTCAGCAGAGCATTCTTGTGGAAGGTCCCAGCAAGAACAATCCTGACCGCCTGCAGGGTCGCACCTCGCAGAACAAGCCCGTCATTATCGAGGGAGGCACAGCCGAGGTCGGCAGCATTGTGCCTGTTCGCATTGATGAATGCACAGGGTTCACTCTTTACGGTTCCGTACAGAAATGAGATTCATTCTATCGCTAGTTGCAGCTTGCACCCTCATCTGCTCTGCATGGGCAGAGTGGCAGCAGGATATACCGGAGGACATACGCAAGCACTATCTGGATAATGACCGGGTACTGAGCGAAGAGCCCTGCGATTGGCGTAAGCAGGTAGGGGACATCTTTCAGCCAGCTATAAAACACTGTACCACAGCGCGTGAGGCAGTTCTGCATATCGCCGCCAACATGACGGCTCTCACCGGCACATATTACTCGGCAGAGCGGCGCAAGCAGGACATGAATGCGCTGGAGGCTCTCGCCGAGAAAAAAATCTCCTGCACCGGGCAGACCATTCTCATGGTCTGCGCATACCGTTCGGTGGGCATACCGGCACGTGCCGTCGGCATCATGACATGGAACCACGTACGAGGCAATCATACATGGCCCGAGGTATGGCTGGATGGAGAGTGGCACATGATTGAGTTCAACGAAAAGGATTTCAACACCGGCTGGGTGATGGAAAATATCGGCATGCTCGACCCGCACCACCCCTGGCAGAAAATCGTAGCTCAGCACCCGCAGGGGAACGGCATTTTCCCGGTCGGCGATATGCGCCGTAATCATATAGCGGCAACCGACGTCAGCAAGCGATATCGCGCGCTTGCGGCCCGTTGGTATGAACAGAATGGGCTCCCCCCTGACAGGCAGCGACTCATGCTGGATGTGCACCCCCGTACGAATGTGACCATCGTGGTCAAGCTGACGGATGCAGCCGGAAACGTGCTCGAGGAACAACCGCTGCCCACCACGCGTGATGACATGCGCAAGTTTGCCACATTCAGCCTGCCTCGAGAAGGGCGCTACTACCTGCTTTTCCCGGGTGATGTAAAGTTCCCGGTGCAAGCCACAAAAGAACCTGTTCAGATTCTGCACCTCGCAGCACAATGAAGAAAGCCTTCAAAATCATTGCACTTCTCGTGCTCGGTTACATAGGCTTAGCTCTCTTGGCAATATGGGGCGACTACCTGCACCCTTACTACTTGGATGAATTGGATTGCGTGAATATTGAATCCACCGATTTTGATTTCGGTGGATTACAGGAACACCACTGGACCGTACTCGGTAAGCTCGAGGCTCCTATTCCCGATACGTGGCAACCGGAGTTCGACATGAAATACTCTGAGTGCGAGCACCACATCGACATCTTCCGTAATCATTGCCCCGATATTCAGACAAATGATGTTGTTGGCTACACCCTGCCCTCAAATCCCTCACTGCACGCCGTCATTCTGCACCACCGCACCGACGGTCGAATCTACGTCAGCATGTGGCGTTAATATTCGGCTCACCCTCATAAACAATTCGGCCGCCCTCGGCTCCGGCTCCCGGGCCGAGTTCAATAAGGTAATCAGCCCTAGCCAAAATCCCCTGATGATGCTCGATGCACAAGACTGTATGCCCGGCTGAGCGAAGGCGATACAGCGCACGCAAGAGCATATCCACCTCACGGAAATGCAGACCGGTGGAGGGTTCATCGAGCACAAAGAGAAGCCGTTCGCCCTCACGACGCCCACGCTTGGGAGCAGCCTTGGCCAGATAGGTGGCAATTTTCACGCGCTGAGCTTCACCACCGGAAAGCGTCGTCACTGAGCGATCAAGCGGCAAATAACCCAACCCGATATCATGCATAGCCTGCAAAATACCCGCAGCTGCAGGTATGGGCGCAAAGAACTCGAGAGCCTCATCAACCGACAGGGCCAGAGCTTGGGCAATGGATTTACCTCGCCAGGTGACCTCCAGCGTCTCGCGATTATAGCGAGCACCGTGGCAGGCATCGCAGGGCGTGTACAAATCAGCCAGAAAATTCATATCCACCTGTAGCAGGCCGGTTCCGCCACAGCGCTCACAGCGCCCCCCACGCGTATTCAGAGAAAAACGCGCTGAGGTATAGCCACGCTGGCGCGAAAGTGGCAGAGCTGCATACAGCGGGCGCAGAGCATCCAGCAAGCCGGTGGCAGTAGCAGGGGTGGAACGGGGCGAACTGCCCAGCGGGCTCTGGTCGAGCAACACAGCACGAGCTATACCCTCCGACCCCTTCACTTTACCTGCTTTGAGAGCAGGAATCAGACACTCATGAACCAAGGTACTCTTACCGGAACCACCGGGGCCACTCAGGCAGGTAAAAGCCCCCAATGGCAACCGCAGGGTTACATCCTTCAGATTACGAGCTTTGGCGTGGCGTAATTCAGCCCATTGACAGGCTTTCAACTCCGGGCTATCTGCCTCGGCGAACTGCTGTCGACCTGTCAGCCAGGCGGCTGTAGGAGATTGCTCGTTACGCAGGAAATCCTCGTAAGTTCCCTCAGCCAGCACAGACCCGCCGTCGGGACCACTGCCGGGGCCCATTTCCACAAGCCAGTCAGCAGCCGCGAGCAACTGAGGGTCATGCTCCACCACAAGAATCGTATTGCCCTTATCACGCAGACGTTTCAGCGCGACAATCAGGCGTTCCGTCTCACTCGGGTGCAAACCGATGGTGGGTTCATCGAGAATATAGAGCACACCGGAAAGCCCCCCACCAATCTGCCCGGCCAGTCGGGCTCGCTGCAACTCGCCACCGGACAGAGTATTAGCCGCGCGAGAAAGCGACAAATACCCCAAGCCTAATTCAATCAGACAATCCAGTCGGCGGGTCAGCTCCTGCACAGCTGTCTGCAGAGCCTGTTCAAACACCGGCGGTATGATAAGCTGCTGCAATAAATCGCGGTTTTGTTGAACGGAAAGATTACAAAACTCACCGAGATTGATTTCCTGCGAACCGAAAGGGAGCGTTACGGCCAGAGCCACGGGGTTGAGACGCATTCCGCGACAGGTCGGGCAAATTGCAGGCTCGCCTTTACTCGTTTCCTTCACTCCGGTTCCATCGCATGCTTCACAGGCACCCTGCGGTGAATAATGTGAGAACAGGCGGGGTGTCAAATCAGGCAGCGAGAAACCGGTATCGGCATTGCGATAGCGCGTGTGGAAGCACTGCAGCTGCGGCTCACCGCCTTTCTGCTGCACAAGAGCACGCAATTCATCCGGCCACAAACGGAGAGCCACCTGAACAGAGTCAGCAATTCGGGATTCACCCCCTACTCGCACCACGATACGATCAACGACCAGCTCGCAGGTATCATCCTCTGCCGGAGGTGCTACCTCCAGTTCCTCGAGCTCCCGGATTTCTCCGCCCACTCGCACGCGCAAATAACCAAGCTTGCGCAACTGCAGGATATCACTCTCAAGCTCGCGCCCGAAACTCGGTGGTAACGGAGCCAGTAATGTCAGGCGAGTACCCTCGGGCAAGTTACTCAACGAAAGAGCAATTTCATCCGGGCTCATGCGCGTCAGACGCTCGCCCGTTACCGGGTCATGCGGCACACCGATAGCAGCATAGACAATACGCAGATAATCCAGCACTTCGGTAATAGACCCCAGCACGGCACGGCTGTGCCCCTGCGGGACATGCTGTTCCAGGCAGAGCGCAGGGGGCAATCCATCAATAGCACCGACACGCGGTTTTTCCGGGCGAGCCAGCAAACGTCTGGCCCCGGCAGACAGACAATCAAGAAAACGGCGACGAGACTCAGCAAAAAGAGTATCATGGGCTAAAGTGCTCTTACCCGAACCGCTGGGACCCATCAGAGCAATGATTTTACCCGCAGGCAACGTCAGATTGATGTTACGCAGAGTGTTCTGAGTTGCTCCTGTGATTTGGATATCCATGTCAACAAGCCTTAATCCGGCTGCACTTCATGCCACTCGCCCCGGTGAACACCACCCTGTTCCACTACCAGAGAGGGGGAAAAACAGTTACCGTACAACTCACCCCCGCGACGAACAATCACAGATTGCCGAGCAACAATACGCCCGCTCAAGCGACCGCTCACCACAAGTTCATCCACCGTTGCCCCTTGGGTCAGAATTAAATCAACTCCACGCTCCACCTCCATACGCCCGGCCTGCACCGAACCTTCTATTCGATTATTGCAACTTACTTTGAGCAATCCGGAACATCGAAAAACTCCTGAGCCACGCCCATTTAAATAGCAGTTATTACTAGTTATCGAAAGCTGGGACAACACGGCATCGGCCAATACCGTCACATTACCGAGAGTGCGCACCGTCAATCTACGAGCACCGGGCTTCAGCTCAACATCGGTCATCTTCAGATGGGTACGACAATGCGAGCAATTAGCAGACAGTGCAGCCTTGGGAACCTGAGTGAGCTCACCGCATTCATAGCAGACCACCTCACGTTGAGGTACAGGAACTCGCTCAGTTCCGGAAGAAAACGAGGTGAGCGCAACCCTACGATTGCGCTCACCCTCAGGTAATAACCCGGAAGGAACCGAAACAACTAGCGGCTCTGTTCTATACCGGGCCATACGTCAGACTGTTCAGCTCAGCTGAGCAGATTGTTGTTGGTAGGAGTCTTGGCTGTCTTAATCTTCTTAGCCGGAGCAGGAGTCTGAACGGCAGAGGCAGAAGCAACACCAACCATGCAGTGGCCGATGAATACAGCACCCTCCTGAATGGAAATCTTGGAAGCGGTCACATCGCCAACAAGCTCAGCAGTGGAGGTCAGCTCCACACGATCAGTTACAACGATATCACCGGTCACACGGCCCTGAATGATGGCGCTGCGAGTACGCACGGCAACCTTGGTCTGAGGACCGGCCTGAATAACGGCATTGGCACCAACGGTAAGCTCGCCATCAGAGGTAATCTCACCCTCAACGGTACCGTCGACGAGCAGGTCATCGGTAAAGCGCAGAATACCAACCACTGCCACGTCGGAATTCAGCACGTTACGTGTAGCAACACCCATACCGGCGGTAGAGGAAGTCGGCTCAAAGGGAGACGGCTCAGCAGGAGTCGGGTCAAAGAATGAGTTCTGAGCGGGAACATCGGCTACGGGTGCAACAGGAGCCTGCCACTCGGAAGGAACCGGAGCATCGCTGTAGCTCGGAGTCGGCTTGGATGCGGTGTCAGTCGGCTTGCGGAAATTTTTAAATGCCATAATGATTTAATTCTTTAGAAGTGAAGGTTTTGCGAAAAATCAACGTTTTAAGAAGCGGAACGTGCAGTTATGTTACCTTGAGACCGGCATTTTGTCCACCCGAATTTACGTCACAGAAAGATTTTTTTTCATATATGCAAGAAAGGTACTTGCCATCTGCCTGATTTTAAGGTAGATTGGAGTCATGTCCGCAAAACGCTTTATTCTGAACGAGACGAGTTACCATGGCCATGGCGCCATCAAAGAGATTGTAACCGAGGTAAAAAACCGCGGTTTTGCCAAGGCTCTTGTGGTAACTGATGCTGATTTGGTACGCTTCGGCGTAGTAGCCAAAGTCACCGAGCTGCTCGACGCTGCCGGCTGTGCCTACGAGATTTACGACAAGGTAAAGGCCAACCCCAGCGTTGCAGTTGTAGAGGGTGGCGTAGAGGCCTTCAAGGCTGCCGGCGCTGATTACATGATTGCCATCGGTGGCGGTTCCCCCCAGGATACCGCAAAGGCCATCGGCATCATCATCAACAACCCCGAGTTCGCTGATGTTGTATCCCTCGAGGGTCTGGCTCCCACCAAGAACAAGTGCGTGCCCGTTATCGCTGTTGCCACCACCGCCGGTACAGCTGCCGAGACCACCATCAACTACGTAATTACCGACGAGGCCAATCGCCGCAAGTTTGTGTGCGTTGACCCGCACGACATTCCCGTAGTAGCCGTGGTTGACCCCGACATGATGTCCTCCATGCCTGCCGGTCTGACCGCCGCCACCGGTATGGATGCCCTGACCCACGCTATCGAAGGTTACACCACCCTCGCCGCTTGGGAGCTGGCCGATACCCTCAACCTCAAGGCCGTTGAGCTTATCGCCAAGAACCTGCGCAAGGCTGTGGTGAATGACCCCGATGGTCGCGAAGGCATGGCTCTGGGCCAGTACATGACCGGCATGGCTTTCTCGAACGTAGGTCTCGGTGTCGTACACGGCATGGCTCACCCCCTGAGCGCCTTCTACAACACCCCCCACGGTGTAGCCAACGCCGTGCTGCTCCCCTACGTCATGGAGTACAATGCTCCCTACACCGGTGAGAAGTTCCGCGAAATTGCCCGCGTGATGGGAGTACAGGGTGTCGACTCCATGACTCAGGAAGAGTACCGCAAGGCTGCCATCGATGCCGTTAAGCAACTCTCCGTTGATGTCAAGGTTCCTCAGACTCTGGCCGAAATCGGCGTGAAGGAAGAAGACTTGGAAGCCCTGACCGATGCCGCTATGGCTGACGTCTGCACCGGCGGCAATCCCCGCCCCTGCACATGGGAAGAAGTTCTCGAGGTCTACAAGACCGCCTACAAGGGCTAATCCCCTGCTACAAACCAACATGCACCGCTGTGTTATACCGGCACAGCGCTGCTTTTTGTTTGGTACGGTGCGTACAAGTTCGGCT
>JAZSEM010000032.1:0-60107 GCA_045531695.1 Akkermansia sp.
ACCTCAGTGCTTCCGGTACACAAAGTAGTATCTGCAACAATGGTCATGTGCTGTTCAGCGGGAATAAGTCAGGCATGTCCGGCAGCAGTGACCTGGAAGTCAGCGGCAATACCGGCCTGACACTGAAGGACAACACTACGACCGGCTCCAGCGGCGTACTGGGAGGAGCTAATGTGCTTATTGCTGACAACAACACACTCAGTATGACCGGCAACACCGCCAACACCGGTACTGGTAGTGGCATACACGGCAGCGGCACCGTTACCGTGACCGGCCACGATAAGGTTGATATGACCGATAACAGTACTCGATATATTGTATATGGCAGCAAAGGTATCAGCATGTCCGGGAATGATTCCTTGAACATCAGTAACAACAGCTCCAAGTACGGACTTTACTGTGCGAGCTCTTCCGGCAGCGGAATCAGCATCTGCAATAATGGGGATGTACTCTTCGATAACAATGATTGTACTTCCAATGCATACGAGTTGATATACAGCGGGGCTGCTGTAAGCATATCAGATAACACGAGTCTGACCATCAGCGGTAATAACAGACCGTTATACAGTAGTTCCTATGCCTCGCTGATAGATGGTAGCTCGGTTTCCATTACAAACAACGACAAGGTCAATATAGACAACAACATCTGCAGCAATGGCAAACTTATCGATGCCGGCAGCGTGAAGGTCAACAATAACGGGCTGGTATCGTTCAGCGGGAACAGAGGTGCAAGCAGCGGCATGTTCAACGGGATTTCTGAACTTTCGATAGAAGGTAATGATAGCGTGAAATTTGAGAAAAATGCCGTAAAGAGCTCGAGTACATGGCGCCTGCGCAGTATCTACAGTAATTCTTCCGGCTCGGCGCTGAAACTGGCGGCTGCTAACGGTGGTGATATAACATTCTACGATTCTGTGTACCAAGCGGGCACCACAACCCTGAATGGTAAATATACAGATGAAGACGGAACGATGCAGGCCGCCGGGGGAGATATTGTGTTCAGCGGTCTTTACACAGAAGAGCACTTGCGAGAGCTGAAGGGGAGCGAAGGGACCTCAACGGAAATCAGCAACTCACGCACCAGCGAGCTTAAGGGAGCCACCAGTCTGGAAGGCGGTCGACTGCGCGTGGAGGAAAAAGCTGTACTGAAAACAACCGGAGGCCTGAGCGTCAGCGACGGAAGCGGTGCGACGGTGAAAGTCAGCAATGCCACATTGACAGCCGGAACAGCCGACATCAGCATAGGAACAAGTGGCACACTGGAGCTGACCGAAGGAGCAATACTCGAAGCCGGCTCAACCACAATAGCCGACGGCGCCACACTCGCAGTGAGCGCAACCGACATAGCGCAGGCTGCAGCACTCACGCTGGATGACGTGGCCCCGATAACAGATACCTTCAATGTGAACGTAGGCGCGACTATTGATGGTAACCTGACGTTGGAAGCCGGCTCCTCACTTGTGTGTGATAGCGGGCATATCAGCATGACGAGTGGTTCGGTGCTGAGCTTTATGGCCACGAGCGATGAGAAGATTAACCTTGTTCTGACAATGGGAACCGAGTATAGCGCCGATTCTCAGGTGCTGCTTTTCTCGGATGCCGATGTGGTTAAATTCTTCCTCGACGGTGAAGAAATCAGTGTCGATGACACCAATACGCTGCTGGCAAACCGCATATTCAGTGGTTCCCGGATTAATGATGAAACGACGTTGAATTATGACAGTAACACCGGGGTGGTATACCTGCAAGGCGTCAGCAACGTTGTTCCCGAGCCTGCTACTGCCACACTGAGTCTGCTGGCTCTGGCTGCTCTGGTCGCACGTCGCAGACGCAAATAAAACCACGTAACCGTGGTATTGTTAATGACATCCCCCCGGTGCCGACAGGCCGCCGGGGGATGTCTGTTTGGCGGGCAGGGAGGTATGCGCTCAGACAACATGGCAAGCATCGTTCGTCAAGTGGTTCCACTGTAAAAATCCTCACTATTCATGCCGATGAGAGCCGGTTTTGATTTTTTGACCTTGCATTACCCAGCGGGTGATGGTAAGCTTGCAGTATGAAGAAACTCATTACTGCTCTTTTTCTGCTGTTTTCTCTTTGTCTGCCCGGAGTGCAGGCTGATTCCGGTCGTGCTGATGAGGTAATAGACGGCCTGTTGAAAGTAGGGGTGCAAGCTCTGAGAGTGCATCAGGAAAGTCGTGCTGCCAAATCTGCGGCTGAGCCTGCTGTACCTGAGCCCGAAGTGACGGCAGAAAGTGGCAAGCGCACCTGGCGCGACCGGGGGCGGGAGGCTATCAGCACTCTTGTAACCGGTACGGCTGACGGACTGGGGGATAAACCCCTCTCTGAGGTCTTGACCGCCGCCGTGAAAAGTGCTGTTGATACGCTGATAGATGAGTACAAGGAACAGTACAAGCAAGAGGGGCGGGAGTATGCTAAGGAGGTGGGCGACAAAATTGTGACCCGCGTCATCAATGACCCCAAGATTTCCCACTCCATTTATTCTCTGCAGGCCTTGTGCTGGGGTGTTATCATATATCTCACGTTGGTGACACTGGTGATGGTGTTCAGCCTGCTGCACCTCAAACGCTCAAACAATAAGCTCCTCGCAGTGATGGAGGAGCTCAGAAAGAAACAGGCGGGAAGTTGAGCTTTTCAACTTCCCCCATATCTGTTTACTGTGCCAGGGCGCTCAGCAGCTTGCTGTGTATGCCGCCGAAACCGCCGTTGCTCATGACCAGCAGCACATCGCCGGGGTGCACGTGCGAGACAACGTGTGCCACGATGTCTTCAATGCCGCTGCCCAGATAGCACTCGGTGCCCATCTCGGTAATGTCGCGGCAGAGTTTTTCTTCATCCAGACGCTCTTCCGGGCGCAGGCGCTTGTGGTTCTCCACCGGGGAAATGACAGCGAAGTCGGCGGTGGCAAGTGCATCCGCCAGTTGCTGCTGGAACAGATTGCGAATGGTAGTGTTGCTGCGGGGGTCGAAGAGTACCCACAGGCGGCTCTTGGGGTAGCGCTGGCGCAGGCCTTCCACGGCCTGACGAATGGCTGTGGGGTGGTGGGCAAAGTCATCGACCACGGTCACGCTGTTGACCGTGCCGCGTACCTCCTGACGGCGAGCCACGCCCTCAAAGCTCAGGAAAGCTGCTCGTATCTGATCGGGAGTCAACCCGGCATTGCGGGCGGCACAGGTCGCCATGGCGGCGTTGCGTATGTTAAAGTCGCCAATCATGGGGATGCTGTAGCTCTCGCCGTCCAGAGTAAAGGAACTGCCGTCGGTACGGTGCTCGATATCGGTGATTCGTAAATCGGCATTCTCGCCCATGCCCACGCTCACCATCTTCACCATTTTAAGCTCTTCAGCGGCATGTGCCTGCACATCGGCGCAGTTCGGGCAATCGGCATTGATGAACACAACACCCGTGCGGGGAACCACGCGCAGCAGGCGCTTGAAGGAGAGCTTGATTTCCTCTACATTGGCGTAGATGTCGGCGTGATCCATCTCGATGTTGTTGATGATGACAACCTCGGGCAGGTAGTGCAGGAACTTGGAGCGCTTGTCGAAGAAGGCGGTGTCGTATTCATCTCCCTCGAGTACGCAGAAGTCGGAATCGGTGAATCGCCCGCCGCGCCCGAGATTGCGGGCTATGCCGCCAATCATGAAACTGGGGTTCATGTCGTTGGCTTCCATCAGCCAGGCCAGCATACTGGTGGTGGTGGTCTTGCCGTGGGTGCCGGTTACCACATAATTGTGCTTGCCCCACAGGAAGAACTCCTTCATGGTCTCGGGCAGGCTCATGTAGCGCAGGTTGCGCTCCAGTACGGCCTCCACTTCGGCATTGCCACGGCTCATGGCATTGCCGATGACAATCATATCGGCCTCTGCAGGAATGTTCTCAGGCTTGTAACCCTGAAAGATTTGAATGCCTTCACTTTCCAGAAATGTCGACATGGGCGGGTAGACATTGGCATCGGTGCCGGTTACGGTGTAACCCTTGCGGGCCATGGCAGATGCCACAGCACCCATCGCGGTGCCGCAGATTCCGAGGAAGTGTACGTGCTTCATATATTTTAGAGTCTGAGAGGTGAGCAAGGTTAACGCATTCCCGGGCATTTTGCAAGCGTTTTTTATGTTCGCCTGTATGCTCTTTTGTTATAGCTCGGTTTTCGCTTGACGTCGCAGATTCTATTCTGTATGATGCCGATGATGAAACTCCCTGTTAGCCAGATGCTTCCACTCCTTCTGCTTGCAGCCTGTACCTCACAGCCACAGCCGGAGCTTGCGAAAGAGGTTTTCATGGATTCTCCCTGCGTGCAGGTGACATGGGCGGGCACTCCCGGCACGGTGAACGGTGTGACGCTGCGCCCGGGGCCGGAGGAATGGAGTCGGCGGAATCCGGAGGGGATTTACAAGGCTGATGGCGATGCGTGCCGAGGTGAACTACTGGTCATACCCTACACCCTGCATGGGGGGCATGGTGCCGCGGCGCAGTTGTATGCGGCGGTACATGTGTCGCAGCCGTGGTTTGTGGGCTATGCTCGTGCGCAGATTACCGCCCCGCTGCACTACCGGCGGGGTATGTTGGCTCTAACGGCAGATTGTGCCTTCGATGAACAGATGCCGGAATATGGTGTGCTGAAAATGGCCGAGCAGCACCCCTTGGTTCTGGTGGATGCGGAGGGTGAGCCCTATACTCGCTGCGAGCTGAAACCCGCGGTTGAACCACACGGTACAGATTACCCCGGTGGGTATTTTCAGCACCGCCGCAAGGGAGCCGGCGAGTGGGATGGCCTGTTGCTGTTGAAGCAGGATTTCGGCGGGGAGGGGGACACGGCCTTTTGGTTCAATATTGTGTGCGTGGCGCAGTCCACTCCCGGAGCTATGCCGGTCGTAACGGTACTGCACGGACTGCAGCGACGAGGTAACGTTCTGGTCGATTCCTCCGGCCACGTCCACTATACTGTCCACCGCGGCGCTCTTCATGATTCTTCCGGTCGAAAATTCCCTGAAATGCAGCTTACCCCGGTCATTCCTGTGGTGCGCTCGGGGAATGCTCCTTAATTCTTTCATAAAACGCTCTGTATGCCCCTATAGCCGCTGTATGGTGGTGTGGGGCTGTAGGAATAGGGGCTGTATGCTATGACGCGCTACAGGGCGTATTGTGGCGAAAAAATGACCACAATGACATATTATATAATTGACGCGCGCGTATACGCGCGTATAATCCCCGCCGTATGACTGATAACACCACGGCCCCTGAAGAAACCGAACAGGTAGTCTCTACCGGGGCACAGCAAGAGTACGGCGCGGCGCAGATTGATAAGCTGGAGGGTCTTGAGGCCGTCCGTAAGCGCCCGGGCATGTACATAGGCGACCCTGATGAGCGCGGCCTGCACCACTGTGTATTTGAGGTGCTGGATAACTCGATTGACGAGCACCTGGCCGGCTATTGCAGCAAGATTATCATCCAGATTCACGAGGGTGGCACCATTTCCGTGATTGATAACGGCCGTGGTATTCCCGTGGACATGCATCCCAAGTTCGGAATTCCTGCTGTGGAATTGGTGCTGACCAACCTGCATGCCGGTGGTAAGTTCGGGCAGGGGGCGTACAAGTACTCCGGTGGTCTGCACGGTGTGGGTGCCAAGTGTGTGAACGCCCTTTCCGATTTCTTCAAGGCTGAGGTTCGTCGTGACGGCAAGCGCCACGTTATTACTTTCGAGCGAGGTAAGACGACTGAGAAGCTGCATGTCGTCGGTACCTGCCCCGAGGGGCAGACCGGTACGGGTATCACCTTCCTGCCGGACCCGACCATTTTCACCGATACCACGGAGTTCAAGTTTGACCTGCTGGCCCGCCGCCTGCGCGAGCTCGCCTTCCTGAATCCCGGGCTCGTCATTGAGCTGGTAGACGAGCGCACCGGTCAGGAGCGTACGGAGACGTTCTACTATGCAGACGGTATCCGTGAGTTCGTGAAGCAGCTCGGTGAGAACAAGACCCTCATTACCCCTGAGCCCATCGCCATGAGCGGCGTGCGCCACATAGAGGTGGAGTATGATGGCAAGACGATGGAGGACGACGTGATTGTGGACGTGGTGATGCAGTACAATGACAGCGACCGCTATCAGATTCAGTGCTACGCCAACTCCATTTTCAATGCTGACGGCGGTACGCACCTTTCCGGTTTCCGCAGCTCGCTGACCCGCGCTATCAACAACTACGCCAAGAGCAACAACCTGCTCAAGGATAAGGACCCCAGCCTGAACGGCGACGACGTGCGCGAAGGTTTGGTGGCTGTTATCAGCGTGAAGATGCCCAATCCCCGCTTCTCCTCCCAGACGAAGGATAAGCTGGTGAACACCGAAATTGAAGGTGTGGTGAGCAGCGTGGTGTACGAGGAGCTCAAGGAGTTCTTCGAGGAAAATCCTCAGGTGGCTAAGACCATCATTGACCGCTGCCTTATTGCCTCCCGTGCTCGTGAGGCTGCCCGTAAGGCCCGTGAAAGTGTGCGCAAGAGCGCTATGACTGTGGGTGGCGGTCTGCCCGGTAAGCTGGCCGACTGCTCCTGCCGCGACCCCAAGCTCAGCGAGCTGTTCATTGTGGAGGGTGACTCTGCAGGTGGTTCCGCCAAGATGGGGCGTGACCGTCGTACTCAGGCTATTCTGCCCCTGCGCGGTAAGATTCTGAACGTGGAGAAAGCCCGCCTGGATAAGGCTCTGGGCAGTGAAACCATTCAGAACATCATTACCGCTATCGGTGCCGGTATCGGCGATGGCGAGGGTGAAGGCTCCTTCGATATCAACAAGGTTCGCTACCACAAGATTATTCTGATGGCTGATGCTGACGTGGACGGCTCCCACATCTGTACGCTGTTGCTTACCCTCTTCTGCCGCCACATGCCGCAGCTGGTGCGTGCCGGTTATCTGTACATTGCTCAGCCGCCGCTCTACCGAGTGATTCACCGCAAGGTGGAGCAGTACGTGCAGGATGAGGTGGCCCTCAACCGCAAGCTGATTTCTCTCGGCGCCGGCGATGTGACTCTGCGCACGCCCGACAAGAGCAAGGAGTTCGATGCCGATTCCCTCATGGCTATTCTCGAGACGCTTATCAACCTGCAGAAGTACGAGGGTAGCGTAGCCCAGCACGGTGGTGACTTCAAGGACCTGCTGCGCCACCGCGATGCTGAGGGTAACTTCCCGCAGTACCTCGTGAAGGTGCGTTGCGGTAATGATGAGGAGGTGGTGTACTTCCGCAATATGGAAGACCTTTCCGCTTTCTCCGAGGAGAATCGCGACCTATTCCTCTTCGGCGAACCCACCGAGGAGGAGCTGGCTGCCAATCCGCTGCCCGTGCGCGAGGGACCCAGCCGCCGCGCTCTGTTGCATGAGCTGCACGAGGCCAAGGCCATCACCCGTGTGCTCTCCCGTCTGCTGGAGCTCGGCATTGAGTCCGACCGTCTGCTGTCCGACGATGCTCCCGTCTTCGAGCTGGTGGAGAACAGCCGCAACACGGTGACCCCGGTCAACTTTGTGGGTGACATCCTTGCCAAGGTGCTCGAAATCGGCGGTCGCAGCGTAACCATTACCCGATTCAAAGGTCTTGGTGAAATGGACGCCAAGGACCTCTATGCCACCACCATGGATCCCGAGAAGCGCGAGCTGCTCCGCGTGCGTCTGGATGATGACAACGCCGTGCAGGCTGACAAGATGTTCACCATCCTCATGGGTGACCTTGTGGAGCCCCGCCGCCGTTTCATTGAGGACAATGCTCTGAATGTTCGCAACCTCGACGTGTAACCCTTAACCGTTTTTTACTGAATTATGAGTGATACAAGAATTCGCCCGGTCGACGTGGCAGAGGAGGTGTCCCGCAGCTTCCTGGACTACTCCATGTCCGTGATTATTTCCCGAGCTCTGCCCGACGCCCGTGACGGTCTGAAGCCCTCTCAGCGCCGCGTGCTCTACGCTATGCATGAGCTTGGTCTGGTGCCTACCAAGGGTACCATCAAGTGCGGTAAAATCGTGGGTGACACCATCGGTAACTACCACCCGCACGGTGACCAGTCCGCCTACGGCACTCTGGTGACCATGGCTCAGCCCTGGAACATGCGCGACGTGCTGGTGCAGGGGCAGGGTAACTTCGGTACCCCGGAAGGTGACCCGCCCGCAGCCATGCGATACACCGAGGCTAAGCTCAGCCACCTGGGTGTGGCGCTCATGGATGACCTGGACAAGGACACCGTGGACTTCCAGCCCAACTACGATAACCGTCTGACGGAGCCCGTGGTATTCCCCTCCGCTTTTCCGAACCTGCTGGTGAACGGCGGTACGGGTATTGCCGTGGGTATGGCTACCAATATGGCTCCCCATAACCTCGGTGAGGTGGTTGACGGCATTTGCGCCTATATCGACAATCCTCTCATCACCAGTGAGGCTCTGCGCGCCTATATTAAGGGACCTGACTTCCCCACCGGTGGCTATATTCTCGGCTACAAGGGGATTGACAGCTACTTCCGTACCGGTCGCGGCAGCGTGCGCATGCGTGGTAAGATGGAGGTGGTGAGCAATGAGAACGGCCGCGAGTTCATCCACATCTCCGACGTGCCCTACGGTGTGAACCGCGCTGTGCTGCAGGAGCGTATTGCTGAACTTGTACGTGACAAGGTGATTACCGACATCGCCGGTATGCGCGACCTGACGGACTACATTGAGATTGAGCTTAAGCGCGATGCCCGCCCGCAGGTGGTTATCAACCAGCTCTACAAGCTTACGAGTCTCGATACCTCTTTTGCCGTCAATATGCTGGCTATTCATGAAGGGCGCCCCAAGGTGCTGACCATGAAAGACGCCATCAACTTCTACGTTGAACACCGTCGTGAGGTGGTGGTTCGCCGTACCAAGTACCTGCTGCGCAAGGCTGAAGACCGTGCCGAGGTGTTGGAGGCTTACCTTATCGCTCTTGCCAATCTTGACGAGTTCATCCGCATCATCCGTGAGTCCCGCAACCGCGAGGAGGCTCGTAATAAGCTGATGGCCTTCCGCTTCCCGGTGGCTCTGGCCAAGGGGCTGGGTATTCTTATCCACAGCCAGCCGTCGGTGCAGGGGGATGACTACGTGTTCACAGAGCGTCAGGTGAATGCCATTCTCGACCTGCGCCTCTATCAGCTGACTGCTCTCGAGAACGACAAGATTTCCGACGAGTACAAGAAGTTGCTGGAGGTCATTGAGGATTATCTCGATATCCTTGCCAACGAGGCTCGTGTGCTCGGTATCGTGAAGGACGAGCTCCGTACAATTAAGGAGAAGTACGCCACTCCGCGTATGACCCACATCATTCCCTTCGAGGGTGATATGGCCATTGAGGATCTCATCCCCAATGACTCCATGATTGTGACCATCTCTCACAGCGGTTACATTAAGCGCACGAACTCCGACGAGTACCGCCTGCAGGCTCGCGGCGGTAAGGGGATTAAGGCCGCTACCACCAAGAGCAAGAAGGACGCCAACGACTACGTGGAGCACCTCTTCGCCGCTCAGAATCACGACTACATCATGTTCTTCACCAACACCGGCCGTGTGTACGTGGAGCGCGTGTATGAGATTGACGAGGCCGCTCGCAGCGCTCAGGGTCGTTCCATTAAGAACCTGCTGGATATGCAGGCGGATGAGCGCATTGCCGCTATCCTGCGACTGGAGCGCAAGGTGAGCGAGGACGGCAAAGACGTCACCTTCGCTGAGGGCTCCGGCAACGTGGTATTTGCCACCAAGGACGGTACGGTGAAGAAGACCGCGCTTAACGACTTCGTGAACTACCGCAAGGCCGGTATCATTGCCATCAACCTTGAGGAGGGTAACTCCCTGGTGAACGCAGTGCTTACCACCGGCGAGCAGGATGTTATCATTGTGACTCACAACGGTATGAGCATCCGCTTCAACGAGAGCGATATGCGTACTCAGGGCCGTAACACTATCGGTGTGCGTGGTATTAAGCTGCGCGAGGGCGACTATGTAGTTGCCATGGCCGTGGTGCCCGAGGGCGAGACTGCAGTCTCTGCCGATGAAGAGAGCGCAGACGTGCCCGCCGAGACCGAAGAGCTGACCGATGGCGTACCCGCAGCTCACTCGCTGCTCGTGGTATCCGAGAACGGTCTTGGTAAGCGTACCCGCTTCGGCGAGTATCGTCTGCAGAGCCGTGGCGGTATCGGTATTAAGACCATGAACTGCACCGACAAGACCGGTCTGGTGGTTTCTGCCACGACGGTGACGGATGCCGATGAGCTCATGATTATGACCTCCGGCGGTCAGTCTGTGCGCATGAAGGTCAACTCCATCCGCGAGACAGGTCGCGCCACGCAGGGCGTGAAACTCATCACCCTCAACGCCAAGGAGGCCATTCAGGAGATTACCCTTGTTATCCCCGATGATGACGAGGACGGCGATTCCTCAGCTGATGACGCTGATGCCGTCGTTGACAATTCTGATTCTTCAGAGAGCGAAAACTCCTAATCTCTCCCCCATTGTCAATAAGCAATGTGCAAGCCGCAGCTCCGTCAAGGAGCTGCGGCTTGTCGGTAAAAAGTCTGCAAATAGAAAGTCTTGGTTTCTATTTGCACGATTGTTATGTAATCTAATTGTATTCAGACTGTTAAGTTGTCGTGATTAGATTTTTGACTTTAACATTTCCTCCACGCCTTTGCCGTAGTCGGGGTGGCAGGCGTAACAATGGGCCAGGTGGCGCCGGATGATGAACTCGGGCACGTTGCTCAGAGCTCGGGCGGTATTGTCGAAGAGCAGGCGGCGTTTCTCTGCTGTCAGGAGTTTGAAGAGGGCGCGTGGTTGAGCAAAGTAGTCATCGGGGGTGCCGGCAAAGGGGTAGCGTGCCGCAGGGCCATCCACAGGGAAAGGGGGCTCTTTGTATGCCGCCTGTTCTTTCCATTCCCCGAAACTGTTGGGTTCATAGCTAACTGCACTGCCTTTGTTGTTATCGAACCTCATGAGCCCGTCCTGATGAAAACTGTGGAAGGGGCAGCGAGGTCGGTTGATGGGGAGCATGTCGTGATTGACTCCCAGTCGGTAGCGCTGGGCATCGCCATAGGCAAAGAGCCGCCCCTGCAGCATTTTGTCGGGCGAAAAGCTGATACCCGGCACGATATTGGCCGGAGTGAAGGCGGCTTGTTCCACCTCGGCAAAGTAGTTTTCAGGGTTACGGTTAAGCTCCATTACCCCCACTTCAATGAGTGGGTATTCTGCGTGCGGCCATACTTTGGTGAGGTCAAAGGGATTAAACGGGAACTTCTCGGCTTGAGCCTGAGTCATGATTTGCACGCAGAGCGTCCACCTGGGGAAATCACCCGCCTCGATAGCTGCGAAGAGGTCATGCCCGGCGCTGTCGGGGTCTTTGCCGTTGATGACAGCAGCCTCGGCATCGCTCAGGCAGCGTATACCCTGCTGACAGATGAAGTGGAACTTGCACCACACACGTTCATTGGCAGCATTGATGAAGGAATAGGCGTGACTGCCAAAGCCGTGCATGTGGCGGAAATCGCTTGGTATACCGCGATCGCTCATGGTAATGGTAACCTGATGAAAGCTCTCGGGTAACGAGGTCCAGATATCCCATTTTGCCGTATCGTCCTTGCGCCCCGTCTGTGGGTGGCGGTGCAGGGCATGATTGAGATCCGGGAACTTCAACGGGTCACGAATGAAGAAGACCGGGGTATTGTTGCCGACCAAATCCCAGTTCCCTTCATCGGTATAGAACTTAACGGCAAAGCCTCGGATATCGCGATCGGCATCCCAATAGCCGCGTTCCCCCGCTGCCGTGGAAAAGCGGACGAATACCGGCGTTTTTTTGCCGACGGCAGAAAACAGTGCTGCCCGGGTGTAGCGCGTGATATCATTTGTAACCGTGAACTTGCCGTGTGCACCCCAGCCCTTGGCGTGCATACGGCGCTCGGGTAAAACTTCGCGGTTCATGTGTGCCATTTTCTCCAGGTGCCAGACATCCTGAATGAGCTGGGGACCGTGCGGTCCCGCTGTGAGGGTGTTGTTGTTATCCGCCACCGGAGCACCGGCGGCTGTTGTCAGTAGATGTGGGTCAGTCATGGTACGGGCATTCTGAACGCAAATGCTTCCCATTGCAAGAGGTTAGAGCTGACTGTTATAGGTGGTCGGATGTAAAGTGCATGGCCTGATTTTTGAAAAAAACACTTGCTAAACACCTTGCAACCCTGTATGCTGAGCACGTGAACGTATTCTCTACCTGTTGGAACAGTTCGCGCCATACGGATGGCGCTGCCATGTGCGAAGAAATCAGGGAGCTTGGTTTTGAGTATATCGAGGCCTCTCATGGTCTGTCTCTTTCTCTTATGCCCGGGTTGATGAAGGCTGTGGATGAGGGGCGCATAAAGGTGGCCGGAGTTCACAATTTCTGCCCGGCTCCCATTGATGTGCAGGGGGATGCACCGGACGCGTTCCGCTTTACCTCGCACCGCCCCGAGCAGCGCGAGCGCGCCATGCGCCTGAGTATGGAAACTCTGCTTGTAGCGGCCCGTCTGGAGGCTCGCTATGTGGTGCTGCACATGGGCGAGGTAGAGTTGTTCCAAGGGCATGAGTGCACCCGCGAGCTGCAGCGCATGGTGCGCAATGGATACCGCGATTCAAGGGAATATACCGAGTTGAAAGGTAAGTATGTGCGCAAGCGCATGCGCCTGGCTCCTGTGTACTATGAGAGAGCCCGTGTCGCCCTGCATAAGTTGGCAGAGCGGGCTGAGAAACTTAACCTGGTTCTTGGTGTGGAAGGGCGTAGCCACTTCGAGCAGGTGCCCGGTGAATTGGAAATGCCCACTCTTCTGGCCGAGTTCGCCGATAATCCGCATGTGCGTTATTGGCATGATTTCGGTCATATTCAGCGCAAACATAACCTGCTTTTGCTGAACCATGACCAATATCTCAAAGGACTGAAGCCACATATATACGGTGCTCACGTGAACGACGTGCAGTGGCCGCAGCGTGACCACCGTGCTCCCTTCATGGGGGGCGATGTGGATTTCGATACTCTTCTGCCACGTTATTTCACGCAGGCCATGCCGCTGACTTGGGAGTTATCATCCTCGGTAACGAAGGAGACAATCCTGGCTGCCAAGGAACGCTGGGATGCCCTGCATGCTACCCTGCCACAAGAATGAGAGAAGCCATCACCCAGTCTGTTCTGCAACTCTGCGCAGAGCAAGGGGCTACTCCCTTGCTGATTTGTCTGACCGGTTCACGAGCCTATGGATGCCACGGCCCGGGCAGTGATTATGATGTGCGCTTTATTTACGCCTACCCGACTGCGCGATATTTTTCACTCACTCCACCACCGGATGAGCTGCGCCTGCCGGATGGTGATGTGTTGGGCTTTGAGTTGGGCAAGTTCCTGCGAATCATTCGTAAGAGTGGATGGAATGCCCACGAGCTGCTGTATGCACCGGTCTGGCGGGAGCACCCCTGTGTAGAGGAAATGCGGGCCGTGTGTGCGCCTGCGTTGTGTCCCGGCGCAATGGTACACGGGTTGATGAGTGGCGCCCATGTGTACCTGCGCAGATTATTGTATTTGCCCGATGGCTATGCCGGCACCATGCGCGAGTGTAAGTTGAGTCTCGGTACGCTGCGTATGCTGCTCTCTTCCTGTTATGTTTTGCAGCATAAGCGCTTTTATCCCTTGCCGGTTAAGGACTTGGTGCAAAGTATCGGTACACCTGAGCAACAGGAGCTGATGGCTCAACTGGTGAGTTGTCGCGCAAAGGAACAATTGCCCGAGGAGCATGTTCTTGCAGCTGTTCGCCAACACTGCGACCAACTGCAGCAGCAATTGCTTGCCACGCCACTCCCGCAGGATGCGCTGCCCGAAGAACGCGCCATGAATGAGTTTTATGCGCGTGTTGTCAATTCTTTAACCTGATTACCACGATGATACGTACATTTATTTTAGCATTGATGATGCTGCCGGTTGGTGTGCTTTACTCCGCCGAGTCGGCCTGTGTCGAAACGCTGCTGTGCAATGATGTGAAACCTGCTGATGCAGCTCTTTTTGAAAAATATTTCGGCAGCGAAATGGTGCCGGTGGGGAAGTGCCGGGATGCTGAGACGCTTACAGAGTATTCATCTTCCTGGGGGCGCAATGAAGCCGGTAAAGCGGTTTTGCGTGAGCGAATCATGCAGCTGTCTGAGGATGGTCGCACGCTGCGCTACCTGAGTTGTGTGCGCTTCAAAAAATCTGATGGTCGCCGTGTGAACTATAAGGAGCGAGTTCAGCATGCGGTGGTTCCCTATGTGTTCATGAGCAATATGGTGCGCATTGTCGATGAGGATGAGCAGCGCATCTGTTTTGATATCGTAAAGTTCAATCCCCAAACACGCAGGATTGAGGGCATTGAAAAGAAAAGTATGAGTTTTGGGGAGCTGAAAAAGAACTTAGTCATCTCTGAAATTAAGCCGGAGCATGAGCAGATTCTGGCTCACTATTTTACCGGGTGCACAGACGAGATGGCTCCGCAGTGGGATGCCGCTCGGCGTGTGCGTTATTCCGCCCGTCGAATCGGTACTCGTGGCAAGCCCGGTTATAAGTTGGTTGCCCGAGTGGAGCATATCTCCGAAGATGGTAATTCCTTACTTTTTATAGAGAAAGAGCTGGAACGCTCGGAGGGCAATAAAATATGTTTGGATTGTGTTGTAACGTCTCAGGCCGTGAGTCCCGGTTTGTTTGCTATAATTTTTGATGGTTCGCTGCTGATTCTTCACGTTCCTGAGGAGGAGCTCGGGGTAGGGATGAAACCGCGCTTGAAGAGATATCGGCCGGATACACTCGAGCTGATAAGCACGGGGTATGTAAAGTGATTTGAGGAACTCCGTGAATAATTTTGAAAGAAGAAAGGCCGCAGCATAATTGCTGCGGCCTTTGAGTATAGATGTGAAACGGTGTTATCAGAACATCTTGGTGTCGTCACCGAAGGAAATGCCGATTTCCTTGGCTGCCTCCACCAGCTGGCTCTTGCTGTCCACGAGGTGCAGGGTACGCACAGCCTCTTCGATGGGCATGGAAACCATGTCCACACCGTGCAGGGCAACGGTCTCGCCGAACTTGCCCTCATCGATGAGGTCAATGGCCTTGGCACCACAGCGCACGCCGAGTACGCGGTCAAAGGGAATGGGGCTGCCGCCGCGCTGAATGTGACCGAGCACGCAATAACGTGTTTCGATACCGGTGATGGTTTCGAGCTTGGTGGAGAGGAAGGAGGCAATACCACCCAGACGAACCTCGCCCTTGGTCTCTTCGTCGAGCGTGAGCAGCTTGCCGCCAATCTTGGCACCTTCACTTACCACAATGATGATTTCACGCTGGCCCAGAGCCTTCAACAGCTCAACCTTACGCACGATTTCCTCGAGCTTGAACTCGATTTCGGGCATCAGGATGACGTCTGCACCGCCGGCGATACCGCCGTACAGGGCAATCCAGCCGGCGTGGCGGCCCATCACCTCAACCACCATCATGCGCTTGTGGGAGTCAGCCGTGGTGCGCAGGCGGTCCAGGTTCTCACTCACCACAGACACTGCGGTCCAGAAACCGAAGGTGTAGTCTGTAGCACCCAGGTCGTTGTCGATGGTCTTGGGCACGCCCACGATGGGCAGGCCGATGGCGCGCAGCTCGTTACCGATGGTCTGGGAGCCGTCGCCACCCACGACGATGAGGGCTTTCAGACCCAGACGGTCAACTGTGGCCTTACTGCGGGCAAGCACATCTTCAGCAATCTGCATGCGACCACCTACACCGCTCTTCACGGTGAAGTTGCCCTTGTTCACAGTGCCGAGGATGGTACCACCGCAGGAGCGGACATTGTGGCAGTTCTCGGGAGTAAGGATTTTCCAGCGCTCGTTTTCGGGCGTGGAGAGCAGACCCTCGAAGCCATCGTAGAAGCCGTAGACAGTCCAGCCGCGGGCGGTTGCAGCACCCACTGCGCCTTCAATCACGGCGTTGAGTCCGGGGCAGTCGCCGCCGGCGTTAAGAATACCGATATTCATGACGATAAATGTTTAATGAGGCAGAATAATGAATTTGGAGTGTTCCGTGAAGTCGTTGGACCGCTGCCAGTCTTCCCATGTCTTCCAGCTGTCGCGCAGCAGGTTGGTAGCTGTGCGGTAACGCTGTTCCGAGGTGGGCATGCCGGCTACAACGACAAGCAGTCGCTGGCCATAAGTGGCAGGCTTGCCGGTGCGGGGATCGGTCATTTTGACCGAGGAGCGTGTGCTGGTAGCAATCAGGCAGCAGCCGGCTGTTTGTGAACGGGCTGCCTTCACTCCATCCACATTGTCATAGGAGAGCATGCGGTTGGAGTTCTGAATGACGACCTGACGCACCTGACCATAAGCATTGGTAATGGTGGCGGTGTGGGACTTCTTGGAGCTGATTCCCTTGAATGCCGGTTTTTCAATTGCGTACATGCCCATGAGTGCCAAATCTCGGGTGGATGCCAGAGATACCACGGCACCGTTGTTGCCCTTGAATCGTGTGGCGTTCATACCGATGGCTGCCGCCATCTGGTTCATCTGCGCGACGAAAGCCCCATCGGGGTCAATCATGCTCAGAGTGGCACCGCAGGCATGGGCCAGTGTGGCGGCAGAGGCGCTGTCATCCCACATAATGGTGGAGTGCAGGGCATCTCGCAGGCTGATACGGTCACCAGGGCGCAGATGGAGCAGGTTAGTGGCAGGCCACTGACAGGCAGCGGCAGGTACCACAAGCTGGGTGTCCATGCTCACATTCTTCGAGTTGACCCAATCGAGCACCACAATGGCATTGGCCACGTTGGCCAGCATGCCGATGGGACGGCGCTCATTCGGGTTGGCTGCGTAGAGTATACGGCCGGAGTTCGTTTCCATGGCCACATAGCTGGGGCGCATGTTGGCGGCGGTCGGGCCGTTGAACATCTGTACACATGAACTGAGCAGGGCTGCCCCTGCGCAGAACAAAACGGCAATTCTGGTGGTCAGTTTTTTCATTCCTTTGTTTTAGTAGTCTTTCGGGGCTTCGCTGCAGGTGTGGGGTTTTCTGCAGCCTGTTCTGCAGGCTTGCTGCCGAATATATCCTCGGGGCGACGGTCGCCGAAGATGATGCCCAGATCACGGGCTGTGCGCACAATCTGGCTGTCAGCCGATACCATACGGGGCTTGGCAATAGCCTGAGAGATGGGAACGCTGTCTACGTTGAGTCCATTGAGCACTACGGTGCGACCGAAGTTGCTCTGCTCAATGAGCTTAACGGCTTCAACGCCGAAACGAATGCCGAGAATTCGGTCGAACGGGCAGGGGCTGCCACCGCGCTGGGTGTGACCGAGCACGCAATAGCGTGTTTCGATGCCGGTCATCTCCTCGAGCATCTTGGAAAGGCGATTGCCGATGCCGCCGAGTCGTTCGTCACCGTTGTCCTTGTTACGTACGGTCACGAGCTTACCGTTGAGCTTGGCACCTTCTGCCACAACCACGATGATTTCGCGCTGTCCCTTAGCCTTGCGAGCCTTCACGCAGTCTACCACGTTCTGCAGGTCAAAGGGAATCTCGGGAATGAGAACGACATCTGCCGCAGAGGAGATGGCGCTGTGAAGAGCAATCCAGCCGGACTGGTCACCCATGACTTCCACTACCATCATACGCTGGTGGGCATTGGCCGTGGTGCGAATGCGGTCAATGGACTCGCTCACAACGGATACGGCGCTCTGGAAGCCGAAGGTATAGTCGGAATCGGGGCAGAGGTCGTTGTTGATGGTCTTGGGAATGGAAATCACCGGCAGACCTTCTTCGGAAAGAAGGTTGGCTGTTCGGGCTGAACCGTTACCGCCGATAACTGCCAGAGCCTGCAGGCCAAGAGCAGAAATGGTCTTGGTTGCTTTGGCCATAATTTCCGGCTCTACACGGGGGATGCCCAGCTTGTTGATGACAACCTGAAAGTTACCCGTATTGGTGGTACCGAGGATGGTGCCGCCATGTGAGCGGATTTTATGCGTCTTCATGGGGGTAAGCATCTCATAACGGCGGCCGCCCTCAGTGGGGAGCAGGCCTTCAAAGCCATCATGGAAGCCAATTACACGCCAGCCACGGCTATATGCCGCGGAGACGTAACCCTCAATAACTGCGTTGATGCCGGGGCAATCACCGCCTGAATTGAGAATACCGATAATCATATTATTTCAGTTTTACTTGTTGAGAAGCTTGTTGTTTTACTGAGCGGGAACGGCATTCGGGATGGCGCCCAGATAGTGAGCGCAGCACCAGAGAGCGCGCGGGTGGTGGAAGAATGACTTCCACATGGAGCCCTTCAGACCGTTAGTGGTTGAACCATCTTGATTGCAGTAGCCGAACCACTCGCCGTTTTCCTTGTCCTGCAGGTGCTCGAAGGACCAGTCGTGAATACGCTGGTGCCACTCGGCATACTTTTCGTCGCCCGTCATGACGTAGGCAAGAGCGGTGCCGATAAGAGCCTCGTCGTGCGGCCACCAGAACTTCATGTTGTGCCAGTATTCCTGCACGGGCTTGTTGTAAACATCGGTGTAGTACAGCAGGCCACCGTACTTCTTGTCCCAACCTCGCTCGAGCGCCCAGTCAATCATCTTGCAACCGGTTTCAATCAGGCTCTTGTCGCCACCGCGATAGCGGGCTTCCTCGAGCACAAACCAACCGCCTTCAATATCGTGGCCGGGGTTGAGGGTGCGCTCGTCGAAGTGGTCAATGATGGAGCCATCGGGGGCTACATTCTCCAGAACGGCCTTTACCTCCTCATTCATGAAGAGGGTGCGCAGGTCATGGATGCAGCGGTCAATCCAAGCGGTCAGTTTGCCATCGGCATCTCCCAGATAGCGGCGCAGCTCCTGAGCCGTCACAATCATAATCATGCGGCAACCCAGATTCTCGCCGGGGCGATTGCCGGTGCTCTTGGGAGCCATCTTGCCGGGGGTGAAGAAAATGTCGGCGTAGACGTCGAACCAGTGTCGGGCGCGCTCAGCACTCTTGGGGTCACCGGTTGCACCGTAGTGGGCAGCCCAGGCAATGGCCGCAAAGCATTCGCTGTAGGCGTAGCGACGCTTGCGGATGGGGGTGCCGTCTGCTGTCATGTGGAAGTACATGCGCCCATCGGTGGGGTCCACACACTTCTCTTCCAGGAATTTAAGAGCGCTCTCTGCGTACTCTTTCCACTCCGGGCGTTTTTCAATGCTGTTGTAACAGGTAAGGAGCATCCAGGCCATGCGACCCTGTGCCCATACGTTCTTGTCTGTGTCCACCAGTGTGCCGTCTGCGGCATAGCAATGGTAGAGCCCCCCGTTCTCTGTGTCCAGAGAGCGGGGGAACCAGAACGGTACTACCCCATTGAGCAGCTTGTCTTTGTAGAATTCGCCAAGTGCTTTCGTATCCATAATGAGGCAGTTTAAAGGTTATTTGTAGATAGCCCAATCGTAGAAGCCGATGGCCTTCAGTTCGCTCTTCAGAGCTTCGAGAGTGGCCTTGTCCTGCTTGCCCATGGGCAGACGAGCCGGGCCGAAGTCAACGCCGGTCCACTCGCTCATGAGGTACTTGCAGCAACCCATGTAGCCCTTGCCGGCGATAATGTTAATCATGGTGACGGAGAGCTGCTGCAGGCGACGAGCCTCGGCAAGGTCGCCGGCATCCACAGCCTTCATGATGTCATCATACAGCTTGGGAGCGTAGTTGAAGGAGGAACCTACACCACCCTTAGCGCCTGTGGCATAGGCACCCAGGAACCACTCGTCAACACCCCAGGGAATGTCGTACTTGCCGCCGTCGTAGTTGAGGGCGTCCATGTAGAGTGCAAGGTCGGGATTGGTGAACTTCACACCGGCGAAGTTCGGGATAGCTGCGGCGCAGGACTCAATCATCTTGCAGGGATTGAAGCCTACGTGAGTGAGCACGGGAATATCGTAGAAGTAGAAGGGCAGCTCAGGAGCACCGGAGGCGGCAACAGCCAGACTCTGGGTAAGCAGTTCTACGCTGCCGGGCTTAAAGTAGCAGGGGGCGTTGCTGGCAGTGGCGGTAGCACCGCACTGAGCAGCATAGGCAGCGAGCTCGCGGCCGTCATACACGCAGTTGCCACCGGTGTGTACGATAACGTCGATGCCGTACTTCTTGCCGGCTTCACCCCAAGCGGCCATGTTCTCCTTGCGCTCGGTGAGCTGCATGTGAGCGGACTCGCCGGTGGAACCGGTGATGAAGACAGACTTGATGCCCTGACTGGCCAGGAACTTAGCCTGCGGATCAACTGCATTGGGGTTGCAGCTGCCGTCAGCGTTCATGGGCGTGTGCGTAGCAGCACAGAGACCGTGAATTTTGAATGTCGTTTCCATAGTAAGATGTTTCGGGGGTGAATTATCCCTGCCACTGTTTTACCCTTTTTTGCCTCTCGTTTCAAGATAAATCTGCTGTTGGCGGGCGTTTGGCGTGCTTTTTATGCGCGAATGTGCGGGTTTTGACTGTGGTATCGGGCTTTTTTTGTTGCAGCGGTGCCGGTCTTGTGCTAGAATACCAGACGTTAAAACTTCTCTCTACATACAGTCATGACAACAGATCACACCATTCGCGGTAAAAAGGTATTTGAGGATGAAATCGCGGCGCTGCAGGCTATCTGCGCCCGGCTCGATGACTCCTTTGTGCAGGCAGTGAATGCTATGCGCAAGGCTATTGAAACCGGTCACAAGATTATTGTGGTTGGTGTAGGTAAGAGTGGCCTTATCGGTAACAAGATTGCCGCAACACTTACCTCCACCGGTGCTCCCTCCGTTGTGCTCGATTCGATGAACGCCATGCATGGTGACCTCGGTATCGTGCAGGATGGCGATGCCTGTATTGCCATGTCCTTCTCGGGCGAGACCTCTGAGCTGCTTACGCTCATGCCTTTCCTGAAGCGCTTTGATATGACCATCATCAGCATGACCGGTAAGTGCACTTCCACGCTTGCTGAGCTTTCTGACGTGGTCCTTGATACCGCCGTTGAGCGCGAGGCTGACCCTCTGAATCTGGCTCCCACCTCATCTTCCACCGCTATGCTGGTGATGGGCGATGCTCTGGCCATGGCGCTGCTCGAGGCTCGCAATTTCACGAAGGAGGACTTCGCCCGCAGTCACCCCGGTGGTTCTCTGGGGCGTGCTCTGCTTATGCGCATTGCTGACATTATGCGCAAGGAGTTTGCTACGCAGCCCGAGAGCGCAACCGTGGCCGAGTGTATCATTGCCATGACGAGTGCCCGTGCCGGTGCCTGTGTGCTCACTCACCCGGACGGTACTCTGGCCGGTGTGTTCACCCACGGTGACTTTGCCCGTGCTTACCAGGCTGACCCCGCTTGCGGTACTCAGCCCGTGGCTGCTCTCATGACGAAGAACCCCGTGTTTGTTGAGGCTGATAAGCTGGCTATCACGGCAGTGAAGACCCTGCGTGATCGTCGAATCGACGATCTGGTTGTGTTGGATGCTGATCACAAGCCCGTGGGTCTGATTGACACCCAGGATTTGGTGCGTCTCAAGCTCATTTGAGCCTGAATTGCAAAAAAAATCGGTTAAAACGCACTTTAGGCTTGCAATTTGTTCAAAAAAGGTGCATTCTTTGCCGACGCTTTTTGCGAAAGCAAGACATCTTACTAAAATACAAGTTATGAGAAAGTACGACGCACTGATCGTTTTTAACATGAAGGGTTCCGCCACCCTCGATGAGCTGACCGCTGACATCAAGGCCCAGCTCGAGGCCGCAGGCGCCAAGGTTTCTGAGGTTACCAATGTGGGCCGTCGCGAGTTTGCCTACGAGTCTCAGCACCTGAGCCATGGCCAGTACATGCTCTTCGCCTTCGAGGCTGAGCCCGCCGTCATCCGCACTGTTCGCGAGGCTCTTGCCATCGACGAGCGCGTACACTACCAGTACTACCGCGCCAAGTAAGCAATACTGCTCACTTGCTGCACGCATAAAGCTTGTTATTTGCCGACAGGTTCTCCCAAATAGGGGAGAACCTGTCGGTTTTTGTGCTATATAGTCACAAAAAAAAGCCCGGTTGTTTGAAGCCGGGCGGAGAAGGGGTGGTTCTGTCTTATTGCGCTACCAGCGGGAAGCGTTGAGAAAGCGGATACTCCGGCACCTGAATGAGTTCCACTCCGTACATGGCGGCTATTTCGGGGGCGCGTGAGTCGGCATAGTCCTCGCCGTAATAAATCGTTTTCACACCGTGGGCACAGAGTGCCTGCATGCAGGAGGTGCAGGGCATGGTTGTGCAGGCCACTACTCGAGCCTCTCCACGCTTGAACAGGCTGCACAGGTTGATTTCGGCATGCAGCATGTACTTCTGCCTTTCCTCGCGGGATGCCCAGAAACCTTCCGGGGCGGTGAACCCGGGGAACAACCCATTGTAAGCCGTGCCGATAACTCGGTTATCCTTGTCGAGTGCGGCAGCACCTACTTTGCGGTAGGGGTCTTCTGAGCGCAGGGCGGCTACGTGAGCCAGAGCCATGACGTACTGAGGAATGGGAAGGCGACTCATAGGCAACATAATAGCTCAAAACTGCTCATTTGCAAGCGCAAAGCGTTTATTTTGTGCTGTTTTTTATGCTTTCCGGGTAAAAATGGGCCATGAAGGCCGGATTTTTTTCATTGTAGAGCAGGGTGGCTACATGATCAGCGGTATGAATGAAGAGTTTTTCGGAGCAGCAGAGGAAGGGCGATACTTCATTGAGCTTGCCGGAGGCGGCGTGGTTGGTGCAGCCGCATGAGTTCAGACAGCGTGTTTTCAGGCTGCAAACCTTGCAGGCAGGGGTGGCGCATCCTCGCATGGAAATGATATATTGTTGCTTGGCTCTGTTAATACCCTCGGAAATATTGCCGAAGTTTAGTTCGGGGGCGTCGCCATCGCCCACCAGTCGGGAGCAGGGGAAGAAGTTGCCGTCCACGCTTACGGCAATCTCTCGCTCGCCGATACGGCAGCGCAGGCAACTGTCACCCTCTGAATGGAGGTGTGTCAATATCTTGTCCTCTATATTGCGTAATTGTATGGGGGTGCCATTGCGGTAGGACTGCAGAACCTGCTTGGCAACGTCGGCGTATTGTTCGCTGAGGATGTCGAAATCAGCATCACTCCAATCACTCCAGTAGTCAATGTTAAGCCCAATCTTTCCTTTGTAGTGCTCTGTCAGCCATGCCACGCCATTGCTGAGGTGGTGTACGTTGTTGGGGGTGACAACACAGATGGCTTGCGAGCGAACTTTCGGGGTGTTGTCGATAAGCGATAGTGCTCTGGCAACGGCATCGTGGCTTCCGCTGCCGTCGGGGTAACAGCGGTTGGCGTTGTGCATGTCCGGAGAGCCGTCTATCGATAATCCAATAAGGAAATCACGCTCTGTCAACCATTTCAGACGCTCGGGGGTAAGCAGGATGCCGTTGGTGGTTACACTGAATCGAGGCTGCACAATGAGTTGCCCCGCGTGTTCCATTGCGTAACTGTAGCACCACTGCAGCAGTTCCCACTCCAGCAGCGGTTCTCCGCCGAAAAAGCTGATGTCGGCACCACTGCGGGTGCGGGCAGCCTCCGCAAATACGATATCCATTGCGCGTGCTGCTGTCTCCCGGCTCATGGAATGGCGATATTTGCGCCCGGCATAGCAGTATCGGCAGCGCAGGGTGCAGTCGTGGGTCAGGCAGAGTGTGCAGGTGATGACGGGTAACATGTTGAATAATGATGGAAACGATGCAATGAGTCTATCAGTCCGGCGGCAGAAAGCAAGAAGAAAGATGGAAAGTGCAGGCTTTTTTAGTTGATAGATGGCAACTTGTCTGGTAGAATGAGAGTGTTCTGTATGAGTACTGAAAAAGAGCCTACGTTTTATTCTCTCGCCAGACCCATGATTGGTCGGTACCTGCCGCCGTACAGATGGGCTGTTGTGGGGGGGATTGTTGCCGGTATCATTGCGGCTGCGGCCTCCGGGTTCGGTCTTCCTGTCATTGTTCAGAAGGTGTGCCCTGTGGTGTTTGGTGAAGTGCCGGCACCCGAGTGGCTGGTGAACTGGCTTTCCGGGTGGGTGTCGGTTGAGGATATTCATACTGCGACGTTGATAGGTGCTGCGGTTGTCATTCCTATCATCATGATGTTGCGAGGGTTGGCAACCTATTTCAATTCCTACCTGCTGACTTATGCCGGTGTAGGCTTGCTCAGGGGATTGCGCAATGATTTGTTTTCGCGCCTGCAGTGGTTGTCCTTCTCGTATCATGACCGCAAAAGCCGCGGTGAGTTGATGACCTATGTCATTCAGTACACTCAGAACCTGCAGCAACATCTCGTGCAGGTTCTCAATGATTTGGTGGTGCAGCCGCTTACATTGGTTGCAGCTGTCGGGTATCTTGTGTACGCCGCTCTGACAAATCACCAGAGTGCCATACTTCTGGGTAATCTTATCATTTCGTGCCTTTGTGTGCCCGTGGTACGTTGGATTGGTAAGAGTGTGCTCAAGAAGATGCGCTCAGCTCTGAAGGGGATGAATGCCATCACCGCGAATGTTGAGGAATCTCTCGGAGCTCAACGCGAGATTCGCTCTTTCAATCTGGAGTCTCGCCAAGAGTCGCTTCTGGGTGGGGCCATCAGTTTTTATAACAGAGTCCTCATTAAGATTTCTGCCTGGCAGTCCGCTATTTCCCCATCCATTGAGCTGGTTAGTGCCCTTGCTCTGGCCTATGCTCTGTATCGTGGCTGCGGCGATGGCTTGTCGCTGGAAGATTTCACCGCCATTGCCACGGCATTCTATTTCTGCTATGACCCCATTAAGCGCCTGGGTACCGTTGCCAATCAGTGCCAGATAATGCGCGTCATTATTAACCAGATTAACGAGGTTCTGTATGCAGTGGATGAAACTCCTGAGCCCGAGCAGCCGGAGTCGCTCCCGGTGCCGGTGGCAGGTACTATTGATTTTGAGCATGTGACATTCGCCTATGACGCCGAGAAGACTGTGCTGCACGATATCAATGTGCATGTGCCCGCCGGTGATGTTGTGGCATTGGTCGGCCCCAGTGGTTCGGGTAAGACTACCTTCATCAATCTCATTTGTCGTTTTTATGACCCCCAGCAGGGCTGCGTGAAGATTGATGGGATAGATGTTCGCAATATCACTCGAGCAGAAAGAACGAAGAATATCGGACTTGTGTCGCAGTTTGCTGCTTTGTTCCGTGATACTATTGCAGAGAATATACGCGTGGGGCGCCCCGGGGCAGATGATGCCGCTGTGCGACAGGCCGGAGATTTGGCATGCGTGAGCGAGTTTGCAGATATGAAGCCCGAGGGGTATGGGCTTATGCTGGCAGAAGGCGGCGGTGGTTTGTCCGGTGGGCAGCGACAGCGCGTATCAATCGCGAGAGCTATTCTGAAAGATGCCCCCATACTCATATTGGATGAAGCGACATCTGCATTGGATATGCGTAGCGAAGCCGTTATTCAGAAGGCATTGGATGAAATGGCAGAGAACCGAACCACCTTCATTATTGCGCATCGTTTCAGCACCATTCGCATGGCCAAGCGCATACTTGTGTTCGAGGAGGGGCGCATAGTGGCAGATGGTACTCACGAGTACTTGTACGAAAATTGCATGCTTTACAAATCCCTATACGACGAACAAGTTCGCAGTGAAGCTCAGGATAGCAAGGAGACTCAGGTATGATGAAGCGTATCTTACAATTTGTTAAGAGGTTCTTGATGCCTCATTTGTTCTGGTTGCTTATATCGATTGTGACCGGTATAGTAGCTGCTGCAGCCAGCGGTTTGGGTATCCCCTTCATGGTAAAGTTTGTTTTTCCGGTGGTATTCCACCAATCCGGGCAGCCTGAGCCTGAGTTGCTTGAGCTGGTGCCGAGCCTGAAAGACCTGCCGAATGCCACGCTGTTGCTGTATGCCTGTGCTTCGTTGCCGTTTATCTTCCTTATCCGCGGTGTGGCAATGTGGCTTAACTCGGTTGTAGTCAATATCTTGGGATTGCGTATTCTGGAAAGTCTGCGCGTTACGGTGTTTCACCACGTACAGCAGCTGCCGCTCTCCTTTCTGGAGGGACGCCGGAAGGGGGATATCGTGAGCCGTATCGTATCTGACTCGCATAATGTTCAGACTGTTCTTTCTCATATATCCAATGATTTGGTAAAGCAACCCATTACCTGCGTGTGTGCACTTTTTGCCTTCATATATCTGCTGGTGAGCGTGGGGCGGTGGGAAATATTTCTGGTGATGCTCTTTATTGCCCTTGCCGCGTGGCCGATTATCATTTTCGGAAAACGTATTTCCGAAAAAGCCAAGCGGGCGCAGGATAATCTGGGCGAGCTCAATTCTGTCGTGCAACAGAATCTGGAAACGCAGCGCGAGGTGCGTGCCTATGCACTCGAGGAGCGCCAGATTGCAGACTTTGACAGCGTGTCAGATGGCTATTGTCGCAATACTGTTAAGCTCGTGAAGTACCAGAGATCCATTATTCCCATTATGGAGACAGTAACGGCCTTTGCCCTTTCTTTCCTGCTGGTTTGCGGCAGTTTGTGCGGTATGTCGCTTTCTGATTTCATGGCTCTGGCTGCGGCGCTATTCTTCACCTTCGATTCAATGAAGCGAGCCGGCATGGCCTATAATCGCTTCAATGAGGCTCAGGGTGCTATGACTCGTCTGGCTGAGGTTCTGGATGAACCGAACACGATAGCAGACCCTGAAAATCCGGTTAAACTGCCGGAGCGCGTGAAGGGGGACATAACATTCCGCAATGTTACATTCGCGTACGACACCGGCAAGTCTGTGCTTCGGAATGTGGATGTTCATATCCCGGCCGGACAAATTGTGGGGTTGGTTGGGCCGAGTGGTGCCGGTAAAACAACCTTTGCCAGTTTGTTGCCACGTTTTTATGAGGTGACGGAGGGCGCTGTGCTGGTCGATGGCGTGGATGTGAGAGATGTAACCCGCCATGACCTGCGAGAGCAGCTTTCCATTGTAGGTCAGCAGGCTCTGCTTTTTGCCGGAACGATTCGCGAGAATATATTGCTGGGGCGCCGTTCTGCCACAGATGATGATATTAAGTCTGCTGCAGATGCCGCGCGTGTGAGTGCCTTCCTGGCCGGTCAGCCCAAGGGGATGGATACTGTGCTGGGGCAGGGGGGGGCAGGGCTTTCCGGTGGGCAGCGACAGCGTGTGGCTATTGCCCGTGCATTTGTGAAGGATGCTCCTATTCTGATTCTTGATGAGGCCACAGCATCGCTGGATGCTGAGAGTGAACGCGAAATTCAGGAAGAGTTGGATAAACTGGCAGAAGGTCGTACGACCTTGATTGTGGCACATCGATTCAGCACGCTCCGTAATGCACACCGTATATTGGTGTTCGACCATGGAGTGATTGTGGGGGATGGCTCGCATGAAGAACTTTACGCTCACTGCCCGCTATACAAGGAACTTTACGATCGACAGGGTGCTGTGAATACTTCGGAAAATGAAGGCTGAGTTCACTATACTTAATCGAGCTGAAGAGGAGCAATCTGTTGCGCAGATGTGCTCTCGCTCAGCTGAATTGCTGTTGGCTGACTGTGAGCGTGCTCTTGATGGGCACCTGCGAGCTTGTGGTTTTCGGCATGTTCGGCGATTGACGGGGGAGCGTGCAACGCCTCATTTTTCGGCAGCGTTGAGTGGTGATAAGGTTGAGGTGTATGTTCTCAGTGTCTGCAATATGGGGGCCACTGCGGCACTCACCCCCGAGCAGTTCAGACATTGCGACTGCAGTCAAAGTGCAAATGTGTATGTAGTACCCTGCGTGGTGCAGAAGTTGAGCCATGGTCGGGCTCGCTGTGTTGCAACGCCCGCGGTTTGTGTGTGCCGGAATGGTGCGTGGGGTGGCTCGGCAGAGGCTTTGCAGTATCTACCGACTGTCTGCCGACTGGGTACCTCTGCTGAGATGCCCTGTAGTGCTTGGTTGCTTAAGCGGTTCAATCTGGCGCGTGAGGTAGCAAATCACGGTATGACTCTGTACCCGGTGGTGCAGGGGCTTGCTCATGCCGGCCATGTGGCTGCGGGGGTGGAAATTAAGGGGTCCGGTACAGAGAGCCCGCTGATGCTGACGATTGCCGAGGGTCGTTCTGAGGGACGTTTGCAGCTCTCGTATG
Organism: Akkermansia sp.; assembly: GCA_045531695.1. GTDB lineage: Bacteria > Verrucomicrobiota > Verrucomicrobiia > Verrucomicrobiales > Akkermansiaceae > Akkermansia. Next base: position 28,184 of record JAZSEM010000032.1, read on the forward strand.
CTGATTTCTATTCGGCGGATAATGCCGTGAATGAACTGGTAATAGCTAGCTTGCCTATCGACGAGGAGCCTTCTTCTCAGGTTCTCCTGCGTGCTGACAATGGGGCAGAATATTCGGCGAATTGCGCCGAATTACTCATGTTCCCTGAGCTCATGACCACCGGTATGCGTTTTCGTTGGGCATTGAGCCTGTTGTGTAATCATTACATCCCTCTGAAAGACGATGAGGCTCCTCGAGAGAAAGCTGACCTATGTGCTGTTGTTCGGAGCAGTCGGCGTTGCAGTTTTTGCGGGCTGCCGTTGTGCCATATTGTGGCCGAGGCCGGAGCTCAGACGGTCAATGTGTATGCTCCAGTCTACGATGTCTATTCCCCCCTGCCATCCGAGGGTGAAAGATTTTGTGCCAGAGGATTCATGTATGCCGTGCCCGATGAGTTTCTACCGATTCTCGAGCATGCGTGCCAACCTGAGCCGGAAACGGAGCCGGTTCTCGAGCCGTACGCCGAGTTGCTGCCTGTGAGTGCAGCTCTGTCTGTGGCCGCCGGTGCTCTGCTGGGACAGGGGTATGAATGGCATACCCCCTACAAGCCGCTTTTCCGCTCCGGTGTACCGGATTTTCGCATGAAGGGCCCGGATGGCAAGTTGTTGATGGTTCTGGTGGATACGGTTGTGAATCGGGGTGCTGATAAGTTCGGGTATGCCTGCCGATATGCGCAGAGTTCGTATCCTACCCAAATCGCAGCACTTGCTCCGGACAATCAGCCGGCAGACTTGCTCTTCCTGACGGTTCATCTCGAATCCGGCGAAACCGGTTTCGGAGTAACCGTGGAGCAACATGGTGCTGTGCAGCCGGAGTTGAAGTTTTGCTCACATGTGGAATATGCTCAGGCAGAGACCTTGTCGGAGGAACATGTTGCACGCCGCTTTGGTGAAATGATGGTGACGCATGATTTCGCTGCTTTCTTGCCACTGTTGCATGACGATGTGAGCTATGAATCCGACACCGCTGGTGTTACTTTATCGAGCAAGTTCGATTTGATGCGGCATCTGCGCGCCTGTCTGGATGCTTGGCGCAGGCTCGATGAAATGAAAAATCTCCGCTTCCTGCTGTCGTCTGTTGAGTGGCAGGGGAGCAGGCGCCCTTGCACGGTGGCATGCCAGAATGGGGAGATTATTTCAGCCTCGGTATTTGACCTGCGCGATAACAGAGTGGCTGCCATTCATTCCCTGAGCGGTGACGTGCTCGACTCGCTCAGTAAGATAGATGAAGAACCTCGCGGGTGAGTTTTTTCAGCGCAGCGGGGAGAGAATATCCTGCAATTCCTGTAGTGAACTCACCCTCGCCAGAGCCGGGCGCAGTGGCTTGCTGCCGGGTATTCCCTTGGCGTAGGCCAACAGTCTGGCACGCATGGCGCGCATGGTAACCAATTCGTTACCGTAATGTTCGCTTTCTATGGCCAAGCGGGTGTGGCGTATCATAAAGTCCAGCTTTTCGCCGGTTGAGGGTTCCGGCGGTATGTTGCCTGTAATCAGGTAACTCTTGGCCCTGCTGAAGAGCCAAGGTGCATTCATTGCTGCACGGCCTATCATGACGCCGGCGACGGCTGTCTGTTCCTTTGCTCGTTGAACATCCTGAGGGGTGGTGATATCCCCATTACCTACCACGGGTATTTGCACCAAGCGGGCGCAATGGTCTATCATTCCCCAATCCGCCTGCCCGCCATATTGCTGCGCTCGTGTACGACCATGTATCGTGATGGATTGTACCCCGGCATCCTGCAGGCGAACAACGGCCTCCGGCGCGCAAATGCTCTGAGCATCCCATCCCAAGCGAATCTTAGTTGTTACCGGGCAGTCATTGCCCAACTCCTTTACAACGGCTGCAGCAATTTTTTGCAGTAGAGGGAGGTCCTTGAGCAGAGATGAACCTCCGTTTTTGCCCACAACCTTCGGTACCGGACATCCGGCATTGATGTCCAGAAAATCCGGTTGCATAGCATCAACTATAATTCGGGCTGCCGCTGCTGCGTGCTCCGGAACCGAACCGAATATCTGAATGCCCAGGGGACGATGCTGTTGCTCAAACTCAACGTAGCGACGATTGCGCTGCCAAGCCTGCAAGACCCCTTCGGCCGAAACAAACTCTGTTTCCATAACATCTGCCCCGGCTTCCTTGCAAAGAGTTCGGAAAATGGGGTCTGTTACACCGGCCATGGGTGCAAGATATAGAGGAAATTGATTTTCAAACCACGGCAGCGACATGAGCGCATGCTATCATAAGAATGCATTTCGTGCAAGAGCGAATGGTTCTTTTTTTTATTTTGTGAGATTTTTTTCAATATTAAGCTTGCATTAATCCGGTGATTGTGATACTTTTGCCCGACCCCGTGAATGGGTAATGTGCATTCAGATTAAACGCTGACTAAAAATTATGAAGACTGTATTTTCTATTCTGGCTTTCGCTCCCGTGGTAATGGCCGGTACTGCAACGACCGGTGTATTTGCTGATGAGCAAGGTAGCAAGTATTCCTGGGAGGTCGCTGCTGTTTACAATCACGGCCTTACTGACATCAATAAGAACTACCCTTCTCCTTCCATCGATACCTATGGTTTTGATGTGACCGGTCTTTATAACGTAAAGGGCAACCACTATGCCACCCTGCGTTTTTCCTATGCTTTTGGTGATCAGTGTGGTTATGAACTGAATAATTTTGCTGTCATGCCCGGTTATCGCTATGTGCGCCCCGTGGCCGATAAGTGGACTGCTTTTGCCGGTGCAAACTTTGGCTTGGGGATCTCCATGCTTGATTACCCCGGTATGAAAGGTGCTGACTATGCTCTGAGTTCCTCTGACGATATGGCAAACTTCGTGTACTCTGTCGAGGTGGGCGCCAGCTATGCTGTGACTTCCAAGCTGAACATCGTGGGTGCTCTTATGCTCAATGGCGGTATGTCTCCCTTCGGTGGTGCTGTTTATTCGAATGCCTCCGAGGAGCAGGTCAGCTACGGCGTGCGTCTTGGCGTAGGCGGTAAGTTCTGATTTTTTGCTAAACCTTTATTTTCCTATTGGGTACGGTGTCTGCCGTACCCGATTTTTATTTTTCATGACTTCAAAATAGATTGCCAAAATTAGACCGGACGGATACAATAGTCGGCAGAGAAGATTCGTTATGTTGACCATTCGTCATTTTTTCATAGCTTTGGCTACTCTGGGAATTGCAGCATGTACCCAGACTCAGGAAGGTGCAAATGTGGTGCGCTCGGCCGATATGCCTGAGCCGGTTGTAAAAAAAATCCCCCGTCCTGAATCCGTCAGTAAGCCCCGCCCGATAAGCACACCTCAGAAAACGGCTCCTGTGGTACCGACCAAGCCACAGCGCCCATTTGTTCCTCGTACTCCCGGACATCGAGTATCGCAGGTTAATGTGCCGGGGAAATATGTGGCCATTACTTTTGATGATGGTCCCAGTTCTGCTAATACGCCACAGATTCTGGATATCCTGCAACGCCATGGAGCCCGTGCAACATTCTTTGTGTTGGGTGAAAATGCTGTGCGTAACAAGGGGCTTCTTGCTCGTGCGGTGGCAGAGGGGCATGAGATTGCTAATCACACCTACAGTCATATTAAAATGACCGGAGTGAGTAAGCAGACTGTGACTCGCGAAATTGAGCGTACCAATGAAATCATCAAATCGGCTACCGGTTTTTACCCCACTGCCATGCGTCCTCCATATGGCGCTATCAATTCCGAATTGGTGGATATGATGTACAATAATTACGGTATGCCTGCCGTGTTGTGGGATGTCGATACCCGTGATTGGCAACACCCCGGGGTTAGTACTGTAGTGCAGCGCGCTGTGGGCAATGCTCAGTCCGGTTCCATTATTTTGCTGCACGATATTCATGCTTCCACTGTAAATGCGGTGGAGGAAATTGTAACCGGTTTGCAGGCTCGAGGTTTTAAACTTGTGACGGTATCTCAGCTTATTGAGATGGGGCGCAGGGCTGCGGCTCCTGCTCCTGTAGTTGCTCCTGAGGGCGCTCCTGTAGCTGCTCCGGTTGCTCCGGTTGCACCAGCTCCTGAGATGTCACCCGGAGCCGGGGAAGCTGTTATCGGCACCCTGCCGGTTGAACAGCCCGTCGTGGCTGAAGATGAACTGATGATTCACTAATTGCGGCTTTATAGATATGAAAAATCCCGGAAAAATACGTGTATATCTGGTTGGTGCCGGTCCCGGTGATCCTGAATTGATAACAGTAAAGGGACAGCGACTTTTGCGACAGGCTGATTGTGTTGTGTATGATGCCCTTGCTGATACAGCATTGCTGAGCCATTGTCGCCCTGATTGTAAAACCATATACGTAGGAAAGCGCGCCGGTAATCATGCTCTGCCACAGGAGGAAATAAATCGACTCCTTATTGAGTGTGCAGGGAAGTATGCCTGTACTGTGCGCTTGAAGGGTGGGGATCCCTATGTATTCGGACGTGGTAGCGAGGAGGCTGTAGCCTTGCTGAGAGCCGGTGTTGTTTGTGAAGTTGTACCGGGTATCACTTCAGCTATTGCCGGCCCCGCTGCCATGGGGGTCCCCGTGACTCACCGTGGTATCTGCTCTCAGTTTACCGTGTTTACCGGTCATGAAATGGCCGGTAAGGAGGAAAGTAGTCTGGACATAAAGGCAATTGCCGCCAGCGAGGGTACGAAAGTGATTCTGATGGGAATGAGCCACCTGCGCCACACCCTGCAGCAGCTGATGGACGCCGGAATGTCACCCTCCACCCCGGCTGCGGCTGTGCAGTGGGCCACAACACCGCGACAGCGGTGGGTGACGGCCACGGTGGAAACTCTGGCAGATGCGGTCGAGCAGTCAGGTTTATCCTCGCCCGCCGTTGTGGTGATGGGGGATGTCGTGGGCATGCAGTCAGAACTTACCCCGACGGTTGCTCCCCGACGACTTGCCGGTAAGCGAGTCGTTGTAACACGCACGCGCGAGCAGGCCAGTGCTCTGTCATCTGCCCTGCGTGAATATGGTGCGGATGTTATGGAATTGCCCACCATTCGGATAGCTCCCCCCTCGGATCGTGCAGACTTTGCTGCTGCCGTGGTTGATAGTCCTCATTATGATTGGCTTATATTCTCGAGTCCCAATGGAGTGAAGAAGTTCTTCGAGGCTTTTTTTGCTGTTTACGAGGATATTCGTGAGCTCGGTGGTGCACGAATAGCAGCTGTGGGTCCCGGTACAGCTGCCGAACTTAAAAAGTATGGTCTTATGGTGGATGTCATGCCGCAGAAGGCCGTGGCCGAAGAACTTATAGCTGAGTTTGACCGCAAGGGCGATGAGTTCGGTGGTGTGGCCAATGTTACGATGCTTTGGGTACACAGCGAGAAGGGCAGGGATATCGTGTACAAAGAGCTGATGAAGCGCCAGGCTATCGTGGATGAATGTATTGCTTACAATACCGTGCCCGAGACAGAGGATCCCACCGGAGCCCGAGGTCGATTGGCGACTGAAGGTGCAGACCTTATCACGTTCACTAGTTCCAGCACTGTACATAACTTTATGGCTCTCGGAATTAAACTGCCCGCTGAGTGTAAGGTCGCAAGTATCGGGCCTGTTACCAGCGCTACGCTGCGCGAATATGGTATTGAGCCCGATATGGAGAGTGAAAAACACAATATCGGGCACTTGGTAGAAAAAATTCTGGAAGGCCTGACGGATGGAAGATAATAGCCAGACTCAGCTGCGGTGCCTTGGCCTCAATTATCGAACCGCCCCGGTAGCTGTGCGTGAGCGATTTGCCGTTCCTCGCAGTGGTTTGGTGCAGGGAAATGCAGCACTTGCTGCTCTGCAGGGTGTGCAGGAGTGCGTGCTGCTTTCTACTTGTAACAGAACAGAGATATATTATTGGACTGAGAATCCGGATTTGGCTCACAGAAATATAATGGCTCACTTCTTCGGTGGGGATGTACCCACTGAGGAGATTGCTGACTGTTTTTACGATTTTCAGGCGGAGACTGCGCTGGAGCACTTGGCATGTGTGGCTGCCGGTCTTGATTCAATGGTGGTGGGTGAAACCGAAATCTTTGGTCAGCTGAAGGATGCCTACAGGGCCGCACAAGAGGCCGGGTCGACCTCCACTGCAGCAAATCGCACTTTTCAGCGTGTGTTTTCTGCAGGTAAGAAAGTTCGCACCGAAACACGGATAACGTCCGGTCCTACCTCTCTGGGGGCCGTGGCTGTGCAACTAGCCGGCCAAGCTCTGGGAAATTTGTCCGGCTCCAACGTGTTGGTGGTTGGAGCGGGGGAGATTGCCCGGAGTACGGCGCAGAGCTTGCGTTCCCGTGGAGCTGAGAGCATATTTGTGGCCAATCGTTCGTATGATCGCGCCGTGATATTGGCCGAACAGGTAGGGGGAAAGGTTATTCGTTTTGCAGAATGGGTGCCTTATCTTGAGCAGATAGATATTGTTATTGTGTCGACTGCCGCTCCTGTCTATGTAGTGACCGCTGAAGTTCTGAATACAGTATTGGTTACACGTGCTCACCGACCGCTCTTCCTGATAGACTTGTCAGTACCTCGCAATGTTGATCCCGCCTGTGCGGATTTACCCGGTGTTCATTTGTACGATATTGATGATATGCAGGGAATTGTAAGCGATACTCACAACAGGCGTGCCTCCCAAATTGAACAGGGAATGTGCATTATTCGCGATTGGTTGCAAGAGAATGCTCCCGATATTTTGCATAGAAATGTCGCTTTTTTGACTTAATTGGCCGTATTTTTTAAATAATTTGATTTTTTTTTGAACATATTCATCCAACAGGTAGTCTTCTAATATGTACGCTCACTGTTATGAAAGGTAAAATTAATCACCCCACACCTGAAGAGGAGGAAATGTGGTCTAAGTTGCTCTCCTCTCTGAGGATGGAACCTACACCTGAGGCGGACTTTGAAGGTCGTTTTATAGAAGATTTTCACAGACGTCTGCAGCAGGAGCCTGCTCGGGTGTCGCGTATGTCGCGAATTGTGGAGCGCATGAAGTTCTTTATGCCTGATTTTGCCGGTCGAAAATGGGCTACTGCTGCGACTGCTGTGTTGGTAATGGCATTTGTTCTGGGTGGCTTGATGTGGCCTCAGGCAGATGTGCCGAAGGCGGTCGCCTCAGTCGGTACTCCGGTGCAGCAGGTGACTAAGCAGCAAAAGCGCGTCGTTGCAGATATCGCTCCCTCTGTTTTAGCCGATCGGGAAGGGGTAAAGACTTCTACGGTCATTGTTACTATTCGTAAGGAGGAGAAGAAAGAGGAGGAAGCTCCTGTCGAAATTACGCCTGAACCGGTAGCTGAGTAACGACGCAGAATATCTCCTGCTCATCTACATTCTGCCCGTTTTACCGTATATTTTACATATATAGGTAATACGGGCTTGCTTTTTGACTGGCCTTTTGCTATATATACTCTCGTGGAAAAGGATTGTATCAGGTGTAAATCTCGTTTTAATGCGACAGCAGAAGGGCAGGAAATTTGCCCGGCATGTCTAGATGCCGAGTTCGCTGTGGCTACGGTTTCTGTTTCTCAGGAAATACAGCAGGTAAAGGAAATGCAGAAGCGTATAAAACAGCGTCAGCTTGTCCGAGCTGAACGGCTGAGCATGCGTTTTACCCGTAATAGTCCCTACAGCGTGATGGGACGAGTGCGTTGCTCTCTGGCTATATGTCTTTTCCTTATTTGTGCCTTTGTGTTCATGATTGGCGACAGTTCTACGTTGAAGACTCCCATTAATCAGTTGGAATTGGAGTATCAGCTTATGGTTTCGGTGGGCTGTAGTCTGCTCTCCATTATTTTTCTACTTCCTTCATTTAAATACCATAAGTTGTACATATCGCTTACCTCCATTTTGCTTTTGGTCGGTGGGGCGATTATGCCCTTTATTTGGCATTTCCGTATGCCGGAGGTAGAGACCCCGACTCTTGTGACCAAAAGCAGTTTTGAAACTTCCAAAAACGAGGAGTCTGCCGTAAAGGGGAGAGTTCTGACGGACTCGGATTTGGAGGTTTATCGCGCTAAGTGTTCGGAATTGCCCCGCCAGCGACATTTTGCCGTGTATATGGATGATCAGACTCCCATTTCGCGTTCGCTGCTGCGAGACTCTCTCACTCGTTTGCTGCAGGCGCAGTACACTCAGGCGTTCACTCGCAAGGCCGGCGCCTTGTTTGTTGTGGTGAATGCTCAGGCTGACAGCGCAGGTGTAACCAGGGTATTGAGTCGATATGGTAGGATAACGCATGCCGAAACTCAAAGTGGCATATTTGAGGTGGATTTTGATGCCAAGAGGGCTGATTTGGTGTGTAGACACTCGTCGGAGGTATTGTCCTCCCCCCGAAACCCGAACTTTGTTGTAGCAAATATCAGCGAAATTTGCTGCCTGGATCCCATGCGTGTGACTGCGGCGGCTACTGCGTTGGCTAATGCCGATGTGCAGGTGCTGCGACATGATGTCAAAAACGCGCTCTTACGTGTGCTGCAGGATCCTTGGGCCTCAGAGCCGGAGGCGTATCAGGCTCTGGTGGAGGCGCTTGTGGTGTATGCTCCGTTGGGGGATGCCCAAGCTCTGCAGAAGTTCCGCACTTATTATAATGATGCCCACTCTTTCGGCCTTGGCCTTTCCCCGCGAGTGGTTCAACGACTTATTAAGGAAGATCCGGACGGTATGGTAGAACCGGTTGTTCAGATGTGGGTCGCAAATCCGATTGCATGGAAGGGGATGATTGAACTACTTGGAAATAAGGTGGAGGATTCGCTCTTGAAACGGGTAAATACCCAATCTGATTTACAGACGCTCGATGCAGCCATGCTGTTTTTGGAGGATAATGGAACAATGAAATGCGTGCCTCTCCTGGAAAAGTTGCTTCAGCATCCTGACTCCTTGATTGTTCACAAGGCAGGGAAAACCCTGTCGGCGGTTAAGGCTCGTTGCTCCAACTAAATGAAAGTTTTCAACTCACTTTACACTTTATGTCAACAAATCTGGTCAAACTACTCTCTTTTGTTCTGAGCGCCATGGTTGGTGGCTATCTTGCCTCCTGGGTGTATGAGATAGCAACAGCACCACCGGCTCAGAAAGCACCGGTGGCAGCAGTGACAACCCCGGATAAAACACCCGAGGAAGATACGTCTGAGGACAGTACCCCGGTTCAGGGTGTGGTTATTGATGAAGGTGGCGATGTGAGCGCCAACGACTCGGATATGGCTGCTATGGATGCCGAGGACGAGGATGAGAGCGCCTGGGAGGGAACGGACGATGGGGCCGGTCTTGTGGAGCGAGACCCCGATTCCTTCATGCCCAAGGAGCAGCCACCCGCACCGCTGAAAGAGATTGCCGAGGCCGATATTCCCGTGCTGCCCGGTCAGGATGTTGTGCCCGGTGTGTGTACTTCGGCCCGTAACGGCTCCATTGAGCGCAATGCCAAAAAACTGGCAGATGCCTACGACAAACTCGAGAAAAAAGGAAAGGGTAAGACAGAGTTCCGTAGCGAAGATTTCGCTCCCGATGCATGGAAGAAGCCCGATATCATTTACAAGGACTTGCTGGAGCGTGTACTCGGTAAGATTGGGGATGGGAAGGATGAAGCCATCTGGGCATTTCTGGCTGACCCTGCCAATCGACTGGACCTCGCTCGCATAACCCTCATCCGCAAGGTCGGGTATGAGGGTATTCGTAAGGTGACGGAGCAGAAGATGGGTTCGGCTCTGCTGTTTGAACTTTCCAGCGATTTGGATTGGATTAATGGTGTTGTTTTCTCCGGCCCCACTGATCGATTGGGGCAGGGGCTGGTATACCTGGCCAAGATTTACTCTCTGTATTCGGAAGATATGCAGGACCCGGTCACGCGCCGTATTGCTGCCACGACGGCTACAGAGTTTGCCCGCGAGCGTTACTCCGAAAAGGATATGCTGGCTCGCTTTGCCTACTATTTCAGCAGTTATCAGGCCGGTAAGCTCAACGTCCTGTTCGATGACCTTGCCTATTGGGAAACCCGCCTGGTAACAGGTTGTAAACACCCCGGCGGCTGGGGCAGCCCGCAGTCACTCGCCTGGCAGCGAGATAACGTGCGCCTTCCTGTCGAGGGCTATCTGGGTGCCAGTGGCCAGCTTGTTTATCGTCTGCGCAACGTTGCCGGCGACTCCGTATTCTCGGACGACTATCTCGGCCCCATCATGAAGTATACCAAGAACACCACCGCCTGGGCTCACCGCGAAATCGGCGGCGTGTGTGGTGCCTGTTCTCACTACGGTGCTTACGGCGCTCTGGCTTCAGGTCTGCCTGCCATGACCATGGGTGAGCCCGGTCACTGCGCCTATGCTGTACGCGTGGGTACGGAATGGAAGAAGGGCTACTCCATTTACTGGCAGCACGGTATGCACAAGACATTCTGGGGTATGCATGACTGGGACTTCCTTATCCTCATGCAGGACCTCTATACCGAGCGCAACAAGACCATGGTGTCCGATGAGCTGGTGGCTCTGGCCGAGTTGCTGGCTTCCCGACGCATGATGAAGAGCGCCATCGACTGTTTCGACGCCGCTGTTGTGGCTCAACCTCTTAACTGGCCGGCCTGGATTTCCTATGCCGCCTATCTTAAGCAGAAAGCTCCGCAGAATAAGGAAAAGTGGAAGGAGATGCACGATAAGGTGGTGGAGACCATGGCTGTTAAGTTCCATAACTGTGCCGCCTCGATGCTCAGCCGCTATGTGTACCCCCACCTGCTGCCGCTGGAGCCCAACCGCCGCGAGCGCAACAAGATGTTTGCCGCTTTCTTCAAAAAGTGCAAGGACTTCGGTACCAATCGCTGGGATATTGCCCCGCTCCTCACGGCTCACATGGCCGGCTGTCCCAATCCCGAAGAGCAGCTTGCCTACATGAAGGAGGCGCTCAATACCCTGATGGATAAGCCCGACTACTCCGGTGCCGTGCTTGCCTGGGGCTTGGATTTCATTGCCTCTGTCCCCGGCTCCGATGCCGAGAATGAGAAGTTGCAGGAGGAATTCAGCGAACTGGTGGTCAAGACTATGAGCCGTGCCCGCACGACCAAGAAGACTATCGATGCCACCTGGGCAGCCCTCGGCGAGGCTATTTATACAGCCGCGACCAATGGCGACAAGCGTACTTTCCAGGCCATTGGTAAGCTTGCCAGTCGCAAGTGCAAGAAGATGTTCCCCAAGAACAAGTTTAAGTTCCGTGCATTCCCCGGCAAGATTGTGTCTGCCAAGGGCATCATCCGCACGGCTACTACACTCGACCCCGGCCAGATGCCGCAGTGCTGCCTGCACTGGGCTGTGCTGCAGAAGACCGGTGGCCAGATTCCTGCGAAGTTCGAGGGCAAATCCGGTATGACCCTTGAACTGGAGGACAACTCACGCCTCAGCGGCCTGGTCTGTCTGTTTGGCGAGAATGCCCGCCGCGACCGCGACTTTAAGGTCGAGGTGTCCGACGATGGTCAGAACTGGGAACCTGTGCGAGCCAAGTGTGAGATATCCGGTGCTGTGATTCGCTGTGACATGCGAGATGCCGCTCCCTGTGCCCGATTCGTGCGCTTGCTGCGTGATGGCGATAAGTGGGAGTCCAACATCGTAGGTTTCTACGTCTACGGTAAGTTGCTCAAAGAGAAAAAGGGCGAAGATAAAAAATAAAACTGATTAACTCTTTTTTGTAAAAGCTATGTTGAAAAAACTTTTATCCGTTCTTTTGGTGCTGGGTGTTGCCACGGCTCCACTGCTCAGTGCCGCAGAGTACCAGACAGCTCTCGGCAAGGCCTCCGACCGCAAACCGGTGGTTCTCTTCTGCTACGGTGCTAACTATGATAAGGTCAGTGAGGAGGTACGCGAGAAATTCGTCAAAAAACGCGAGATTATGCGCTATGCACGCGGTGCGGTGTTCGTTGAGGTGCCTATTTACCAGCTCCCCAACGAGAAAGAGCAGCGTGAGTATAAGAAGGTCATGGGCGATGCCGGGCTGCCCGGTGGTATATGGAGCTACCCCTGTCTGGCCGTAGTCGACGGTTCCGGTACGCTGCGTGGTGTGGTGCAGGGCGCTGACCAGATGAAGGATGCCGAGACGGCCGGTAAGTACCTGGAGCGCATTATCGACGATTATGTTGAGCAGGAAAAACTGCTTAAAAAGGCTCGTGGCACCAAGGGTAAGCGCCAGATTTCTTTCCTGGCCGAGGCCGCCGATATGAAGGATGTCCGCATGCCTGCCAATCCGCTGGGCGAGGGTGTGCAGACCGGTCTGGGAAGTCTGGCAACCAATGCCACCGGTATGCTCGAGGTCGGTCAGAAGATGCAGACCATGAGCCTGGAGGCAGCTCACAAGTACGTGCGTTCGGTGATTGCAGATGGTTATTACTCCCGCCGTCAGCGCCAGGAGATTATGGCTGCGTATTCCGGACATGTGCGCCGCAATGGTGGCTCTGCTGCTCGTCTGCGTGCTATTTACACCGAAATGCGCAATATTGACCCAACATCCATCTACGGAGCATACGCCGAGGGCGCGATTGAACGTTGGGTCGTACCTATGGAGAAAAAGGCTGCCACTCAGCCGGCCACGACTGCCGGTGGTAAAGGTAAGGGAAATACCGCTATGGGCTCTTCCGAAAAATCTGGAAATTAAACGATTATGACAGGTCTTGCGGCATTTTTTGCCTGTGCGATTTTGTTGGTGCTCGGCTACTTTGTATACGGCAAAGTAGCTGAGCGTGTATACGGGGTGGATTTCAAAATGCTCATGCCCTGTGAGCGTATGGCCGATGGCGTGGACTATGTAGCCATGCCGACATGGCGTATCTTCATGGTGCAACTGTTGAATATCGCCGGGTTGGGGCCGGTGTTTGGTGCTTTCGCCGGGTGTTTGTTCGGCCCGGTTGCTCTGGTGTGGATTGTTCTGGGCTGCCTGCTTGCCGGGGCTGTTCATGACTTCATGGCAGCAGCTGCTTCCGCCGAGCACAATGGAGAAAATCTGCCCGAATTGGTCGGTCGCTACTTGGGTAAATCGGCTCACTGTGTGATGCGTGGGCTCTGCATTCTGCTCATGCTGCTGGTGGGCGTGGTCTTCACCTCCGGCCCGGCCGGAATGCTGCATGCCATGATGAGCGATTTATCGGTGACATGGTGGTGTGTTATCATTCTTCTCTATTATTTCCTTGCCACCATTCTGCCCATCGATGTTATCATCGGCAAGATATACCCATTCTTCGGTGCTCTGTTTATCTTTATGGCCGTGGGGCTTGCCGTTATGTTACCCCTTTCATCTGAGGTGGAGGTGCTGCCCAATCTCGATGTGCTGACCAATGTACATCCCGCCGGCTTGAGTATATGGCCCATGATATTTGTCACAATCGCCTGTGGTGCCATCTCCGGTTTTCATGCCACTCAGAGCCCGATGATGGTTCGCTGTCTGCAGCAGTCCCGCAATCTGCGCCCTGTCTTTTACGGTGCAATGGTAATGGAGGGGCTTGTGGCTCTCATCTGGTGTGCTGTCGGTCTGAGCATGCGCGATTTTGTGACAGATTATGCCCTGGTGGCAGATTCTGTCGGTAAATTAGCTCCGCAGCTGATTCAGGGCGACGGAGCAGGGGTGCCCTTCCATCAATTGCTGGCAGTCAGCCCCGCAACCGCCGTTAATCAGGCCTGCACCACCCTATTGGGGCCGATAGGGGCCGTCATTGCTGTGCTGGGTGTGGTGGTGCTGCCCATTACCAGCGGAGATACCGCCATGCGCTGTTGTCGATTGATGGTGGCTGATATTTTTAAGATGAGCCAGACATCCGTTGCCCGTCGTCTGCTGATTGCTGTGCCGATATTTGTCTGTGTTATCGTAATCGCCAATGTTGATTTCAGCGTTATCTGGCGCTATTTCGGCTGGGCAAACCAGACTCTGGCCTGCTTCACGCTCTGGAGTATAGCCGTGCTCTTGCGTATTCGGGGGCGCCTGCACTGGGTTGTGACCATTCCGGCTGTTTTCATGACCACAATGTGCACCACCTATCTGCTCTATGCGCCGGACTGTGCTATCGGTCTGCCGATTGGCGTGGCAACAGGAATCGGTCTGCTCGTGGCTCTACTGTGCATGATTGGGCTTCTCTATGTCCGGGCGCGCAGAATGATGCCCAAAAACTGACGTCTTCCATCCATTTGTGCCTTGAAAAACACAGGGGCTTGTGATATCCTATCCACACAGAGAGTATGGACGACCTCGATGAGTACCAGAACAGACGCAAAGCGGCCGAGTCGCGCAGGCGCAATCATGCCCCGCGCCGTGAGGAGGTCGCGCGTGCCGGTAGCTGGTGGAAGCGTTTTCTTCTGCGCTTTTTCATCGTCTGTTCTGTTTTTACACTCATGTGCGGTGTAGCCGGGTATGTGGGCTTCAATATCTTTACAGCCAAATATCAGAAGTGGGCCGCGGAGTTTAACCTCGAGGATATTAACAACCTTGACCATCCCTGCATTATTTACGACCGGGAAGGTCGTGAAATCGGGCGTATTTTTGATGAAAACAGAAGCTACGTCACGTACGACAAGATTTCCCGCAGCATGATTGATGCCCTCGTGGCGCAGGAGGATAAAAACTTCTGGACCCATAAAGGTTTTGACCCCGTCGGTATTATTCGTGCCGCGCGAGAGGCTCTGGCTGCCGGTGGCGCTAATCAGGGTGCCTCCACCATCACCCAGCAGCTGGCGCGAAACGCCTACGATTTGGAGCGCCGTACCAAGGCCCGAGGCGGTAGTCGCTACGAGCGCAAGATTGTGGAAATCTTTCTGGCTATGCGTATTGAGGAGAAATACGACAAGCGCCAGATTATGGAGTTCTACCTCAACCGCATTTACTTCGGTAGGGGATATTATGGTATACGTGCCGCTGCGCTTGGCTATTTCGGCAAGGAGCCGGCAGACCTGACTGTGCGTGAGAGTGCCAGTATCGCAGCTCTCATTAAAAACCCCGAGAACTACAATCCTATCCGCAATTTCGACCTCAACTATAAGTGGCGCAACGACGTGATTGACCGTATGCAGCGCCTCAAATATCTTACACTTGAGGAAGCTGAGCGCCTGAAAACGCAGCCGCTTGTGTTGAATCCCAAGCCCTTGCGCCGCCAGACAAGCCACCTGCATGCCCTCGTGCAGCAACAGGCTATCGATATTTTTCAGGACCCCAAGCGAGGCGAGGAAATCGTGAAAAGCGCCGGTCTGAAGGTCTATACCACCATTGACCGGGACATGCAGCAGGCGGCCGAGCAGGCTCTCAACGACCAGCTGCGCGCTATCGAAAGCCGTAAGGACTATAATCACGTGCGCTTTGACGATACGGCTAACCCCGATGCCTCCAAACACCGTTATCTTGACGGCGCTGTGTACGCCGTTGATAATAAAACGGGCGCAACTCTCGTATATGTTGCGGGGCGCAGTTTCGAGCGAGATAACTACGATTTCATCGAGAACGGTCGACGCCCGGTGGGTACAGCCTTGCTGCCGTTCCTTTATATGTGCGCCTTTGAGAACGGCTATTCCCCTTGCTCGCGTTTGGTGGATGATGCCCTCGATAATCGACTGGCCGGTATTGGTGGTACCGAAGGTATTCTCGGTGAATGGGGTATGGAAGTCGAGAAGGGGCGCTATCTCGATTCCGTCACCGCCCGTCAGGCCCTTTGCTGGTCTAAGATTGCCGCATCTGCCCGATTGGGTATTGCCCTGAGTTCCAATCCCAAACTCGCAGCAAAGCCCTTTGTCAACACGCTGACCAATGTGGGTATAACCCCGCCTGTACGCAACGCGAAAAGCACGGAGGCCCGCCCGCAGTATTATCCTCGTGTTTATCTGGGTACAGAACCTATGTCTCTGCGCGAAATGGTGCTGGCCTATACAGTTTTCCCGAATTGTGGCAGTCGCCCGGTTGTGCCCTATATCGTGAGCAAGATTACCGACAGCAATGGTAAGGTGCTCTGGCAGAACCCCAACGACCTGTCCCGCAAGCATATTAATAGCACCACTCCGTGCACAGCGTTCCGACTGCACTCCATTATGCGCGAGAGCCTTACCTCCGGCTCAGCAGCCCGCGTAAGACCCTTCCTGCCTGATTCGTTTAAGGGCGGTGTAAAGAGTGGCACGAATTACGATTTCTCCGATACCTCGCTTTTCGGGTACGATGCTGACGTGACCTGCGGTATCTGGATGGGCTTCCTCAACGACCACTCCGCTATTTACCCCGAGGCCTTCGCCAGTGACACCTGCGCTCCGGTGCTCGGAGCTGTGTTCAAAGCCGCGGAAGGCCGTTTCCCCAATGCTGACCTCAATCCGCCGGCGGATACTGAGGAGGTGGAAATCTGTCTCTCCTCCGGTCATCTGGCTACCAACTTCTGCTTCGAGAGCAGCATGAAGGACGGCAAGCCGGTGTACGTGCGCCCCACTTACCGCGAGTTCTTCCCCAAGGGGGATGTTACGCTCAGTTCCTGTTCGGTTCACGGCGATGGTAGCCCCTCCCTCGGTGACTTCCTGGAGGTGGGCTCCAGTAGTACCGGTTCCACTCGTGTACTGCCGGTGGTGCCGGTTCTGCCGAGAGCTGCAGCTCTGCAGGGGGACGATCCCTATGGTTGTATTACAACCCTTAACCCTCGGTACAAAAACGCAGATGATTTGGCTCAGGCCAATACGGGCGGGACAGACGAAGTAGACCTTTCCATGGATGATGTTGCCGAGGAGACCGACCAACCCGGTATCGACAACACCATACCGTTGCCGTACCCGCGCCCCATGCGTACTCTGCCGGTTCTGCCCCTGCCAATTTAATTTCAATATAACGCCATGTCTACAGATACTCAGACTCTTGCCGCCACTCAGGAGAAGGCTTTCCGCATCAATATGGACAAGACCTTCTACGGCACTTTCGCAGAGATTGGTGCCGGTCAGGAGACCGCCAACTGGTTCTTCCGCTCCTCGGGGGCTGCCGGTACTGTGGCCAAAACTATATCGGCCTACGATATGACGGTGAGTGATACACTCTACGGCCCCGTTCGCCGATATGTATCTCAGGAGCGCTTGGTGCAGATGATGGACTATGAGTACAGTCAGCTTATCAATCGCTTGGGTGAGAAGCGTGGCGCCGAGAGCTGCTTCTTTTCCTTCTGCAACACCGTGAAGTGCAAGGGCTACCGTGACAACGGCCCCTGGAGTGCCTGGATTGGTGTGCGATTCCAGCTGCGCCCGCAGGCCGAGCCCAGTGACTTTGTGATGCACGTTCGCCTGCTGGTGCCGGATCATGATGTGCAGATGCGTATATTGGGTGTGTTGGGCGTTAATCTGTTGTATGCGCTCTTCTACAAGCGCGAGCACATGGATGAGTTCGTGCAGAGTGTGGGCGATAATCTGGACCGCAGCATGTTTGAAATCGACTTCATGCGCTTTTCCGGCAATGGCTTCGGCATGTTCGATAACCGCATTCTGGCACTGCAGCTGGTGCGCAGCGGGCTGAGCCAGGCCACGCTTTTCTGCCCCGATGGCACAGTGGCGCAGCCGGCCGATTTCCTTTACAAGCGCCCCATCGTGCTCATGCGTGGCAGTTTCCTGCCCCTGTGCAACATCCACCTGGAGATGATGGATGCCGTGCGCACCAAGTTCAATGAGAGCCTGCCCGAGGCGCAGCATGAGCGAGTGGTAGATATTTGTGAAATATCGCTTTCCAACCTGCTGCGCGGTGAGGGCAAGGACGTTGACCTGCTCGATTTCATTGACCGTGCAGATGCTCTGGCCGCCTGTGGCAAGACTGTCATGGTGACCAATATCACCCACTTCCACCGTCTGTCCGCTCTGCTCAATCAGTTCACCCGCGAGCCGATAGCCATTGCGCTCTCCATCGGCCTGCTCAATGAGCTGTATAAGGACAAGTGGGCGACTGACAGCCCCGGCGGTATTCTGTCCGACATGGGCAGCCTGTTCCTCAACCGAACCAAGCTTTACGTCACGCCGTGGATTAACCGTCGCACCGGCGAGTTTGTGACCGCCGGTACATACGAGGCTCCCGACAAGTACACCTACCTCTACAAGTACCTGCTGGACAATGGTGATATTATTTCCGTGCCTTATTTCAACCAGAAACTCCTATTCCAGACCCCGCGCGACATCATTCGCATGATCAACGAGGGCGACAATACTTGGAAGGAGTATGTGCCGGAGCAGGCTCACCGCATGGTTGACCACATCCGCGGCATTCATTGATTTTACATATAGCAAATACATGACCTCAGAGTTCCCCATTCTTGCCACTCGTATCGGCAAGCGCCCCCTCGTCTACCTCGACAACGCCGCCACCACCCAGAAACCCACCTGCGTGTTGCAGGCTGAGCTCGATTATTACGAAAAAGTCAATTCCAACATTCACCGTGGTGCTCATTACCTCAGCCGTTTGGCTACAGAGCAGCATGAGCAGGCCCGCAGCACGGTGGCGAACTTTCTTCACGCCGCTTCGGAGCGTGAGATTGTCTTCACTTCCGGTTGCACTGCCGGCATTAACCTGGTATCTCAGGTGCTTGCCCTTTCGGGGCTTGTAGGCGCAGGGGATGAGATATTGGTGACGACCGATGCTCACCACTCCAACATCGTGCCCTGGCAGATGCTCTGCGACAGGACCGGCGCTGTGCTGCGTCCCATCCCGTTGACGCCTGAGCTTACCTTTGACATGGGGGCATATCTCAACATGCTCAATCCCCGCACACGCATAGTGGCGGCTCCCTATATTTCCAATGCTCTGGGGGTGATTAATCCTATCCCGCAGATGATTGCTGCAGCCAAGCAGAACCGCCCCGATTGTATTTTCCTGGTCGATGGCGCCCAGAGCACGGCACACATGGCCGTGGATGTACAGGCACTGGGCTGCGATTTTTACGTGTTCTCCGGGCACAAGGTCTATGCTCCCACCGGCACCGGCGCTCTCTGGGGCAGGGAGGAACTGCTGGCTCAGCTTCCCCCTTGGCTTGGCGGTGGTGAAATGATTAAGGAAGTATCGTTCACCGGTACTACCTACAATGACCTGCCGTTTAAGTACGAGGCCGGCACTCCCAATATCTGCGGCAATATCGTGCTGGCCGCTGCTCTTGATTACGTACAAAGCAAGGGATTGGCTGAAATCGATGCCCATGAGCAGAAGCTCACTCGCGCACTCTATGATGGCCTGACCTCCCTCGGTGGTATTGATATACTCGGTCCTCGAGAGGGTCGAGGTGCACTCATTTCCATCCTCGTACCCGGTGTTCATCATTATGACCTCGGCACTCTGCTCGACCAGATGGGAATAGCTGTGCGTACAGGCCACCACTGCTGCCAGCCCCTCATGCAGTACCTCGGTACAACCGGCACAACCCGCTATTCCTTCGCTGCTTACAATACGGAGGAAGACGTGGCCGCCGCTCTGGCTGCAACCGAGCGCGCCCTCAACATGCTGCGCTGATAGCAGGCCGTTAATGTGTCATAATTAGCCGTCTCCTCGGGTGTTTTTCCTTGCCTGAGTGATGGTATATGAGTAGAATAGCACCGCTATGAATACAATATATGATCAGATTACGGCCGGTATGAAGGCGGCCATGCTGGGTAAGGATACGGTTACCCTCGGTGCATTACGCAGCTTGAAGGCTGCGCTGCAGAATGCCCAGGTAGCCAAGGGTAATGCACACGAACTGCTGTCTGATAATGAGGCTCAGAATGTGGTGCGCAAGCAGATTAAGCAGCGCGAGGATGCCATAGCGATGTATGAGCAAGCCGGTCGCCCCGAGCTCGCTGAGAAGGAGCAGGCCGAAATCAAGGCTCTTTCCGTGTTCCTGCCTGCCGAAATGTCCGAGGCCGAGGTGCTGCCCATCCTCGAGGCTGTGATTGCCGAACTGGGTGCCACGACCAAGAAGGATATGGGCCGAGTGATGAAGGAGATGCAGGCTCGTACGGCCGGTGCGGCTCCCGGTAAGCTGCTCTCCAAGCTCGTGGGTTCACGTCTGGCTTAATTTATCTTTATGTTCAGTGCCGTTATCGTAGCCGCGGGCAGTTCCCGCCGCGCCGGATTTGACAAACTGGCTGCTCCGCTTGCCGGGGCGCCGGTGCTGTGCCGCAGTGTTCAGGCCTTTGTCGAGGTCGGTTGCGCCTGTGTGGTGGTGGTGTGCCCGGAAGAGCGCTGGCAGACTGTAGGTTTGGCAGATGCCACTTACCCCGTGCCGGTTCTTCGCGTCGATGGCGGTGCTGAGCGTCAGGATTCCGTTGCGGCCGGGCTTGCCGCTCTGCCGGCAGATACCCGTTGGGTAGCCGTGCACGATGGCGCCCGCCCGCTTATTTCACCGCAGGGCATACGTGACTGCCTGACTGCGGCTGCTCAGACCGGTGCAGCCGCCTGCGCTCACCCGGTGGTGGATACCTTGAAACGTGCCGATGCCGCCGGCCTGAGCCTGCCTGAAAAGGTGAGCCGCGATTGCCTGTGGGGTATGGAAACTCCCCAGATTTTCGATATCAATCTGCTGCGTCGCGCTTATGATTGCGTGGCGGAGCTTGGGCTCGTGGTGACCGATGAGGTGAGCGCGATGGAGACCCTCGGCATTCCTACCCGACTGGTACAGGTCGGACCCAATCTCAAAATCACCCTGCCGGGCGATTTGGAACTTGCTGAATTGATTTTCAACAATCGCACCGCCGAATGACGCATAGTGGCCACAGAGTGTGGATTCTGGGCTATGGGTTTCTGGGGCGGGTTCTGGCCGATAAATGCCGAGCCATCGGTGCCGATGTGCTGAGTATTGACAGAAGCTCTGCCACCGGAGCCGATTTGTGTGCCGATACCGCAGCGCCTGCCACCATTTCTCAGGCGATTGAAATGAGTGGTGGCGCGCCGTCGGTTATCTTCTGTTGCCTTTCCACCCGTGGGGGGACGGTGGAGGATTACCGTCACTGCTACCTGAAGACTGTGCAGAATCTGGAAGCTGCCCATCTGTTGGAAAATTGTATTTTCTGCTCTTCTTCTTCCGTCTATGGAGCAGAAAACGAACGGACAGCTGTATTGGCAGAATGTGAACAGCGCATTCTCTCATTCGGTGGCTGTGTGGCGCGTTTGGTGCCACTCTATGGCCCCGGTCGCTGTGAACTGCTGCGCCGTCATATTGCCCGTGAACCCAAATTGGCCGGCCCGCCTGAGCGCGTGCTTAACTATGTACATGTGGAAGATGCTGCCTCTGCCCTCATGTTGCTGGCTGAGCGAGAGGTAAGCGGGTACTGCGATGTGTGTGGGGAATCATTCACCAAGTCGCAGATATATGCTGAGCTGGAGCGTGTGACCGGCATACCGGCATCGCAAGCTGAGTCACTTCCCGGGCGTCGTAGTTATACCTCGGTCGCTATCAGTGCCGATACCCTTCGCGCTCTGGGTTGGGTGCCGGCGCACCGACTTATCAATATGGTGCAGGGAATGGTGCCGGGCAGGGAATGAGCTCCACACCCGTGCTGATCATAATGGCCAGCCCGATATAATACAGGCAGGCAAAGGCTACAGGTGCCAGGTACACACCCATGTAGAGGGTAATGCGGCCACCGCCGATTCCCTGACGGCGATTGCGGTGCTGCAACAGGGCATGCAGCATGGGAACGACAGCCCCCAGCAGCAGAACTGTTTCGGGTCGACAGTCGAGCAGACCTCCTATGTAAACAACCCAGGTGGTTACACTGGCCGCAATAAAGGGATTGGTAATACTCAGCCCGAACAGCACGACCAGCAGAACCACAGGTATGTGCAGCAGTATGGTGATAGGGCTGCAATCACGGGCGATGAAATCCAGACTTCTGTCACTGCGAGGTACGTGCATGGTGGCGTTTCTCCTGCCTGACAGTATAGCAGTTGTAACAGAGTTGTAAAGCTAATTCCGTATTTTCGCCTTTTCTTGTAGTGGCGACTGTGTTAAACTTGTGCCCGATGCGGATGGATTATTACCAGCTTCTGGACATTAAACGCGGGGCAACGGCTGCTGAAGTCAAGCTTGCCTACCGTCGTCAGGCCAGACTGTTCCATCCTGACCTTAATCCGGGGAATCCTGAGGCTGAGGAGCGCTTTAAGCTGGTGGCCGAGGCGTATCGTACACTGGGTGAACCCGAGCGACGGGCTGACTACGATGCCTGGCTGGAGCGGCAGGAGCGCTTGCGTATGGCCCCGGAGCTGGCTCGCATGGCAGCCCATCCCCGAGTGCGAGTTTCCGTGCGCCATGCTTATGAACGGCGTGCGCAGAGGAGGGGGCGCCGTCGCGATGGTGTGCGCCGAGGTACTCGTGTTCCCCGCCTTTTTTCGCTGAGACCCGTGGACGATACGGGGATTCTGAACTTCATGATATTTTACGGTTTATGTGCGGCTGTCATGATTCCCTGGTTTATCAACTACGCCGGCAGGGAGGCCCCGCAGACCATAGAGCGTCCGTCAGCACAACGTCGTGTTCCGGGAGAGTCGGATTTACCGCCCGAGGTGCAGACCCGTGAGTTGCTCAATTTTCATGAGCGTATCTACAGAGCGGCGGAGGCCGGTGACCCCCGGGCTCAATTCCGCTATGGTATGATGCTCTACCATGGCTATCAGGGAATCCCGCAAGACCATGAGGCTGCCATGCAATGGTGGCAGAAAGCCGCCGATGCCGGGCACAAGGCCGCAGGGCAGATGCTGAATGCCGCGCGTACGGCAGAGCAGGAATCGCTCAACTTCGAGCCGGTGAATCTGTGATGCAAAAAGCCCCGCCGAAGCGGGGCTTTGCAATATATTGTTCTTTACGGCAGAGTTCCATCAGTGCCATACCAGACCTACGGCCTCGCGCAGGCGGGACATGGTCTTGGCTGCCTCTTCGCGGGCGCGGGTAGCACCATCGGTCAGCACCTGCTGCACGTAGTCGGGGTTGGCTACAATCCACTCGCGCTTTTCGCGTGCGGAGCGGAAGTACTCCCAGTAGGCCTCGAACACATCTTTCTTGAACTGACCGTAACCTACGCCACCGCGCTGGTGAGCTGCCACCATCTCATCGTACTGCTCAGCTGTGGCGAACAGTTTGTAGATGGCCAGAATGACCGAACCCTCAGTGGGTTTGGGGTCTTCAAGCGGAGTGGCATCTGTCACAATCTTCTTGTTAATCAGCTTGCGCAGGGGCTTTTCCTCGCCGAAAATGGGTAGGGTGTTGCCGTAGCTCTTGCTCATTTTCTGACCATCGAGCCCGGGAACAACGGCTGTTACCTCGCTGATGATAGCCTCGGGCAGCTTGAAGATATCGGCACCGAAGGTATCGTTAATCTTACCGGCGAGGTCGCGTGTTACCTCGAGGTGCTGTTTCTGGTCCTTACCTACGGGCACGGCATCGCTGTTGTAGAGCAGAATGTCCGCAGCCATGAGTGCAGGGTAGGCAAAGAGAGCGTGATTGGGGGAGAAACCCTTGGCAATCTTGTCCTTGTAAGAATGGCAGCGCTCCAGCAGACCCATGGGGCAGACGGTGGAGAGAATCCAGGCCAGCTCATTTACCTCGGGCACTGCTGACTGCGAGAAAAGGACGGCCTTCTGCGGGTCGAGACCACAGGCCAGAAAGTCAATGGCCAGGTTAATGGTGTTCTCGCGCAGTTTTGCCGCACTCTCCATGGTGGTCATGGCGTGATAGTTGGCAATGAAATAGAAGGCCTCCCCCTTTTCCTGTAATTCAACGGCGGGCTTGATGGCGCCGAAGTAATTACCGATATGGAGCTGGCCGCTGGGCTGTAATCCTGTCAGGAATCGCATGGTGTTCTGTGATGTTCTGGTAATGTTGTTGAAAATAGGTTACTCTTCGTTTTGGGTAAGGACTTTGCGAATGAAGTCGTGCAGTTCCTGTGTGGTGCGGGAGCCTTCGATGGTACGCAATTTGACGCCTTCGGTATACAGAATGGCGGTGGGAACTTTGGTAATGGCGAACTCTTCTGCCAGTACGGGGAAAGCATCGGCATTCACCTCCACAACCTGTACGCCGCCCTGTTCCTGTTCGGCGAGCGCCTTCATGGAGTGGCGCATGTCATCGCTGTGCTTGCACCAGGGGGCTGTGAAAACCAGCAACAGACTGCGGCCGGATACACCGGTGACCTGACGTATGTCCTCGCCCTTGTATTCACTGTAAAGCTCGTATTTCGGGGCGCCGGGTAGTCCGGTTTGTACATCTAAATCCTTTCGTATCAGTTCCTCGAGCGGTTCTCGCTGGGGATTGGGTGCCGGCTTGGTGGACGTAGTGAACCGTGCGGCTCGCTCCGCTTTGTCCGTGTCTGACTCCCCGCAGCTTGTCAGCAATAACAGCGCGGGTGTACAGAGGAGCAGGAGCCTGAGCAGAGCTTGTTTCATACGCAGCTATTTTCTACCTTATTATACTCGTTGTGAAGTCTGTAGTGTGTCTTAAAGATTTTTTTCACGCTGCGTAGGGGGAATGAAGCGCAGGACTTTGCGGGGTGGCAGCAGCATGGGCTCGCCACTGCCGGGTAATAGCAGGCGCCTAGCTGCTACCTGCCGCATGCGGAAGGTGCCGAAACGCGCGAGCTTCACTTCGCCGTCCTCCTTCAGTCCGTCCTGAATGGCGCGTACGACGGCATGGAGTGCCAAATCGGCGGCACTCTGAGTAGCGGTGCCGCCGAGCGCAAGCCGAATGTGCTCGAGCAGTTGTTTGCGGTTCATTCAGCTGAGCCGGGATAGGGCATATCAGCCTTGTGGCTGTAGCGATTGAACTCGCGCCCGGTGATAAGTCCGGTGCTCAGGCAGCGCCGCCAGCTGGCAATGTACCGACACTGCAATTCCTGGTAGTGGGCGCGTCGGGAGGGATTGCTCTCCAGCAGGTTTGCTACTTCGCGAGCCATGTCGGGATTGTGTTGCATGTGGCCGACTGCCAGATTCAGTCTGCTGTGCAGGGCCTCAATTCTGGCGGCAACCTTTGCGGCACTCGCGCTATCTGTTACGCTGTCCTGCAGAGGTATGAGCTCCGTGTAGATAATCGTGACGAGGTTGAGGTACAGGTCAGCGTGCTGGCGCGGACTGAGCAGGTCGTGAGGTGTAACATCGCTGGGAGGCAGTTCATTGGCAATAGTTTGCGGCAAAACTGCGCTTGTCAGTAACAGGCATGCAAGGAGTGAGTGTTTCATATGGAATGAGGGCTGAGAGGTAAAAGTTGTTTTATTCTCTGCTGCGGGCGTTGAGCAGGATGAGAACATAGTACACGAGCATGGCTATGGAGGACAGCGCTGCGGCAACATAAGTCATGGCAGCCCAGCGCAGCGCGGTGCCTGCCTGACCGTGCATGGCCCGACTGGCCAGCCCGGACTGTTCCATCCAGGCCAGAGCACGGCGCGAGGCGTCGAACTCCACCGGCAGGGTAACCAGCGCAAATACCGTGGTCGTGGCAAAGAGGGCGAGGCCAATCCACGCCACGGTGGTGCCGGAGCCCATGGCTACCAGCGCAAGGCCTGCCAGCAGCACAAATTGCCCCAATCGGGAACCGATATTCACCAGCGGCACCAGCTCACTGCGCAAGGTCAGCCAAGCATAGCTCTGGGCGTGCTGCACGGCGTGCCCGCATTCATGGGCCGCCACGGCCATGGCTGCCACCGTGGCCTGGGAGTACACCGTGTCGCTCAGGTTAACAGTGTGATTGGCGGGGTTATAGTGGTCAGTAAGGGCACCGGGGGTGTGGGTGACCTGTACATGGTGCAGGCCGTAGCTGTCGAGCATGCGGCGTGCTACCTGTGCCCCGGTGAGGGGGGCCGGTTCCGCCGAGTATTGTTTAACGCTCGCCTGCATGCGGCTCTGAACGATGCCGCCGATGAGGCCGGCCAGCAGAATAAGGCCGACCCCGATAAGGCTTACTGCGCTGTACATTCCTGAGCCCTGGTTCATGGCATACCCCGAGCTTTCCGTGTAGTACGGTGCATATTGTGCGAGTGTGAAAATGAAGTCTATCATACGTCTGAGATTATTCTACCATTAAGATGTCGATTGCGCTACATCCGTTCGTGTCGTAGCTGCATTTTTACGTCGGTATGGCACATTAACATTTTTTACCCGGGCTTGTTGGTTATTCCTGCAGCGTTGGCTTGCAGGTGCGGCAGCCCGATACGGCGTATAGGGGTTCCGGCAAACAGGCTCTCGAACTCAGTGGGGCTCAGCTCTGCCAGCACCTGTGGGCTAAGCGCTGCGAAAGGAGCCGGCATGAGCAGATGGGGGTCAATCGGTTTATCCCTGGGGTGGGGGCGATTCCAGGGGCATACCTCTTGACAGGCATCGCAGCCGTACAGCCGCTCTCCCTGTGCAGCGCGGATATCCGGGGGCATTTCCTGTTTTGCCTCGATGGTCCAGTACGACAGGCAGCGGCGGGCGTCGCATGTGCTGTTGTGCAGGGCTGCGGTGGGGCAGGCCTGCTCGCAGCGATGGCAGGTGCCGCAGCGGTTGGGCATGGGACTATCGTAGGGCAGCTCCAGTGTGGTGAGGATGCTGGCCAGAAAACAGTACGAACCTCCCCGCGGACGCACCAGTAGGCCGTTCCGCCCTATCCATCCCAGACCGGCGCGTGCGGCAAAGAATCGCTCGCTGACCGGACCGGAGTCCGTAAAGCAGCGCTGTTGCCCGCCGTAAAAACTGAGTGTTTCGTCCAAATCGGCAAGTTTACCGGCCAATAGTTTATGGTAATCCTCCCCCTGAGCATAGCGGGCCACCTTTCCGGGGGCGCTGCGGGAATCTGCCCGGGGGTAATCATAAGTGAGCATGATGACGCTGCGCACCCCCGGCAGTACCAGTTCGGGGTTCATTCGGGCGGGCAGGTGGCGCACCATCCACTCCATATCAGCATGTTGACCCTCTGCCAGCCAGTTCTGCAGGCCGGGACCCTGGTCAATCTGAGCCGGGGCTATCCCCAGAGCTGAGAACCCCAGTGCATGTGCCGCGTATTCCACGGCCTGACGGGCTGCCTGCGTCATAAACTTCTGCGTATTTTCTCGGAGTGCTTCTTGAGGGGGGCTACCAGCAGTTCCTTGATGCGCCTGGATATGGGCAGGCGCTCGATGACCTGCATGGTGGCATGGTTGACCCGCAGTGCCTGAGGGGTGCCGGTTTCGATTTCGGCCTTGATGTAGGCTAATCTCTGCATGTTGGCCGAGGCTTCCTTGTTCCCGAGGTCTGCCGCTTTCTTGTAGAGGTGCAGGGCGGTTGAAAGGTCACGCGAGACGACGATGCCACGTTCATACATGGCGGCTAGGTTGTTGATGGCTCGGTGGTCTTTAACTTTCTCACCCATTCGGTAGCATTCGAATGCCAGTTGCGGCATGGGGCGAGGCAGGCCAAGCCCCGACATGTATGCGTGGCCGAGGTAGAAGAAGACGTTGGGGGTGTACGGGTCTTTCTTTGCCTGACTGCGCAGGAGTTTCAGCGCGGTGCGGGGGTCGGAATAGGGCTTTTTTTTGTCCATCAGGTAGCGCGCCAGTTCTACGCGAGCTCTAGCTACATCGGCATTGGCGGCTTTCAACATCCACTGCAGGGCTTCTTTTTCGGACTTGTCGCGCCCGAAGCCTTTCTCGCAGTAGAGCGCGTAGCGGTACATGCTTTCTTTCTGAATGCGCACGGATTCGGGATGTGCCGGGTCGAGTTTCAAGGTCCCCTGAGCGAGGTGTTGTGCCAGTATGGCGGCTTTTTCGGGCTGTGCCTCGAGCCCTTTGCGGCGCCCCTCATAGACATCGAGCAAAAGATTGGCCGCCAAGGGGTGCCCCCATTGGGTGCAGCGCTCCAGCATGGCTGTTACGCCGTGAATGTTGCTGATGTTGGGGGCATCGAGTATATAGGCTGCGCGGGTGTACATGCCCTCCAGATCATGGGGGCGGGGCTGTTCCGTTGTATCTGCAGCGCTGTGCCCCACTGCCATAAGGACGGTGAGCAGAAAAACTCTGATGACTGATTTAGTATGCAAAGCTGCTGAGATAATAGTTAATGAGCGTGTTACCGAAGAAGAGGTAAATGAGAGCACCGATGATGAAAGCCGGGCCGAATGGCATGGGTTGCCCCCTGCCGATGCGGGCGATGAGCGCTTGCAACAGGCCGGCAAAACTCCCCGCTACCAGCGCGAAGAGCACTCCCTGCCAACCACACAGGGCACCGATGCTCAGGGCGATGAGCGCATCCCCGCTTCCCATGGCCTCCTTGCTGGTGCTCATGCCTTGGCAGGTTCCGCTTAAGCTCTCATGTTCTTCCAGCTCAATGACGGTGCCGTCCGCCAGAATCGCGCTTTCGGTGGTGAAGGTGATGTCGCCCTCGGCTGCATCCTTGGCAGCGGAAATACCGGCGTTAGTCAGGGTGACTCTGTTGGCGCTCTCCATGAAGAGCTCGCTCCACAGGTAGACGGAATCGCCGATTTTCAGCTCCAAATCATCACCTGCCTGTTGCAACTGCCAAGTGCGGGGCTGTTCGTAGCTCTCTTGCTTGCGACCGAAGAGCAGGCGACCAATCAGGGCGACAGCTTTGAGCAACACGTAGCCGGAAATCGCGCCGCACAGGCTCCAGAGCAGACCGTCGGTTGAGTCCAGAGCCTGAGGTTCCACCAGCCACGGGGCAAAGAGAGATGTCAGCACACCAACTGCGGCAGCTGTGTTGGTCAGCACCGGCAGCACAATCATTTTTTCCCAGTCAATGCAGAGCACTGCCAGCATAATGGCGCCCCATACGCACAGCAGTACCTGAGCCGGCAACGGGTCAGTGGCAAACTGCCACGCAATGGCAGCAAAGAGCAGGGCGGTGAGTACCTCTACCACACAATAGCGCGCGCTGATGCGCTGGCCGCAACAGGCGCTACGCCCGCGCAGCATCAGCCAGCTCACAACCGGTATATTCAGGTACCACGGTATTTCCTTTTTGCAGTCCGGGCAGAAGGAGCGCGCCGGCTCATTCACACTCAGCCCCAGTGGCATGCGATAGATGACCACATTCAGAAACGACCCTATGCATGCCCCGAACAGGGCAAAGCACAGCGGCAGCAGCCACGGCGTTTCTTCGCTCACGGCAAGGGTGTATGTGTTGAGCTCTTCCAGCATGCACGGCATTATAGCACATACCCTGCCGACTGAAAAGTGCTTTTGGCGCCATTTTTATTACCCGAAGCTCAATTATTGAGTGCTGCGCACAATTAATATTCAAGAAAAGTTTATTTTTTTTAATTTATAGTATTGACAAACTGATAAATTTCTGTATACTTCGCCCCGCATGAGATCTACCATCACAATTCTGACCGGCATAATGCTGATGTGCAGTGCGATGGCCGAGACTGTAACGGCTCTTCGTCCTGCAATTAACGATGCGGCCGCGAAACATGGAGTGGACCCCGTGTTAATGGAGGCGATTATTCGTCATGAGTCCGCTAACGCAACGTCGTATTCTGCCCGCCGCAGAAATAATCTGGCAGGCATTATGGGGCGTCGTGGTCAGCGTAAGTACGAGAGCAAGGAGGCGTGTGTAAATGACCTTGCTCAGATTCTTGCCAAATACCGAGCCAAGGGCCGTGTGACTGTGGCCCAGATTGGCCGTGCCTATTGCTCCAGCCACAGTTCCTGGACCCGCCACGTCAATGGCCTGATGGGCCAGATACGCAATGGCAAGTTCGGGGCTCTTGAGCAGCAGGCCTCCGCAGAGTAATCGCTGCACCGCATCATAGAGAGATAAGAGAACATCTTCACACCCTGCAGACTGAGCGCTGCAGGGTGTTTTTCTTGCTTGTTATTTTGCCTTTCTTTCAATCGGAGCGTATTATCGCTGCTTGTTAAACAATGGAAATCGATGTTGAAATAGGCGCATGCTCTGATTTACTTGCATGGTGCGGGGTGTGATACGCTCTCGGGCTTTTCATAATTTCTATCGCATGAGCGCTATGAACGATAATTCCCATGGCGGCATAAGGCGGGCGGGGCAACTCCCGCGTACTTTGATAGGGGTGAACGGGGTGCGGTTGATTAACATTCCCGGTGTGTATCATCCGCCACACATGCTGACGGCAAAGACGCAGCGGGAGCGCCATCTGCCGGTGATTCTCAGCAAGCCACCCACCGGTATTATTTCAGCTCTACCTCTTGCACCTGCCGGAGGTAGGGCAACTTTATCTTAACAAGGATACATCGTACATGACCGCGGCATATAATCTCTATTTAAAAAATCCGAAAAAAGACTTGCATATCTCCGAAATTCTGTCAAACTGTCTGTGTGGATGCATAGCGTGTTTGCGCAAGTGCGTGTTTCGGCTTATTTAGCTACACTGCAAATAAACTTGTTGCGAAATCATAATTTTCCTTTTATGGCAAATTTAGTTTTTGTTTTTTTAATTATACCAACACGTTGATATGTTGAACCTGAGAAGAAAAGTCACGCGTAGTGAGATGATTTGGACGCTGGTTTTCACGGCTATCGTGATAGTGTGGTTCGACTATATCATCTTTTTTGCCTATAAATCGTATAGGTGTATAGACGAAAATATCAATACGCTTCTTACAATAGGAGAGCCCAATCAACACCAATACAAATTGCATGACATGGCCTGCAACAAGACTGCTGCTTCGTATCCAGAAGACATATCCATTATATGTCAGGGGGAAAAGCCGAGAATTGCCGTGCTTATGTACACACGAGGCCGTTTTTTTATTCGTGATACATATATTCTGTTTGCTTTTGATGATGGAACTCAGAAAACGTTCCTGAAAAGCGAATCGTTTTTTCATGTTGATGAAACCCGCTATCATGAAAAAACACTTGCAGATTGGATACTCGAAACTAGTGATGAGGACGCAGAATTAAAATGTAATGGCAAAGTGATTGCTCGCACTTATTCTCCGGTTATTAAAACAGAAGAATATAGAGAAGATAAATATTTTAAATATTGTTATTTTAAAAGTAATATAAATCACATTATGGTGCAATATGGTTACACGGAATATGATACTGATACGTAAGGAAACTTCTAATTAGTGGTTGATTTTGTTTATCCGTGGGCAGAATAGCATTTTTTTTGAAATCTGAGCAACGTTTTTTGGGGAAAAGTTTCCACCATTCGACTTTTTCGCCTTTTTGCGACCAAAATCTGTTGTTTTTAGTGCAATTTTTCCCTTATTTGGCACCTACTGGGCACAGTTGTCCCGTTCTGCTCAAAAAACAGAATCGTTTCATGGACACCGGTATTTTTTTGTGTTTTTATTTATACTCATTTTTTATAATAATCGGCGGTTATAGCCGATTGCCGACATCATGCAACGAGCGGGCGTTTTATGCAATAAAGAAATCACTTCGCTGCGATGTCACGCAAACGCCACCTCGCGACGAAGCGGTGATTCATTGTTCTAATGCATCGAGCTCTCAATTTCGGCTGGACAGGTTGGTATAGTTTCGTTATACTCAAGGCCTATGAAGAACTTTTCCCTCTACTCGCGAGTTGCAGTGTTCTGTATCATTGGGTTGTGGTTGTTGCTCAACTTGGTGGGGTGGGTTTTCTGTGATTCTTATGACCGGGTGGGAATCGGTCTTCGCTTGTTGGGCTTTTTGTTGTGGGGGGTAGGATTGAGTCTGGTGCCGGTAGTAGTGGCTGCGCCCCCGGTGACGGCAGATGGTGAGCTGAAGTGGCGTTCTCCGCTCTCATGGATTCGCCTGGTATTGTTGGTGGGGTGGGGTGCTGTCCTGATTTTGGCTGTTGAGGTGCCATTGGACACCCCCGGGCAGATGGAGGCAGACGCAGAGGTAATGGTGCTTGCCGGTGTGTTTTGGGGTATTTATCTCATGGTGGGCACGCTTGCTGTTGCTACAGTGCTGGCCCTATTGAGGGCTTTGGTCCGCTTGTTCTGTAACCGCGACTGAATGCGGTATAAATAAGCAGG
>JAZSEM010000074.1:0-11259 GCA_045531695.1 Akkermansia sp.
GAGGGAAAACGGTGCAAGTCCGAATCCACGTGACAGTGCGGAGGAGTTGTCAGGGTATCTGACGAGGAGAGATAAAGAGTTGCGGCAGGAATCTTAGTTCCGGGACCAATCACACGCCGAGAAACCGCCGTATGCCATAAATGGCACGTACGGTGGTGTGTGAGGGGGCGAAAGCCCCCTACACGATTCCCATTACTACCCCAATTCCCGAAATTCAGGAATTCAATTCCCGAATTTCGGGAATTGAGGGAGATGAAGGCCGGGTATGTCGGGAGCTATTGTACCTCTGCCGGAGCGTGAGGAAAATTTAACTTGCTAAGCGGTGCCAGTGGGTGTAAAGTGAAGACATGGTTACTGTTATGAAAAAATCTCTCTGCGTTTTGGTGGTGTGGGTGAGTTGTCTGCTGAGTGTGATGGCAGGTGAGAAGAAGGTTATTGTTGCAGAGGTCGAAGAGTTAGGGGACTATCTCAGCGTAAATTTTGAAGAGCCTATTGGCGACGTTTGTGAAGAACTGAAGGTGAATGAGCCGTCTGAGGATGGCTGTAGCGCAGTTCTCACGAGTGACAGGGAGGGGCCGTTCCCTCGTCTGTGGTGGGGAAATGAACACAGACTGATGGTGGAGTTCGCCCCCGGTACACAACCGGGAACTCACTGGCGGCTGGAGCTGCCGCAGACGGTGGTGGAGTTCAGCTCCCCACCCTGCAGACTGACGCAGACTAAGGCGCCCGGACTGTCATGCGGGTTGCCGAAGGGCGGGGCAAAGCTGTCGGTACAACAGCCGTATTATGATAAAATTGATTGCCTGACAGCGCCGGAAACAAAGTACCGGTTCGAAGTGAAGGATGAGGCGGGGCGCACGCTGCGTGAGGTGCCGGGAGTGGCTCGCTGCGTGAGGGCAGGAGATCTGACGGAGGCCGAGTGGCTGCATCTGCTGAGGCGGATTGCCAGCGTGGAGGGGTTGTCTGCCCTGAATCCCGACAGCCCGGTGCCCGGTATGGTGATAGTGGAGCCGACGGAGGACCTGAGCGGTAGCCGTTGCCGGCTGCAGGTTGAAAATGCACAGGGGCTGGTGGTGAAGGAGGGGAACCCGGAGTTCGTTTTCCCGCGCAGTCTGCAATGCCTGCCGGAAGTCCGGCCGGTGCGGCATGAGGGGCGGCAGCGCCTGCTGCTGCAATTGCTTTTCAACGCCCCACTGACGGCAGAGACAGCAGCGGAGATTTTCCGCCACCTGCATGTGGAGAGCAACGGAGTGGCGGCTACGGCATCGGCAGATGGATTGAGCCGGGAGCTGCAGGTGGGTAATCAGAAGTTGCGCCTGACGTTTGAGCCTGCGCCGGAGCGGGTTAAGCTGCCGTGGAAAGACAGGCATTCGGGGTATGTGGAGGCGTTTGTCCATCGCACGATGAGTGTCGATATATGGGTGGATGGTGCGCAGCAGCTACCCCTGCCGCTGCAGCTGACGGTGAAGGGCGGTATTACTGCAGCGGGTGGTTTGCTCATGGCGCAGGATTGTGTGTTGCCGGTGGTGCTGAACCCGCTCCGTCCTTCTCTGCCTGAGGTGGGAGATTCCCCCATACGCGTGCCGCTGCATGGACCGCACCGGCTGAAGTTCAGCAGTGTCGGTGCCGATACAGTGGTTGTGCGGGCAGCCCGGTTGGATGCCCGGCAGTATGTCCTTGTGAAGGATGACCTGAACGGCGGACACGATATACCCGGTGAGGTACAATCTCTGCTCGGGGAGGAAAAGGAATTTGCTGTACCCGAGGGAGAGGACCCGCTGAGCATAGCGGAGCAGGATTTGCCGCTGGATGAGGTGCCCGGTTTCGGTAGCAAGCCGGGTATGTACCTGCTTACGCTGAAAGCGAAGGCCGGGGCCGCTCAGCAGCAGGCTCTGCGGGCTCTGGGGGCGGACCCCGCCTCTGCCGATGCGGAAATCTGCTGTGTGGTGATGCTCACGGATTTGAGGGCTGTCCGTCTGGGTGAGGAGCGGGTACTGGTTACCCGCCTGAGCGATGGTTCCCCGGTGGAGAGCGGTTCAATCAACCACTACAGGTACAGACCTGATGATTCCATTGAATGTCTGCAATCGTATGAGCTGAGCAATGGGCTGGCAAAACAGCCGGGTAATTGTAGGTTCTCAGACACGCTGCTGATTCATAGCGGCGATGACTATATCCCGGTGTTCGGCAGTGTTTATTCAGATACAGATGATTCGTCGCGTGGTTTTGTGCATGTTTTCACCGACCGTGAGCTCTACCGCCCCGGGGATGTGGTGCACCTGCGCGGAGCCCTGCGCCGGTCAGGTGAGGGGGGCGATTTAGAATTGCCGCATGGGCAGGAGGTGCAGCTCTGTGTGAAATACAATGAAAAGGTGTTTGCGGAGCATACGGTACCGCTCAATGAGTACGGTGCTTTCGGGCTGGAGTGGAAGCTGCCCGAGGATGCAGCTGCGGCTGTGGGGGAGTGGCAGGTGGAGGTGCGCAGCGAGCAGGATGATGCGGAGTATACTCACCAACTGTACTGTGAGGTGTTCCGCCGCGATTCTTTTTATCTGAAGACTGAACTGACGGCGGAACCGGTGCGCCCGGAGCTGGCCACGCTGAAAGTTCAGGCGCTGCAGTATGATGGTATGCCGCTGGTTCATGGACGCCTGAAGGTCGAGGTAAGTCAGGGGAAGGAGGAGAGAACGTCGGAGCTGCTGACGGATGCCGCCGGATGTGCCACGCTGGAGATTCCCGTCATTCCTGAGCCCGAATGGGAGGAGGGGCAGTGGACCTCTCTGCGGGTGAGAGGGAGCGTGTGCAATGAACGGCAGGAGTACGTGGCATTCGATGAACATCTGGAGTTGCACCCGGCAGATTTCGGTATTTCTGTTTCCTGTTCCTACAGCCGGGAGCCTGTTATTCGTCTGTTCAAGACCGATGAAAAGGGGGATATCCCGCCGGAACAGCCGCAGGAGCTGGAGCTCAAATTATATGCGCCTGTTTACGAGAGCAGGCAGCTGCCCGGCGGCCTGCTGCTGTATGAGAGCCGCATGAGCTGCATTCACCGGCAGCAGGTGATGGTGCCTGCTCATTGCCGGGAGGGCGTGCAGACAAATTTCAAGCCGATTATCCGCGAGTTTATGAATCGCATGCAGCGTGAGGGTGTCCCCTTTTCTCCGCCTTCATCCTTTACCCTGAACATACAGGGCAGGGATTCGGCGGGGCGTATCGTGCGTGGGAGTGGCATAGTCTATTCGGGGAACAGAACGTACCTGAATGAGCGGCCGCTCGACTGTCCCGAGGTGCCGGCTGAGATTCAGGATGGCTGCCCGGTGGTGCCGGTGGATTTCAGCTGCGATGGTACAGCCGTGCTGGTGATGCAGGATTCGCGCTCCTGCCGGGTGTGTACGGTGCCGGTTCAGGCGGGTGCCCGTCAGCTTAAGCTGCCTGTGCCGCAGGGGATTGGCGGTCAGGTGCTGGGGCGGCTGGTATTGCCGGTGAGGAAAGATGGGTGCTATAGCGAGACTGAGGCGCTGCATTTCAGAACAACGCTTCCCTATACCGTTGCCGCACTGCACGTGGAGTGGGCGTTGCCGCAGCAGGTACATGCCCCGGGCAGCCGTGTGGAACTGGCCGGGCGCGTACTGTTACCCGGCGGGGCTCCGGCGGCTCATGCCGAGCTCTGCCTGTATGTGGTCGATGCCGGCATGCTCTCCCTGAGTTCGTATACCCTGCCGGACCCTGTGGCGGCATTTTCCACGGGGATTTTCTGGTGGGCCGCTCTAACTGAAATGAGCTTTGCCGGCCCCGCAGAGGAGGATTTGTTGCTGAGTACGCTGCCATTCATGCAAAGGTCTGCTGCTGAGGCCATGAATTATTACACGCTACCCGGGTTTCCGGGGTGGAACGGAGTACGTGCACATAGGTATTTCAACAGCGCCGATTCAGTTTTCCGTGCATCGGCTCTGGCAGAGGTTGATGCTCTGTGGGAGGATGCGGGGGACGGCCGGGGGAATGTGCGTGACTACCGCCTGCGCCGCGATTTTATCCCCACTCCGCTTTGGTTACCGGAGTTGCGCACCGATGCCGAGGGGCGGTTCCGTGCCGGGCTCACGCTGCCGGATTCCTTGACAACTTACCGCGTGATAGCTGTGGTGCTGGGGCGGGACGGTAAGAGCGCCGGCAGCGGTGAGGCAGCGCTTACTGTGGTTCAGCCCCTCATGCTCACTCCCGGTACACCGCATTTCATGAGTGTGGGCGATTCCCTGCGCCTGCCGGTCACTATCACCAACAACAGCGGGAGCGGGGGGAGCTGGTCTGTCACGTTGCAGGGTTGCGAGAAGGCTCAGCAGGTTGCTCTGGCAGACGGGCAGAGTGCAACCCTGTACTTTGATTACACCGCCTTGGCTGAGGGTGAGTGTACGCTGCAATGGCAGGCCGTGGGGAGCAATGGCGGCGATGCGGTGCAGGGGGCTTTCCCGCTGCGTTTCCCGGCTCCGCTGCTGCAGGAGATTCACCGCCTGCGCTTGCGCGCGGGGGATGCTCCCCTGCGGGTGGTGGAGCTGTTGGCGCCGGAGCTGCGGCGGGGGCGGCATCTGCAGGTGGAGGTGGTGGTGAGCGCTGACCCGCTGCTGCAGTTGCAGCACTGTCTGAACTTCGCGCTCAATTACCCCTATGGTTGCACGGAGCAACTCTCATCGAATCTGCTGCCCTGGTTGCTGCATGAGCGTCTGGCGGCGTATGATGTCAGCATGCGGCAGAAGACTGCCGCCGAGGTACGTGAGGTGGTGCAGAATACGCTGGCCGTGCTGCTGAGCCGTCAGCAGCCTGACGGCGGCCTGAGATATTGGGATGGTGGCGAGAGCTGTTACTGGGCCTCGGCTCACGCAGCCCTGGTTATGACTTTTGCCGGGGAACTGGGCTACGAGTTGCCGCCCGGAGCCATGGAGCGCCTGCGGGCCTATCTTCTCAGGGAGCCGGACAATCAGAAGGAAAAGAGTGTGTTCACCCGCTATGCTGTGGGGCGTGCCTGCCATGATAATGTGATTCAGGATGCCGCTCTGGCAGAGATTGCCGCCGGTGCTGCACCGGTGCATGGCGGATTCCGCAGCAGGTATGCCGGCTCCTGCCTGAAGTTGATTTCAGAGCTGCGCAGCGGTAAGCGTGACCATTACCCGGCGTTCATGCGGTGGCTGCAGCACGTGGCGGCGGGGACGGAACGTCTTTCCACCTGGGACAGCGGCTGGGTGTTTATCGCGCTGCACGAGTACCGGCTCACGGTGGCTGAGCGCGAAACAAGCGCTACACTCGCAACTGCCGACGGGCATGAGCTCACACTCGGGTGCACCCCGGTCACCCTCAGCGCTGAGCAGACTGCTACCCTTACGGCTGTGGACGGTACGGCATTCATCAGCCTGCGTGCAAAGGCTCTGCCGCAGCAGACTGATTTCCCCGGTGTGGCGGATAAGGGGTTGCAACTTACCCGACGGTACGAGAAATGCGGGACAGATGGTGTATGGCACGAGGCCGATGCATTCCGCGTGGGGGATGTGGTGCGTGTTACTCTTACCTGCCGCGGTAGCAACAGCCTGGCGCAGTATGTGGCGCTGGAGGACTACCTGCCTGCCTGTATGGAGGCTATCAACCCCAATGTGCCGTCACAGGCCGCAGGGCTTTCCTTCCTGCCATGGCGCGAATATTTCGACCACAGGGAATATCTGCCGCACAGCGTGCGCAGTTTCCGTACCCGCCGTTTCGGTCATGAGCCGCTGCAAATGACATACTACGCCCGCGTGAAGTTTGCCGGCAGAGCCACCGCTCCGCCCGCGCAGGGGTTGCTCATGTATGAACCGCAGGTATATGGCCTGTCAGCATCGGCCGTTATTCATACTGAACCGTAAAACAGAAAAAAATCAGAGCCCCGCGAAAACAGGGCTCTGATTTTTTTCAGGGGGACGATGTCAGGTGTTGACTACTGTACGTGTGCGGCAGCAAGCCTGACTTGAAATTCGTCAATCGTCAATCCCTTTACTCCCACTCGATGGATGCCGGGGGCTTGGTGCTGATATCGAACAGCACGCGGTTGATGCCCTTCACCTCGTTGAGAATGCGGTTGGAGGCCTCGCGCAGCAGGTCGTAGGGCAGCTGTACCCAGTCGGCGGTCATGGCGTCCTCGGACACAATGGCACGCAGGTTGGTGGCGAACTCGTAGGAACGCTCGTCGCCCTTCACACCCACGGTCTTCACGGGAATGAGACCGGCGTAGGCCTGCCAGCACTTGTCGTACCAGTCCCACTTGCGCAGGGTGCCGATGAAGATGGCGTCGCACTCGCGGATGATGTCGAGGCGCTCCTTGGTCACCTCGCCGGGGCAGCGCACGGCCAGACCCGGGCCCGGGAAGGGGTGGCGCCACAGGATGTCGTGGGAAATGCCCATGGAGGCACCGAGCTCACGAACTTCGTCCTTGAACAGGAAGGCGAGCGGCTCGATAACCTTGCCTTCCTCCTGCATCTTAAGCACGCGCTCCACGCGGTTGTGGTGGGTCTTGATGACGGAGGCCTTGCTCTTGGCGTTACTGGCGCTCTCAATCACGTCCGGGTACAGGGTGCCCTGTGCGAGCATTTCGGCGTCGCCCACGGCGTCCCAGAACACGTCGATGAAGAGGTTGCCGATAATACGGCGCTTCTTCTCGGGAGCAGTCTCGCCGGCCAGAGCAGCCAGGAATCGCTCGCTGGCGTCCACGGTCTCAATCTTCACGCCCATGCGCTCGAAGTTGGCCTGAACCTCCTTGGCCTCGTCCTTACGCAGCAGGCCGTTGTCCACAAAGATGCAGCGTACATTCACGCCGGCCTCGTGCAGGAGCACGGCGAGCACGGTGCTGTCCACACCGCCGGATACACCGCAAACTACCTGTTTGTCGCCCACCTTGGCGCGGATGTCCTCGATGAGTTCACGCTTGAAGTCGCCGATGTCGAAGGGGGCGAGCTCTTTGGCGTGGGAAAGGAAGTTCTTCAGGATGGTGCGGCCCTCGTGGGAGTGAGTCACCTCGGGGTGGAACTGAATACCGAACATGGAGTCGCCCCACTGCAGGGATACGGGCACGCCGTCGCTGTTGCGGGCGATGACCTTGCAGTTGTCGGCCAGGTGATCCACGGTGTCGGAGTGGCTCATCCATACCTGAGAGGAGGGGGACATATCGGCGTACAGACCCTCGAGTTTCTCGGGAATCAGGGCGGCGGGGCCGTACTCGCGCTTGTTGCTGCTGCGAACGGTACCGCCTGTCTTGATGTTGAGCAGCTGCATGCCGTAGCATACGCCCAGAATCGGTACGTTGAAGGAGGTCAGCCACTCGAAGTCAATATCGGGGGCATCGGGCTCGGAGGTGCTGCGGGGACCACCGGAAAGGATGATAGCCCCGGGATTGCTGATTTCGTGCAGGTCCTCCAGCGCATAGAGCTTGGCCAGGAAGCCCAGCTCGCGCACGCGGCGTACGATGAGCTGCGTGTACTGTGAGCCGTAGTCGATAACGGCAACAATGTGTTTCGGCGTCATAAATCGTAGTGAGTTAACGTGTGGAACACTCGGTGTTTCGCGTATTATAGCACACTGATAACGTAAAGTGAAGCCCAAATTTGAGTTGCGATTTCGGATTTACGATTTGCGAAGTTTTAGGCTTGGCTCGATTGCTCTCAACGGTTTGACATGTGGGGTTCTGAACTGCGCCCTTGTGGGCGCAGTGATATTCACGCTGCGCGAGAGTGAAATTGCGGCCGGTGCCGCAGTGATATTGAGCCTGCGACTTTTTAAGTTCGGCTTCGCCTCACCGTGAAGAACAGTCCTTTGGCCTGTAGTGAAGAACGGCTGCGCCGTTGTGAAGAATGGCCGTTGCGGCCATGGTGAAGAACTCGCCGCAGGCGGCGAGTTGATGGGGATACCTGATTAGCCCTTATATACAGTACCCGGGTAGGTTTGGGTGTTTGCGGGCAGTACTCGACCGGGCAGAATCACGCATTTACAGCCTATGCGGCAGTGATCGCCGACGTAACAGCCCAGTTTATTGGTGCCGGTGGCGTGGAGTTCGCCCTGCCAAGGCATGCGGATTTCGCCGGCGTCGTGCCTGAAATTACTGAATATGCAGCCACCGCCCACATTCACATCGTTCTCAATCACCGAGTCGCCCACGTAGGTGAGGTGTGATATAAACACTTGATTGCCCAGCAGGCTGTTCTTGACCTCCACGGCATTGCCAATCACGCAGTTGTCGCCCACGCTCACGTGACCGCGCAGGTAGGCATTCGGCCCGATGGAGCAGTTGCGGCCTATGCGCACATGCCCTTCGATGACGGTACCGGCCTTCACCACGGAACCTTCGCCCAGCTCCAGCACACCGTCCACCACCGCCAGCGGGTGCACGGTGCCGCGACAATCGGGTCGGAGCTGCTCCAGTTCGGCGGCACTCTCTTGCAGGCGTTGCCAAGGGGGGACGGTACTCATGAGGTTGCGGGAGTTACAGGCTTATTTCTTCTTGAGGCCCACATGCAGGCGATTGCAGGCGCTGACCATGTGCTCGTAGGCCGAGTAAATCTGCCCGGGTGCACGGTCCTCGAACAGGGGCAGGGGCTGGGCATGCTGGTAGCGGCGGTCGGCACGGTCACGCTCTTGCCCGCTGAATACGATGTTGAGGTCTGCCTGCGGGCATTCCCGCCACGGGCCGCCAATGGCAGCCGCTAAATCCTTGAAGTGGCGGTAGGGTTGGCAGTACACATTTACCCAGTAGTCCACGCCCTCGGCGCGTTCGCGCGGGTGGGAGCGCTCGCGGCAGCTTACGGCATCGAGCGTGACAACAACGGTGCGCCCGTGCGGGGTGTTGAGGTGTCGCAGCACATCCATGATGGCGGAGCCACCGTAACTGTGCCCCACAAACACGAGGTCAGCCCCGGGGTTGGCCTGCAGGAAGGCGCGTAAATCCCGCTGAATGAGCGAGGTGCTGTGGAAGAACAGGCAACCGCGCCCGCCATCCCAGGCGTAGAAGGCGCGCACCTGTTTGCCCTGGGTGGGTAGGGGTGGCATGCACTCGTACACGCGGCGATGGTGGGTCAGTACCTGCTCTGTAAAACCGCCGATGAAAATCACCGCTACATCCGCCTGTTCGGTTGTCAGGCGCTGCTGCAGGCGACGGCCTATGAATGAGGTATCGGGAGCGGGGTAAATCCCCTCCGGGGGCGGGGGCTGCTGCTGGCAGGCACTCAGGGTAAGGAGCAACAGGGCAGCGGCCAATTGGCGGCTCCTGCTCATGGGCGTATATCCACCACCTTGCGCAGGTGGGGCAGCAGCAGGCGGTACAGGTCGCGGCTGTCGTCCTCTGAAAGTTCAATGTCGTCCATCAACACCTTGTCGCCCTCCACGCGACCACCCAGACACTGGTAATTGCTGCCATAAAGGTAGAACACGCCCTTGACCATATCCTCCCGCAGGCCGGGGTTGTTGTCGCGGTAGTGGCTCTCGTGTACCACGCGCATTTCGCCATGGCGCAGGATGGTGCGCAGGTGGCGCGTTTCTCCCGGGCTCAGGCGGTGAATCTGCTCCGGCTCCAGCAGGAAACCCGGTATACAGGGAGTCACGGCAATGACGTCGGATGTCAGGGTTTCGGCAACCGATTCCTGCGCTACCGAACCATAGCGCTGCGTACACGTCACCAACAGGGCTCCGCTTGCCAGTGAAATCAGAATCGCAAATACTGTGGGTTTCCTCATCATCGTCTCCTTTCCTGTACTGTGCATTCTAGCCTTTTCGGGCTGTTCATGCAAGTAAAATCGACATTTTTGCCCAAAACAAAGTATCAATTCCCTACTTGTCAGGCCTGAATGAGCTTATCTTTCAGCTCAGCGACCAGTTTTCGCATGCTGCGGGTCAGGAGTGCCACCACGGCATCGAAGCCCTCCGCCCCGCCGTAATAGGGGTCGGGAACTGAGCGCTCGCGCTCGTCCGCAGCGAACCACTGCCACATGCCGCGCACGCGGGCGGCATCTGCACTGTTGCGGGAGAGGGAAAGGATGTCCTGCTCGTTGTACTCATCCTGCGGTACAATGAGGTCGAAGTCGCTGAAATCTGCCCGGCGGAAGGTACGGGCACGGTGGCCGCCGTAGGTATAGCCCGCGCGCTCCAGTGCTGCGAGCATGCGGCGGTCGGGGCGGCTGCCGGTATGGTACGAGGCCGTGCCGCAGGAGTCTGCCTGCACCAGCCCGGCCAATCCTTCCTCTGCCGCTACGGCGTTGAAGATGATTTCGGCGGCAGGGCTGCGGCAGATATTGCCCAGACAGACGAACAGAACTCGGTATGGTGCGGGGGAACTCATGATAAAAACGTAATATTCAGTGAAAAAGCGGTTGACGCAACGGCTCGGTTCTGGTATGAACCCTTTTGTACCGCCACAGTATAGCACAGAGCCATGAATATTGCACGCCTGAAATCCGAGCCCGAGATATTTTATTCCCTGCAGGGGGAAGGCCCCCGCACCGGCACACCGGCGGTGTTCCTGAGGTTGGCGGGCTGCAATCTGCACTGCAGCTGGTGCGATACCCGCTACAGCTGGCTGTCCGGCTGTGAACTGAGCGTGGCCGAGGTGGCCGCTCGCGTGCTCAGCTACGACTGCCTCTCTCTGGTCATCACCGGTGGTGAGCCGCTGCTGCAGGCTGCCGATATCGAGAAGTTGCTCGCCCTGCTGCCGGCCGACATGCACGTGGAGGTGGAGACCAACGGCACGCTGCCGCCCACTCCTGTGCTGGCCGAGCGCGTGAACCAGTGGAATGTATCCCCCAAGCTGGCACACTCCGGCAATAGCCCGGAGCAGGCTATTTGCCCGGCGGTTCTGGCGGATTTCGTTGCCACTGAGCGAGCCTGGTTTAAGTTTGTGGTCAGCAGCGAGGTGGACTGGCCCGCCATCGCTGCCCTGAACCTGCC
This sequence comes from Akkermansia sp., assembly GCA_045531695.1. Lineage (GTDB taxonomy): Bacteria > Verrucomicrobiota > Verrucomicrobiia > Verrucomicrobiales > Akkermansiaceae > Akkermansia. The sequence continues at coordinate 10,945 of JAZSEM010000074.1, forward strand.
GCAACAGCGGATTATCCTGATGCCCTGCGCATCCACCCGCGCCGATTTGACCGCTGCCCGTCCCACCGTGGCCGAGCTCTGCCTGCGCCACCGCGTGCGACTGGGCGATCGCCTGCACGTTGTGCTGTGGGACGATGAGAAGGGAAAGTAATGAGGTAATCTACAATGTGGGAACCTCCACAAATTGGAGCTTGTAAGGAAGGACTAGTTACGAGTTACGAAGGACTAAGTGATAAAACAGGCGGGCTTTCACCCGCGGATATGCGTAGCTTAAGCTACCGTTCACGCCCGCGCCTTAAAGCGCGGGCAGCAGCC
>JAZSEM010000003.1:0-4754 GCA_045531695.1 Akkermansia sp.
TTCCGACATACGAATTTGAGAGTTTCGCGCCTTACGGCGCATAGATAGCAAAGCTCAGCATAAGCTGCCGCCCGCGCCTGAAAGCTCAAGGCAGTAGCGGTGGAATAAGCTACGCATATCCGCGGGCGAAAGCCCGCCTAATATCAGAACCCGCGCTTGCGCGGGTGGCATATGGTAGCCGGGCGGCGTAAGCCCCCGGTTAGCAATGAAAAACATATTGGAACCCGCACAGGGTGCGGGTGGCATAAACGGTGGCTCTGATATAATACGGTGAATACATGGCACCATTTTGTATCAACGGTTTATGCCACCCACACAAGTGTGGGTTCTCATATTTTTTATTATCGGTTACCTTGGGCTTACGCCCAAGGCTATTATATGTCACCCGCGCAAGCGCGGGTTTTAAAGTATGGCTCGCTGTTGGCGATCAAGGGATAAATGCTTTTTAACGGCCTTCGGCCGGGTGAAAAGCGGGCTGAAGCCCGCGGTGAAGAACCGTGCTGCGCACGGTGGTGAAGACTGCGCTGCGCGCATGGTGAAGACCAAGGCTGGCGCCTTGGGGATGGCGGGACATGCTCCAATTTATCCGTCAAAATAGCTCTACCCCTCTCATTGTTCCAACTCATATGTTAATCTTTCAGTTTGGGCTTGCCAGTGCGGCAAAAAAGGAGTATGCTCATGGGCATGAGCGTTATACCTTGGGCAGTGATGGTCGGCGGTTCGCTGTTGGCCGGGCATTATAATCCAATTGCACAACCGGGTGAGCCCGGTTACACGACCATGCCGCAGCACCACCTGCGCGTGTTGTTTGAGAATGACTCTGCCTTCGGCAACGATGGCAATTACTCGCACGGTACCCGCATTGATTATGCGCAGAGCCTGGCGAATGGCGATGCCTGGGGTATTTCACTGGTGCAGGATATCTACACGCCCGAGACCCACACCGACGGTGCTGTGCCGAACGAGCACCCCTACGCCGGCTACATGGCCGTGGGTGCTGCCTATCTGCTCAGGGGCGAGGATTTCGGCACTTCGGTGGAGCTGCAGGTCGGCACGACCGGCAATCCCTCTCTTTCCCGCTATTCCCAGAACGGCCTGCACGAGGCCTGTGGCATGCAGACCTGGGATGGCTGGGGCGATCAGGTGCCCTCGGAGGTGACGGTGCAGCTGACTTCCCGTCAGGATTTCCGTATCCCTTGGTTGGAGTTTGATTGTGGTAACGGCTGGACAACAGATGCCACATTCTTCACCCGCGAGGAGGTAGGTACAGCTTTCATACGCGGTGGCGCCGGTCTGAGCGTGCGCTATGGTGTGAACCTGCCCGCTGCCATGCAGGTGAATGGCAATCGCGCCGGTAATTACGGTATCGGATTGCTCGATAAGCCGGCCTATCAGCGCGAGGAAACGTCGTATTTCCTGGTCGCCAGTGTGTATACCGAGTTTGTGGCTCACGATATCACGATTGACGGCGGCGTGGTGCACCATTTTGACCAGACCTGCAGTCGCAAGCCTTGGCAGGTGGAGGTGCAGCTCGGTGTGGGTGTGTCCCACGGCGGAATCGATTATTTTGCCGGTGCTGTGTACCACAGTCCGCGGTACCGCACGCAGAAGACCGAGTCGATGTACGGCACCTTCAGCGGTACCTGGCATTTCTAATGATAAAATACCTGTTACAAATTGCGTAATAAATACAGTTTGATAAAAGCCACACTCATGCTGATGGGTGTGGCGTTGTTGCTGCTGTTGGTAGGCGGTTTTCCGCTGATTGGCGTTCCTGCCGTTTACCACAGCTGGTTGATGATGGTCGTGGGTGTGGTGGCGGTGCTGCTGTGCCTGTGGGGCGGGTGGCGCATAGCAGGCGGGCAGAGGGCTCAGTTTGTGTGCGGGTTCATCTGCACATTCTTTGCCTGTGCCGGGTTGGTGGTGCTGTGGCAGTATGGCTGCCGCGCGGTGGAGTACGCCATGCTGGGCGGCGTGATGTGGTTCGGTGCGCTGGGCATGGCCTGTACGGCTGTGGTTGGTGGGCTTTTCACCGGCATCTTCGGCTTTTTTGTTCTTAAGCTCATGCGCCGCCACTTGTGGCTGGCGGCGCTGCACTGGAGCCTGGCCCTCGTGGGGCTGGGTGCCTATGCCGATTACCTGTGGGCAGAGACAGCCATTGCTCAGTTGCCCTCCAACGGTCGCGTGAGTATTTGCGAGGTGATGACTCCCGAGGGGGAAAAGATTCTGCTGCCGTTCACGCTGCGGGTGGACTCCTTCAGCACAACTTTCTACGGTGAAGACAGCTACACGCTCTATGTCTGGCAGGACGATAAGTGGGAGCCGGTGGGGCACCCGCAGCCCGAGGTGGACTGCCTGCGCTATGGCGATGAGCTGTGGGCGATGGAAGATTTGCGTATGTCGCCCGACATGCCCCAGCCCTACCTGCTGCTGCCGGGTGAGCCGGTGCGCATGGTGATGCGCGATGAGCGTGCCGTGAAGGATTACAGCGCGGCTCTGCATATCGAGACCTCCTATCGCGGGCGCCCCGAGGTGCGCGATGAACAGGTGCGGGTGAATTCCCCGCTGGAGTGCAAGGGCTGGCTCATGTACCTGAACTCCTACACCCCCATGGGGCGCAGCACGCTGGTTACCCTGCAACTGCGCCGTGCCCCCGGCCGTATACCGGCTCTGGTGGGTATGGTGGGCATCATTCTCTGCACGGCCTGCTGGTGCTGGTGGCGCCGCGAGGAACCTGTCGCTCCCGTGGCTGAAGACGGAAAGGAGATGGAGGCATGACGGTTTTCATCACAACTCTTACTATCGGTATACTTTTGCTCAATCTGGCCACGCTCGTGACCGCAGTGATGGGGCGCAGTATGGTGGCTCGTTCACTGGAGGTGGCGGGCTGGTGCTCAGCCCTGGCGCTGTTGGTGGCGAACTGGAGCTTGGCTCAGTCGCTGCCCTTCGGTAACATGAGGCACGTGCTCTGCTTTTTCCCGCTGGTGCTGGGACCGGCTGCTCTCTACATGCGCCGTGTGCGTGGCGTGGAGCTTACCGCCTGCTTTGCCGGGGTGGCGGTGGTAGCCATGGTGGGCGCTCTGTGCATGCCCATGCAGGCCACTTGGCGCCAGATGCCCGCTCTGCAGTCCCCGTGGTTCGCTCCTCATGTCACCAGCTATGTGCTTGCCTATGGCCTGCTGGCGGTTTCTGCCGTGCAGGTTCTGCTGTCCTTCAGCAAGGGCGAGGTAGCTCTGCGTGCGGCCGATGAGGTGGTGCGACTGGCCTTCCCCTTCCTGACCTTCGGGTTGTGGAGCGGTGCCCTGTGGGCGGATGCCGCCTGGGCTCGCTACTGGGCCTGGGATATTAAGGAAGTCTGGGCTCTCATTACCTGGCTGGTGTACCTCATTTATTTCCACTTGCCGAATCCCTCGCCGGCCTGGCGTCGCGGTCTGCTGCTGGCCGGATTTGTGGCGGTGCTCATTACCTTCTTTGTGGTGAATCTGCTGCCGAACATCGTGAGCGTGCACAGCTACGCTCAGTGAGAAAGACTCGCGCAGGTCAGAATACGTACTGAACCAGCAGCATATAGCACACGGTGCCGCTGATGACGCTGAGTAGGGTGTTGCTCTTCCACACATGGAGCACACCCACCAGCAGCCCGGCAATGATGGCCGGCAGGTAGTCGACGGTGGTCGAGAAGTTCATGTCCTTCAGGCAGTAGACCACCAGCATGGCAATGACGGCGCTGGGCAGCAGACGCCCCAGTTTTTCCACAAGCTTGGGGGTGGATGCCTTGCCCTTGAAGATGAGGAAGGGCAGGAATCGCAGCAGAGCCGTAATCAGCGCCATGACGGCAATGGCATAGAATGTGTGAGCGTTAACCATGACTTACCTCCTCCCTATGAATGCAGAGCAAAATCAGAATGGCGAACATGGCGGGAATCATGAAGTGTTCCTTGCCGAATAGCACCAGACACGCAGCGGTGACTATAGCTCCCATGATGGCGGGGTAGTGTTTCCTGGCACTGCGCCACTGCTCAATGAAAATCGTGATGAACAGTGCCGTGAGAACGAAGTCGATTCCCTTGCTGTTGAACGTCACCAGAGCCCCCGTTACCGCTCCCAGCGTGCAGCCGGCAATCCAGTAACAGTGGTTGAAAAAGCAGATGCAGAAGTAGTAATGCTTGCGCTCCGTCAGCGGAATGTGCGGTACCTCCCGGCACAGCAGGGAATAGGTTTCGTCGGTAAGCGCAAAAATCAGGTAGGGGGTACGTTTGCCCGTGCTCTTGAACTTATCGAGCATGGAAATGCCGTAGAATAAGTGACGCGCATTCACCAGAAAGGTGGTCAGGCCTACGGTCAGCAGATCAATTCCGTTGCTCAGCAGCCCCACGGCCACATATTGCATGGCCCCGGCGTACATGGTGATGCTCATGACCGGGGCAAGCCAGACCGGAAAACCGCTTGCGTTGAGCATAATCCCGAAGCCGAACCCCAGAGCCAGATACCCCGTCATCACGGGGATTGTGGCTACAAAGGCTTGTCTGGTACTCCTGCTCATGGGCTTAATTCGGCCGGCAAGTATACGGACTTTACCGCAATATGCAAGCTTTTTCGCTCCGACAAAGAGCAATTTGGGAATCTCTAAAAACTCTTTATTTTATCTAAAGGGTATGGTATAATAGAGTTATGCGCTTTCCCGGGTTCTTTGATGAGGAGTTTAAATTAGAAAGAATTAGTACTTTAGGAGATCCTTTAGAACGTCTTAACCA
>JAZSEM010000008.1:0-6592 GCA_045531695.1 Akkermansia sp.
GGCAGGTTGGCATAAATAACGCGACAATTTCATTACGCGCCGTTTCTGCCGCCCTTCAGGGCTCATGTTCTTTTTGTACTCGCTGCAGGGGCTTACGCCCCTGCCTATTGAGCTACCGCCCTCGTACCTCGGGCTTTTGAATTCCGCTCACCTTCGGTTCGCTTTGTAATATAACAAATTGCGCCCCGAAGGGCGCAATGATATTGAAACTGAAGCTCAGCGTTACAGCCCTGCTTTCACAGGACTGTAACAATATGCTTACTTGGAGGTAATGACCACGTTCTCTGACAGGCCGTAGGTCTGCGGCTCGTAGAGGAGCTGAGCTTGGGCGGGAGGAGCAGTGGTCACACCGGCACGTTTGACACGGGCGTAGTAGCTCATGTTGAGCAGGTCTCGCCCACCCCAGCGGGTGCAGAAGCCGCGCACGCGGTAAGAGAGGTACTCCTTGTGGTCGAACCAGTGGCTCCAGGGGCGCCACTCCAAACCGGCGGCCTGCGAGGGGACCTCGGGGTTGATGGCCTCCATACAGGAGGGCAGGTAATCCTCGAGCACAAAGTAGTTGAGCTCACGGTCCCCCTTGGCGCAGGTGAGGGTCACGCGCACCACATCGCCCACGTTGAACTCGCGAGCCTCGCGCCACACGCCATCGTCGCCGCGTTTCTCATAAATGCGGGTAATCTGTAGTCCCTTTTCCGTCACGCCGGGGTACTCGGTGCGGTCGGGCAGAGCCTTGGCCTTGACCGTGACGTACGCCGTACCGGCGGTGGGGGTGAGGGTAAGCGGCTGTTCCCCGAGCGTGGGAGCGGCTACAGGCTGAATAGTGGTCATGCCGTTGCCGAGGGTCAGCTGAGTACCGTCCTGCTGAGTGACGACAGCCTGCCCCTGAGAGTCCGGGGTGCGGCGCAGGTACTCGTGCAGGGCTATGAGCATCCACCCGCCATCCCAGGTAGTGGCATGGCGGTAGTCGTGCCCCACAGCGCGCATCCAGCGCAGGAAGTCGTCGTGGATATTCTCCTTGTCCTTATCCATCTCGGCCAGGAAACGCAGACTGGCCACGGCATAGTCCCGGCGCCACCAGCAACCGGCAAATGCCGGGCCGAAGATGGCAGCCTGAGCGCTGTCCTTCTCCTCATTACCGAGGGCAGTGGCCAGAGCAGCCGTCACCACCTCGCGGTCACCGATAGAGCGGCCGATGGCGTAGAGGTCAAAGGGCGAGAACGTCACCACGGGCTCCGGCTTGCGGGAGAGCTCGAGCTGATGGCGCAGGTAGTCCTGCAGGCGCTGCATAGCCTCCGCCGGCACGGCAAAGCCCTGTTCCTGAGCCAGAGTCAGCACCAGAGCGACATAGGCAGAAGCCCAGGGGCTGCTGCTGCGAGCACCCAGCCAGTAGGAGATACCGCCGTCCTCCTGCTGTCCTTTCAGCAGGTCGGTAATGCCGCGGTTCACATAGTTGCGGGCATCGGCCGCAGAGGTCTCGGCCATGATGGGGCTGAAGGGAGCCAGACGGTCATAGAGCATCCAACTCATCATGGCTGTGGCACCGTAGTGCGAGCAGGGGTAACTCTGATTATGCACCAGCTCCATGCAACCATAGAGGTGCAGCAGCGGGTTCGCCGAGAGCAGAACCTCCATTTCGCCACGGGAAGAGCCGGCCAACTCGGGAGCCAGCAGTGCAGCAGCCTTCAGCGGCTCGGCGCCCTGCTGCAGTACAAGATGGTGAGCCTCCTTCAGCAGCGGCGCGGGGAACCGCACATCAAAGCTGCCCTCCACGGCATCGCTGCCACCGGCGGCCACAGCCTGCCAATGCAGCTTGCGGGTGCCCTCCTCGGCAGCAGTGTAGTCGAAGTAGAGGGTCGTGGTGGATTTCGCCTGCAGGGTGACCTGCTGCGGGGCAGCCGCACCCTCCAGGCTGACAGTCCAGGTACCCTCGGCATCCGTGGCATTGGTCACCGTGAGCGGCAGGCGCAGTACATCACCCAGACTCATGAAGAGCGGGGTGCCGGGGGTAAGCATGACCGGCTGATTCACCGTGAACTCCCCTTCTCCGTTGCCGAAGGTCTTGCCATCAGCCCCCAGCGCCAGAGCAAACACCTTGTAGGTGGTGAAGGTATCGGGCAGCGTCACCTCAGTGGTAAAGGTACCGTTACCATCCGTATTCAACGCAGGAGCCCAAACCGCAACGGGAATAAAGTTGGTGCGCAGGCGCGGAGCTGTGGTTCCGCTATCAGCACCACCTTCGGCGACAGCACCGCTTGTTTTTACAGAGGCATTGGACATAGGTGGAGCGCATTCCATGGCCATGGGCTCGGCACATTCCATTACCACATCTTCGTCCGCAGCACCCAAACCGCCGACAGCATCGGCCTCAACGGCCAAATCAAGAGATTCCTTCTCCACAGCATAGCCATTCGTTGCCATAGCAGCACGTTTCATGCCGTAAACCGCGGCACTGCGCTTACGGTACATCCGTGGCGCGTAGCTCACAGGAGCCGGCGATACGGAGCCATCCTTACCAATCAGCTCACCGCACCACACACCACGCATCAGCTCCGTGCCGATGTTCTCACCGGGCACCGACAACAGGTTCTCGCGCGGATTGAAGCCCGGTACCCATACATGGGTGAATGACTGCAGCAGGTTCGGTACGCGGTAGCGGTTGACGGAAAGCATGCCGGCATCCACCGCGAAAAGAGTCACCTGAGCTGCAGCCGGTTGACCGTCTGCCCCCAGCACCTTACCGGAGAGGGAAATGCGCTCACCGGGGCGGGGACTCTGCTGCGGCAGAACCAGCTCCACCTTCAGAGCAGCGGCAGCATTCGGTACATTGACGGAGGTGTTGAGCGACTCCAAACGGTCGTACACCGACTTCTGCACCGCCTGCATGAAACAGAGCTGAACCTCACCGGTCTCGCCGGGCTGCAGGGGCAGGCTGAACTCATTGAGCCCCTCCTTCACCTGCTGCACAGGCAGAGCACGCACACCACGCACCGAGCGCAACACAGCCACTACCTGCCCGCCATTGCGGAACCAGGCCTGCACCTTCAGCGCAGCGCCGTCCACCTCGGCCTTGCAACTGCCGAAGTTCATGTGGCCGGGGCGACTGTACTCACGGCGGGGACGATAAGGACGGAAAGTCTGCGCGAGCTTACGCCCGGCGGCATCGGTTGCGGTCAGCTCCACAATCATGGGCGGATTAGCATGCTCCGGCGAGCGGTTCAGGCTGTCGGCAAATCGGAGCCAGCGCTCATAGAGCCCGGTGCTCATGCCCTGCCCGCAATCAGCCGGCACGGTGACATCCCCCTCCCACAGCGGCAGGCGAACCGAATCTGTTATCATAACCCCGTTGGGGAACTTCTTTTCGCGCGGCAGGCGGGAAATCAGGCGCAGATGCACCGACTGCTCACGATTGAGAACCTTGTGCTCATTGTCGGCCACACTCTGCAAGGTCAGCCTGTCGCTATCGGACCACTGGGCCACGAAATCGGCCGGGTAGAAATTGCGGTGCACACCGGGCAGGCGACGCATCTCCTGTCGATCGTTTGCCACCTCACCCGTCACGCTCAGCCAGCTATCCACCGCATTGTCGGGCATGTCGCCCACCTTACCGGTAATGGTGGCCGTACCGTCAGCCCCCAGTGTCAGGTTGTGCGTGGTCGGAGTAGACGGCTTCCCGGTACCGTTCAGCTGCAGGTTTGTCTGCACCTTGGCCGTGGCACCGCTCAAGGGCGTGCCGTTCAGGTCGGTAGCGGTCAGTTTAAGGCTGTACTCCGAGGGACGCACCGAGTCCATGGTCAGTTCGGTCTTCACCTCAAAGGCATCGCGACGGAACACCTGACAGGGCACATAGGCATAGGCCCTATAGTTACCGCTCTGAATCATGATGCGGTAGTCACCGGTCACATCTTCATCGCCACTCGGCAGTACCAAGTCATACTCAAAGGCTCCGTGCGCATTCACACGCAGATTTTTCTGCTGCAACACCTCGCCATTGGGCTTGCGAGCCGTGACGGAAACCGTTCTGACGTCCCTGGGCAGAGCGGCCTCGCCCTGCGGGCTCACACTGCGCAGAATACCGCGCACATGCACCGTCTCGCCGGGGCGGTACATCCCGCGATCGCACACCAGTTCCATGCGACTGTCAGTCGATAAATCCGTGCTGTTATTCCGCCACAGAATCGGGCGATAGTCATCACCACACTGCATGACCAGCCAGCGAGCCTCATTGTAGCGGCTGCCGCGGCGGGCGGGATGGGGCGGCACCACGGCCACGGCATTCTGCACGGCCAAGGGTTCCTTCCCGTCCTGCAGGAGCTGCCCCTGCTGCACCGGGCAACCATCGCTCAGGCGGGTGACGGCCAGAGCATCCGTCCCGGCAAAGAGGTTGAGGTCGGTCAGCAACACGGCAAACCACTGCTCGGAATTGAAGAGTGCGACATCCGCCCCCACGGCCTTCAGCTGCTGCTGCACATCTGCCGTGGGAGTACGACGCACCGACACCAGGTAGTACCCGGGCAGAGCCTTGCCACCCATGAGTGTATCGAGGTTCACCACACTTTCAACCGTGCGCACCCCTTCAATCCCCTCACCTGTGGGAGTGATTGTCTGTTCAGCGCTGAACTCCACGCCGTCCATCAACTTACGCAGGGCGGCCACATTGGGGATATTGCTCAGGGCATTAGCCACCTGGCGCTCATGTCGGCGAATATCATCCTTGGTGACCAATTTCGCGCTGATGGCCTGACGGGTTCGGAGTCGGGCAAGCTCGTACTGAGCCTCCACCAGTGCATCCACACGGCTGAAATGGTTCTTGCTGAGCGTAGGCAGGTACTTCAGCGCCTGCTCAGGTGTCAGTCGGGCGGCGCTCACCTGAAGAGAGCTCAGGTTGCACCCCTTCAGGCGCAGCTCATGATTACCGGCAAGGGGCAGCATAAGCGGGGTCGACAGCTCCGAGCTCTCCAGCACCGGCACAGCCGGCGTGAGTGACAGACGGCAGGTAATGTCCTCGCGACTCACGGCCCCCAGCATGGCGCGAGTACCCGCCGGCAGCGTGACGTCCACCACATGCGGGAAGGGCGCACTCCCCTGCACCTTCAGATTCATTTCGCTGACAATGGGCGGGTCGTAGCTGTAGGCGGTCTGCGTTTCCTCCTTCTGCTCGGTGGCAGGGGTCATGTGGTTCACGATAGCCTCCTTCTGCGCTTCGGGCTCCTGCAGCACAAAACTCAGGGTCTTACCATCGGGCAGAGTAACGGTCTTGCTGCGGCCGTCTTCGCTGCTGACAGCAGCCACGCCACCGACGGTCAGGGAAATGCTGCGGTAGATATCCACCAGCTCAGACTTCAGAACCGGCACACCGAAGCGGAGCATCATATCCACGGACGGCTCCACCGTCCCGGCTTCCTTACCCGACTGCTGCTCAGACAGAGCACAGCCCACCGAGAGCGAGGGGGCCTTCGACGGCTTGGTACTGAACGTACCGAACAGCAGGTCTGTTCCCTCGTCGGGGTCAACGCTCAGCTCCCACGAGCAACTGCCCGGCAGTTCCCCCTCGGGCTGCACCAGCACATAGCCGGGAATGGGTGTATCGAGCGAAAGGGCAGCGAGTTCCTCGGCTTTCATTTCGCCCGGTTTGCGTTTACCGAACAGTACGCGGAAAGCGTAATGCGGATCCAGGTGGCGCAACTTCGCCTGAGTGGGCACCCCCTTCACCGTGCGGCCATAGCGCCCGGATTCATGTGAGCCCAAGCGACTGTTCACCACCTCGCGGAACACGTATGTCACCGCACTCTGCGAGGAAAAATCGATTTGCGCACGCGTGAGCGGATTTTCGACATATACACAGGCTGCGGCATGCGGCAGCCCCGCTGTAACCGTTGCATGACTCAACTCCATGCCCTGATAACTGAACTCAAACGAGCTCTCGGGCATCGCCTTGCCACTCAGGTACTTGGCAAAGCCGGGACGGAATGCCACTCGGTAGACTGTACTGCCGACAAACCCCTTCTTGTAGCTGAGTTGCAGGCGGTCCTGATCAATCCAGCGAGCCTCGGGCGCAAACCCGGCATCACCCGTGATATCAAAGAGGTCGAGCCCCCTGTCCTGAGCAGAGGCGGCCTCGTTCCAACCATTCTGTACCACACTGAGCGGCACCACCGGTTCATCGAATTTTATCACTACCCGACGACCGTCAGACGACTGGTGAACGGCATCTGCCGCCACCAATCCCGGCAGTGCCAGGGTCATTAACCATACTTTCTTCATCTCGTTCATAAAATTGGCGTTGCTATCTGTATTAATACGCGCTCACGGCACAAGCGCGAAAAAATTGCGGAATAATGTCTACATACTAGCATACCCCCCACACATAGCAAGCTTAAATTCGAGAAGAGCTCAAACGATTCAGAAATCTCTATAAACTCGACACAGCCCTTTATGTTCGTCGAAGCCTCTACAAATTGGAGCTTGTAAGGAAGGACTAGTTACGAGTTACGAAGGACTAAGTGATAAAACAGGCGGGCTTTCACCCGCGGATATGCGTAGCTTAAGCTACCGTTCACGCCCGCGCCTTAAGCCGAGGCAAAGCTCGGCAACC